>JAFASX010000149.1 GCA_019244295.1 Pseudonocardia sp.
TCGCCACAACACCATCTGGGCGCGGGCCGATACTGATCGGTCGTACCCAGAAGGGCTAAGCAGTGCCTCGAGGCCAATGCGACCGTCGTTCGTCAATTCCATAGTGCTCATGACAAAATTATGCCACAAGGAGTCGATAAAATGAAGTACCTTCAATTACCAAACACTAGGAGGAGATTGGCTACGCCGGGTTGGGCGAGATTATGATGACGCGGTACTTTCCCGTGCCGTAGTGACCAAGTCGACGTAAACGCATGGATCGCGCACCGCCGAGCAAGTGCGGAGTGACCTCTCGGCAAAAAATCTCCAAAACCTAGACATGAGAAAAGGATGGTGCTACCTGTTAATCGGCCGATTCGGCCGTTTTCTTGATCGTGGCGAGCGTCGTGGGAATTCCGGTTCGGGCAGTTTGAATCCGATCAGCGATCTGTGCTGGCGCGTCGGCCCCGTACCGTTCGCTGAATAACGCGCGACCTGCCGGGAGGAACTGCCAAGACTCAGTCAGCAGAGTGCCACCTTCAGCGGAGTTGAATGAGTAACCCCACCGCACGAGGTCCCCACCAACCATAAAGGCGAACTCGCGGCCGGGCTCGGCGACCACCACCTGCGATCGAGTCTCCCACGTTCGTTCGGGCAGTTCGTTGCGGCCGATAAACCACGCACCCACGCCTCGAGCGTCGTTCTCCCACCAGCACGCCTTACAGATCGGGCTCCATCCGCCCATGCGTGTGACGTCCGAGACCAACCTGTAGAGAACGTCGGGCGGGCAAGCGATGAAGATGGATTCTGAGTAACTGGGATTTTCCATGGGGCCAGTCTTCCTGGTTCTGCGGAGCGCCGGCTAGCCAGCGCTCCGATCAAACGAGCAGCCGAGTCCGCATCTGGCGACGTTGACAGGTCGTTGACAGGTCTTCGTCGCTCGTCCATCGAGGGCGACGAGCTCGGCGCCGGACCTTGATCACCCTGCCACCCCCCAGCCGGAAGCGGCCAGAACGACTCCGAGTCCTGTGGTGGGTGCGGATGGAGTGGGTTGCTTGATCTAGGAATTGCGGGGGCCGGGCGTATCTCGGCTGAGATGTAACTACGGTGACCAGGCACGTTCGGGACGCAGGGGTCGGTGACCCGGCACTCAGGCCGGGTTGGTCAGTGATCACTATTTGGTGACCGTCTACGCGGCGTTGGGTTCGAGGGTGACCTTGTGTCCGAGCGTTTCGAGTTCGCGCACGAGCCGACGCTTGCGTACCTCGGGGTGATCGATGCGGGCGGTGAGGTAGTCCGAGCCCAGGTCACGGTATTCGGTGACTTTGGCGAGCACATGCCAGATGATTACGATCAGGGTGTGCGCGGCGGCGATGGCCGCCTTCGGGGTTCCTTGCTTGCTCAGGATCCGTGGTGTTCATGGACATGGAAAGGGAGGACCCGGGTGAAACGCGAGTTCAGTGATCTACGCTCGTTAGCCCGCGCGAGCCGGCTGCCGTCACTCCGGTGGAAGTGTTCCACCGGAGTGATCTCTGTTATCCGACGTCGGTAGTTCGGCGGGATCCGAGTGGGTTTCGGGAGGTCCTGGTGCTCGACGAGTTCTACGTATCGGGTCAGCTCGGCGACAGACTCCGCTGCGTGGTCTGCGGCCCAGCTCAGTTCGGGTGTGCTGGTGACCGCCATGACGAGTCCCTCTGCGATCGTGAGCAGGAGGTCGACGAGGGCGCCGTCGTAGTGGAGTGGGCGGCCGTCTGCCCGGCGCCGCGACCGTGCCGCCAGGTAGGTGTCGGTCGCCGGATGATGTCGGAGTCTGAGTGCGATGGTGGCTGCCTGTCTTGCCCAGTCCAGGATGAGTCGTTCGTCGATTCGCCGGCGTAGCGCGATCGCCAGGCCGCGCAGGTAGGTCTGGTAGCTGAAGCGGAGACTTCGCCAGTGCCCTTCGCGCACTGCGGCTTTCTCCCGCTGTGGCGTGATTGCGTTCGCTAACATAGCGAGTCCTTCAACGACGCTGGCGTTGTCGCTGCCCTCGCTGATGAGGAAGGACCTGGGCGGCGTTGACCAGCTGTGCATAGCGTGCCGCGCAGTCCTCAGCAAGCAAGCAGAGGTGTTGGCGTGGCGCTACCGGACGAGCGCGGTCCTGGCTTGTTCCGGATGGTCACTCGAACAGATCAGTGACCGTATCGGCGGTGGCTGCCCTGCGAATCCAGCTATCGAGCTGGTCGAGGTCATGGCACTGGATGATGCGAATACGCGCCTCCTCGGGCACATCGACACCACGGGCATCGAGAAACGCGAGCACTCCTTCGGCTTTACCCTCGGCTTTGCCTTCGGCTTTGCCCTCGGCCCGCCCTTGGATGATGTATTTGCGCACGAACTCGCTTTGGTACTCATAGGTTCCCGTGGACACCAGCGCCTCCAGGTAGGCCCGCGCCGCTTCCGGCAGCGCGGCGAATACGACGTCAGAGTACAGCGCGGCACGCTGCTCATCGACCACCGCGAGCGCGCCCAGTAGGGCGTCCAGCACGCTTCTGCGGTGTGGATCGGCGCCGTGCGCGATCGCCGACAGTACCGCCACTTCGGGATCCCGCCTGGCCTGGCTGGTTTCGGTCACTATCGGCACTCGGTCGGGTCCCAGCACGAAAGGCGCTAGCGTGGCGCCGAATCCTAGCTCGATCGGGGTTGCGCACCACTTCGCGGTGGCCGTGTCGACGCAGATCACCAGCAGCATCGTTGGGCAGCGCAGCCGAGCCCGCAGGGTGGCCACGTAGACTGGCCAGCTCCATCGTTTGTCCCCGTCGCGTCCCAGCTGTACCTCCACGACCACCGCGAGCACTGGCTGGTCAGCGGCTATCAGTACGACTACCGCGTCGGCTCGGTATTCGGTGGGTACCACGTCGGTGCATTCCCCGCCATCGAGGCGGACCTGCTGGTAGACAGGCAGGTCCATCCCGAGCGCACCCGACAGCAGTTCCGCGGCCAGCTCCGGCCGATGCCGGAACATTTCCACCAATGTCTCATGCAGGCTCGACACCACGGCGGCGACAGTAACGACCACCACCGACAACTCACCCAACGACACCCCCTGCAGCCCAAGAGGTCCTGTCCTGCGTTTGATTCCGAAGCCAGCTACCACCACGAACTATCCAGCGGGTTCTCGCCAAGTTGCGCCAAGAGATCGCTGACCTGCGCGGACGGGCAGAGGCTGAACCGGATCCCGTTAGGCGTGCTGACCGGCTGAGGGCGGCCGATGCTCGTGAGGCCGCGATCGAAGACGAGGCTCAGGCGATCACCGCGGAGATCGTGGAGAACGAGCAACAGGCCGCGATCTCTGTGCGCGTCCCTACGTCGTTGTCGGCCGCGTTGAAGGCTCGCGGCGGATCGGTGAACCGCGCTCTGAAGGGGTAGGGAGGTCGGTGGTATCAGATGAGAGCGTCGACGGTGCCATTGATGCCGGACAGGGCCTCGTGCGCTCGAGGCCGCCCGCGCCGTCGGAGCGAGGTACCGGGCCCCGGTCAGGCCCGGGTGGCTCCGAGCTCGGCGAGCAGGAACGCTTCCGCCAGCACAGCGCGGGCGAACATGCCCAGGTGCAGGCTCTCGTCGATACCGTGCCAGCGGCTGGCCGGGTCACCGACGCCGGTCACCAGCACCGCCGCTCCGGGGAAGGAGCGGGCGAATTCGCCGATGAAGGGGATCGAACCGCCGATGCCGATCTCCACCGCCGCCTTGCCGTACGCCTCCGCAAACGTGCGCCGGGCCAGGTCGTACACCGCGCCCACCGGATCAAGCTCGAACGGGGCGGCCGCCGTCCCCGGAGTCACCGTCACCCGCGCGCCCCATGGCGCGTGGGCCCGCAGGTACTCGGTGAGCGAGCGCTGGGCGCGAGCCGGGTCGTCGCCCGGCGCGAGTCGCAGGCTCACCGCCGCCCGAGCGGTCGGCAGCAGCACGTTCGCCACCTGGGCCACCGATGGCGCGTCGATCCCGAGCACCGCGATCGCCGGCTGATACCACAACCGCTCGGCAAGCGTGCCGGTACCGAGCAGCTCGACACCGTCGAGCACACCGGCCTCGTCCCGGAAGGCCGCTTCGTCCAGGTGCGGTTCGGGCAGCTTCCGAGCGGTGCCATGCACTAGACCGGGCACGGCCACCTGGCCTTTGTCGTTGTGCAGGGTGGCCAGCAGCCGGCACAGCGTGGTCAGCGCGTCGCCCAACGGGCCACCATACACTCCGGAATGCACCGGGTGTTGTAACAGAGCGACCTCGACAGTGCAGTCGACCAGGCCACGCAGGCTGGTGGTCAGCGCGGGGACGTCGGTCGCCGGGTTCCCCGAGTCGGCGATGACGATGATGTCGGCGGCGAGCCGCTCGTGATACTGGGCGAGCAGCGCGGGCAAGGTCGGCGAGCCGGACTCCTCCTCGCCCTCGATGAACAGCGTGACGTTCACCGGTAACCCGACTGGCAGCGACCGGAACGCCCGCAGCACCGACAGGTGCAGCAGCACACCGGCTTTGTCGTCGGCCGCGCCCCGCCCGTACAGCCGGCCGTTGCGTTCGGTCGGCTCGAACGGTGGGCTGGTCCACAGCTTCTCGTCGCCAGTGGGCTGGACGTCGTGATGGGCGTAGAGCAGCATGGTGGGTGCGCTCGCGTGCTCAGCCGGCCAGTGCGCTAGGACCGCGGGTGCGCCACCCTCGGCCGCGATCACCTCGACACTGGCGGCGCCTGATTGGCGCGCTAGCTCGGCGACAGCGGAGGCGCTGCGCCTCGTGTCCTCGTGGTGCGTCGGGTCAGCCCAGATGCTGGGTATCCGGACCAGGGACTCCAGGTCGGTACGGGCCGCTGGCAGCGCGGTGTTCACTGCGGCGGTGATCGCGGTACGCGGAGCTGACACATCGCCGAAGCCTACCCGCCTCTAGGCTTGTGAGTCGTGAGCCGATTCCTCGAGCTGCTGCTGAGAAGTGCTGTCCAGTCGCAGAGGGGCATGACCACCGGTGAACCGGCAAACGTGATCCGCCGCACCTGGCCGGAGATCCACGCGACCGCGCGGTGGATGGCGCAGGACCTGACCGCGAGCGGCGTCGTCCCAGGTACCGTGGTTGCGCTGCTGGCCGGTGAGCCCGGGCTGATCGCTCCGGTGGCTCAGGCGGTGTGGCTGGTCGGAGGCAGTGTTACCATGCTGCACCAGCCCACCTTGCGAACCGATCTGGCGGTGTGGGCCGAGGACACCCTCTCCGTCCTGGAGATGGTGGGGGCTGACCTGGTGCTGCTGGGGCCGCCGTTCGAGCCACTGGCCGAGGTGCTCACTGGACGTGGCGTCCAGGTGCGCGCGATCGCGGCGCTGTGCTCTGGGCAGGTCGACGCACCACCGCCGCCGTTACCGGATGTGCCGACCCACGAGAACGACACCGCGTTGCTACAGCTGACCAGCGGCTCTACCGCGCAGCCGAAGGCGGTGCGGATCACTCACCGCAATCTCTATGCCAACCTCACCGCGATGCTGCATGCCTCACGGCTGCGTCCCGAGCGGGACGTGATGATCTCCTGGCTGCCGCTGTTCCACGACATGGGGATGGTCGGTTTCCTCACCGTGCCGATGGCCGCCGGGCTGGAGCTGGTCACGGTCACCCCCGCCGACTTCCTTACCAGACCGATGCTCTGGCCCGAGCTGATCAGCCGCTACCGAGGCACCGTGACCGCCGCCCCGAACTTCGCCTACGCGATGCTGGGGCGGCGGCTGGCGCGGGCCGAGCACGGGTCACTTGATCTTTCAAGTCTACGGATCGCGCTCAATGGCGCGGAGCCCATCGATCCGGACGCGGTGGCCGCGTTCACCGCTGCCGGCGCCCGCTTCGGGCTGCGACCCGAGTGTGTGGTAGCCGCGTACGGCATGGCTGAGACCGCGCTCGGGGTGTCGTTCGCGCCGCTGGACACCGGGCTGGAAGTGGACACCGTCGACGCTGACGCGTTGGAGCTCGACCGGCGAGCCCTGCCGGCGGCTAGCGATGGCCGTCGTCCGGTGCGTCGGTTCCCGCTGCTCGGACCGCCGCTGCCCGGGCTGACCGCGCGGGTGGTCGACGCGCGCGGCAGCGTGCTCGGCAACCGTGAGGTGGGCACGATCCAGCTGCGCGGGGAATCGGTCGCTCCCGGATACCTCACCATGGACGGCCCACTGGCCAGCCAGGACGCCGATGGCTGGCTGGACACCGGCGATCAGGGCTACCTCGTTGATGGGACGATCGTGGTATGCGGGCGGCTCAAGGACGTCATCATCATGGGTGGGCGAAACATCTACCCAACCGACATCGAGCGGGCCGCCGGCGCCGTGGAGGGCGTGCGTGCCGGCAACGTGGTGGCGGTCCGGCTGGAGGCCGGGATCGGGGTCGGCGTCACCCGGCGCGAGTCATTCGTGGTCGCGGTGGAGTCGCGGCTGGCTGGGGACGCCGATGCCGAGGTGCTGATCCGCAAGCAGGTAACCGCCAAGGTGATGGATGCGGTCGGCGTCCGCCCGGCGCGAGTGGTGGTGCTTTCCCCCGGTTCGTTGCCCAAGACTCCCTCCGGCAAGCTGCGCCGCGCCGCCACCCGCGAGTTGGTGGGCTGGCCGGGTGGTTGACTACGCCTCTGGTGGGCTGGCCGGGCGGTCGACTACAACTCGCGCAGCACACGTGCTGCGCGAGTTGGGGAGCGGCCGCTTGAGCAGGCAGGAACGCGAGCGGTCAGTTCCCGGGATTCTGGCCGGCCAGCACAATCGCCGAGATCGCGGTGGCCAGCTTGATGTCCAGCTGGGTGATCCCGCCCATGGAATGGGTCGCGCAGCGGAACGTGAGGCGGGTCCAGCGGATGTCGATGTCCGGGTGGTGGTTGACGCGTTCGGCATGCGCGGCCACCTCGTCGACGACGGAGATCGCCGCGGCAAAGCTGGGTAGCGTGACGGTGCGCACGAGCTCATTTCCGTCGCGCTCCCAGTCGGGGAGCTCGCGCAGGGCAGCGGTGACAGCGTCGTCGTCGAGTAGGGCAGCCATGCCCGGCATTGTCCCGCACCGGCGGCGCCCCGGCCCAGCCGGGTTCAGCCAGGCCAGCCGGGTTCAGCCCGGCCCAGCCGGGCGCCTAGTCAGGCCTTCCGGGTGAGCATTCCGGCAACCGCCACCGCAAGCCCCGCGGCCAGGTAGCCGAGTGCGATCAGCGCCGTGCCGGTGAGATTGTCTGTGGGTACTGGATCGCGAAGCAGATCGCTGAGCGTGGGCCAACCGGAGGTGAGCAACCACGGCCGCAGCCAGTTCAACGACGGTATCGCGGCCAACACGTCGGACACGATGGCGCCGCTCATAACCATCGCCGGGACCACGTGCGGATAGTTGGCGAACGCGGAAACCGCGAGCGCGACCGCCGCGACCGCCGCCAGCTGCAGAGCCGACCAGCCGGCGGCGGCGGCCACTCTGCCCAGCGCGGAACCGATCTCGACCGTATTACCGGACAGCGTGAGCAGTCGGCCACCGCCGGCGGCGTCGCCGACGATCAGCGTCCCGGCCAGCAGGCTGCTGACGCTAACCACCGCGACGGACAGCACCGTCACCGTCAGCACCCCTAACGCCTTGACCCCAACCAGCCGAAGCCGGCCCACTGGGGCGAGCAGCAGGGCGCGCAGTGTGCCGCGCGCGGTCTCACCGGCGAACGCGTCGGCGGCGGCCAGTGACACGGTCAGCGGCAGCAGCAGCGCCAACGACACCGCTAGCACCGTCACCGGCAAGGACAGGCCGTTGGCGCTCGCCGCCGCGAGCAGCTGACGTCCCTCACCGCCCGCTGGTTCGCCGACTTGGCCAGTGACTCCCGCCCCAATCCCGAAACCGATCACCACTGGCAACAGCGCGAACCCCGTCAGGCTGACCAGGGTGTGGGGACGGCGCAGCGTCAAGGCCAGCTCTGAACGCACCAGCCGTAACAGCGGCGCGGAGGCTGGGCCGGCCGAGGCTGGGCCGGCCGAGGCTGGGCCGGCCAGCGCCGCTGGGTGGGTGAGGGTCATGTCTCTTCCTCGGTGAGCCGAGCGAACAACTCGTCGAGGCAGACTCGCCGGGGGCGAGCCCCGGACACCGGCACCCCTGCGCGTACCAAGGCACTGATCACATCAGCGGCCGAGGTAGCCGAGGCGCCTGGGGTAGCCGAGGCGGCTGAGGTAGCTGGGGTGGCCGACGCTGCCAGCTCGACAACAACGAGCTCGCGGTCAAGGCGGGCGGGCACCCTAGCCGCCCGCAGGGCGGCCACCGCGGCGGCCGGGGCCGCGGTGTGCACTTCCAACACTGGGTCGTCGGCCCGCAACAGGGACGCCAGCTCGCCGGCGACGACCATCGAGCCACCAACCAACATCGCGAGGTGGGTGCAGATGGCCTCAATCTCGGCTGGCCGGTGCGAGGACACCAGCACGGTGGCGCCGTCGGCGTGCAACTCGGCGATCAGCCGGCGGACCGCGTACACGCCAGCGGGGTCCAGGCCGTGACTTGGCTCGTCCAGCACGACAAACCGGCGCGGGGCGAGCAGCACCGAGGCCAAGGCGAGCCGTTGTCGCATGCCGGGGGAGTAGCGGCGGTAGGCGCGGTCGGCCCAGTCAGCCAGGCCGACTCGGCGCAGGGCGGTCTCCACCGCGTGGCGGACGTGCGCCGTCGACAGCAGCGGCTCGGCCGAGGCGCACCGGTTGAGGTTCTGCCGGCCGGTCAGGAAAGGGTGAAAGCCGGAGCCATCCAGCACCGCGCCGACATGGGGCAAGACCGTCCGTGACCGAGCCGGGATTGGTTCGCCGAGCAGCTCAACGCTGCCTGACGTGGGTGGACACAGCCCCAGCAGAACCCTGAGCACCGTCGTCTTCCCCGAACCGTTCGGCCCGAGCAGACCGAAGATCGAGCCGGTCGGGATGTCCAAGTCGACCGCGTCCAGCACAGCTGTGTTGGAGAACACTTTGCGCAGCGCCCGGATGCGCGCGGCCGGTCGGTCGTGCGCGGCTGGCCGGTCGCATCCGGGCTTCGGCGCGCGTCTTTCGACGGGCAGGCACGGTTGTTCACATTCCAGCGCCCGCCGGATGCTCGTCCCAGGCTGGTCGATGAGACTCACCGGCCGAGTGCTTCAGCTAGTACCTGCGGGGGGACCGGGCCAACCGCCATCAGGTTGTCCTTGGTGTACATCGCGTTGCCCACTGACGTTTTCACCAGCCGGACATCTCCCCAGCGACCTCGGGTCGGCGTGCCTGGCCGAGTATCTAAGCCGGCGGCGTCCGGTTGCAGACGCTGGACCAGCACGGTGTCCCAACCCTGGCCGACCAGAACTGGTGGCTGGCGGGCTCGACCCCGCACGCTCACCCCGGGCGCCGGGGTGAATCGGAACAGCGCCGGGTCTTGCGCGCCAAGCTGCAGCGCTTGGAAACCGAACCGCAGCGCCGGTTCGCTGGCTCCGTTGGGCAGTACCGCGATCTGCAGCGGCAACCGCGTCTGCCCATCGACCGCCACCCTGATCTCGCGCAGCACCGTGCGTTCCTGGGGCAGCGGCGTGAGCACCACCTGGTAGGCGGGCCGGTTGGCGACGGTGGTGACCGGATCCATGCGGGCGGTGCTCGTGTGCTCGAGGATCGACAGGACCGTGCACACGCTGGCGATCGGGTCGTCCGCCGGCTCATCGAGGCGGTGTTCGGAAGCTGGCGCTTTGGTCACCGAGCGAGTGGCGGAGTCCCACGACCACACGTTTGCGCCGTCGTCAACCACGGTGCGCTCGCGATGCCCATCCGGCAGGGATACCCGGCGCCGGCCAGCCCCGTCCAACCACAGCCGAGCGGTGTATTGCCCACCGAGGTCGCCTGGCATGCCGGGTAGTTCGAACAGCAGAGTGCCGGCCAGCGGGCCGGGTTTGGCGGCTCGGACGGAGGCAATCAGCTCAGTGGCTCCAATCGCCGGCAGAGTGGTGTCGGCGTAGGCCGAACCCGGCGCAACGAACAGACTGGCGAGGACGAACACAGCGACTCCCACGATGGCGGGAACCCGGAAGCGCGTCCTCATGGCCCACAGCGTGAAGCATGTGCTCTGAGAGCGCCCTGAGAGGCCGAGACTCCGCTGAATCGACGGCCGCGTAACTTGACATGAGTGTCCAGGGTGTTAGTCGTCGATGACGAGCCGGGGGTGCGCACGGCCCTCGGCCGGGGGCTGACCGCCGAGGGTATGGACGTGGTCACGGTCGCTGACGGGCCAACCGCGCTGCGTGCGGCATTGACCGGCAGCTTTGATGTGATCGTGTTGGACATCATCATCCCCGGGTTGTCCGGCTATCGCGTGCTTCAACAGCTGCGCGCCGAGGGCGTGGACACCCCAGTGTTGCTCATCTCGGCCAAGGACGGCGAGATTGACCAGGCGGACGGGTTAGACCTGGGCGCCGACGGGTACCTCGTCAAGCCTTTTTCGTTCGTGGTGTTGGTGGCGCAGGTGCGAGCGTTGTTGCGGCGCAGGGAGGCCGAGCGTGGCGGGCCGAGCCGGCGGCTGCGTCTGGGCGAGCTGGTCGTCGACCCGGCGACCAAGCAGGTGAGCTGGAGCGGTCGTCCGGTTGAGCTCAGCCCTCGGGAGTTCGCCGTGCTGTACGCGTTGGCTAGCCGGCCCGACACCGTGCTCAGCAAGGATGAGCTGCTTCGGATGGCCTGGGGTGACGAGCAGGCGGCGACTCGCAACGCGGTCGAAGTCTACGTCGGGTATCTGCGTCGTAAGCTGCAAGCTGTGGGCGCGGGGCATCTGCTGCGCACCGTACGCGGCCACGGCTACCGGGTGGGAGCCTAAGGGTGATCAGGCCGGGGAGCCGGGTTTTACGCGGTGGCTCCCGGGCGGTTCGGTGGTTGGCCGGCTGGTGGATGCGGCGTGGCTTGCGGACTCGGATCACCGTGACCGTCGGCGGAGTCGCGATGGTGGCGCTCGGTGCCTTGGCCTGGGTCGCCACCGGGTTGATCGGCGTCACCATCACCGGCGCGGTGGACGCTGAGCTGGCCACGGCGGCGGCCACGGTGGCCAGCAAGCTGGCCGCCGGGGTACACGAGACCGGAGTGACCGACGAGTCGGTCAGCGGTATCTCCGGGCAGGTCGCGATCCGGGTGACGGACACCGCTGGCACCCCGCTGGACGACGACGGGCCGCTGCCGATTGACAACGCGCAGCTGCGGCTGTTGGCCGCCGGTGAACCGGTGACGGCCTTCAGCTCCGACGGGCCGACCCGCTGGCTTGGGGTGGTCGCCACCGTGCCAGACGGCTCGCCGCGACTGGTGCTGGTCGGCGCCAACCTGATCGGTTTCGCGGCGGTGTTGCGTCGCGGCGCCGCTGGGCTTACCTTGGCCGCGCTGCTCGCCGGGCTGGGGGTGACGTTGGCCGCGTGGACGGCGGTCAGGCTGGCCTTATTGCCCGTGGACCGCATGCGGGCGGCCGCCGTGACCCTGCCTCCCGGACAACGGCTACCCGTGCCGGCCGCCGCCGATGAGCTGCACGCGCTGGCCGTGGAGCTCAACGAGTTGCTGGCCCGCCGGGACAATGCCTCCGCGCGCTTGGAACGATTCACCGGTGACGCCGCGCACGAGCTGCGCTCCCCGGTGGCGTCGATCAGGGCGCAGGCCGAGGTCGCGGTCCTGCATCCGGATCCGCTGCTGGTCGAGGAGACCCTGCGCTCGGTGGCGAGCGAAGCCGCCCGGCTGTCCGATCTCCTGTCTGACCTGCTCGCCCTCGCGCGTGCCGACGCCGGCGCTCGCCCACCGGCCAGTGAAGTAGACCTCGCGGCCGAGGCCCGCGCGGCGCTGCTGCGGGCGGACCCGGAGCGCGGCAACGGGGGTGGGCCAGCGGGGCCAGCGATGACGCTGAGCGTGCCAGTGCCGATCTGCGCGGCCGCCTCACCGGGGGAGGTCGCGTTGGTGCTGGACAACCTGGTGAGCAACGCTCGCCGGTACGCCAAGTCCCGGGTCCGCATCTCGGTGTTGCCGGCTGGTCGGACCGTGCGGCTGATGGTGGACGACGATGGCCCCGGGGTGCCGGAAGCCGACCGGGAGCGGGTGTTTGATCGATTCACCCGGCTCGAGGCCGGTCGGGGAGGCGTGAGCGGCGGGGCCGGGCTGGGGCTCGCGCTGGTACACGCGCTGGTGGTGGGTCGGGGCGGCACCGTGCGGATGACGGCTAGCCCGTGCGGCGGAGCCCGGGTGGAGGTCCGCTGGCCGACGTTCCAGGCGGTCGAGTGAACGTGCTCGCGTGAACGAGTGCTAGCTCACACATCGGTGGGCGCCGGGGACCGTCGGTCCCGCGCGGTACCCTGGGGGTACCGCCCTAACCCTCCAGGAGTTTTCGCGTGCCCACTCAGGCTCCAGATCGCCCAAGCGCCGCCGTGCGGACCGACCTGCGCAACGTGGCCATCGTGGCACACGTCGATCATGGCAAGACCACACTGGTCGACGCGATGCTGCGTCAGTCAGGCGCGTTCGGTTCGCGCAGCCAGCCGCCGGACCGAGTGCTGGACTCAGGTGACCTCGAACGGGAAAAGGGCATCACGATCCTGGCCAAGAACACCGCGGTGCGCTGGCAGTGCCGTTCCAGCGGGCAGAGCATGACCGTCAACGTTGTCGACACCCCCGGCCACGCTGACTTCGGCGGCGAGGTCGAGCGCGGGTTGTCCATGGTGGACGGGGTGCTGTTGCTGGTTGACGCCAGCGAGGGGCCGCTGCCGCAGACCCGGTTTGTACTGCGCAAGGCGCTGTCCGCGCGCCTGCCGGTGGTGCTCGTGGTGAACAAAACCGACCGCGCTGACGCGCGGTGTGAAGAAGTCGTCGACAAAACCCTGGAACTGCTGCTCGAGCTGGCCGACGAGCTGGCGCTTGGCGAGGAGGTCACGACAAAACTGCTCGACCTCCCGGTGGTGTATGCCTCCGCGCGCGCCGGTAAGGCCAGCATCCAGCGCCCGGAAGATGGCACGGTCCCAGAGGCCGACGGGCTCGAGGCGCTGTTCGAGGTGCTCACCCTGGCCGTTCCGCCGCCGTCCGACGACCCGGAGGCGCCGCTGCAAGCGCACGTCACCAACCTGGACGCGACCACGTTCCTCGGCCGGATCGGGCTGTGCCGGGTGCGGGCCGGGCGCCTTCGCCGAGGCCAGAACGTCGCCTGGTGCCGCGCGGACGGAACCGTCACCACCGTCAAGATCACCGAGCTGCTGCGTACCGAGGGGTTGACCCGCCAGCCCACTGAGGCGGCCGAGGCGGGCGAGCTGGTGGCGGTCGCTGGCATCCCGGAGCTGATGATCGGTGACACGCTCGCCGAGGTGACCGACCCCCGTCCGCTGCCTCGGATCGAGGTGGACGAGCCAGCCATCTCGGTGACCATCGGGATCAACACCTCGCCGCTGGCCGGCCGGGACCCCAAGCCCGGCACCAAGCTCACCGCCCGGTTGGTGCGCGGCCGGTTGGACGCTGAGCTGGTCGGTAACGTGAGCCTGCGGGTGCTGCCGACCGAGCGCCCGGACGCCTGGGAGGTGCAGGGCCGAGGTGAGCTCGCGCTCGCGGTACTGGTGGAGACCATGCGCCGGGAGGGCTTCGAGCTGACCGTCGGCAAACCCGAGGTGGTCACCCGGGTGATCGACGGCACGCTGCACGAGCCCTACGAACGGCTGTCCATGGACGTTCCGAGCGAGCACCTCGGCGCGGTCACTCAACTGCTGGCGGTCCGTAAGGGCGAGCTGATTCAGATGGCGCACGGTGAGTTGCGGGTGCGGCTGGACTACCGCGTGCCCTCTCGCGGTCTGATCGGCTTCCGGACCGAGTTCCTGACTGTCACCAGAGGCGAGGGGATCGCCAGCCACGTGTTTGACGGCTACCGCCCGTGGGTCGGCGAGCTGCGCACCCGGCGCAGCGGTTCGCTGGTCGCCGACCGGTCTGGCCCGGTGACCACGTACGCCTGTCTGCAGCTGGCCGATCGCGGCACGCTGTTCGTCACACCCGGTACCCAGGTGTACGACGGAATGGTCGTTGGCGAGCACATCCGGGGTGACGACCTGGAGGTCAACATCACCCGGGAGAAGAAGCTCACCAACGTGCGCAGCTCAACCGCTGACGAGCTGGAGCGGCTGACCCCGGCCACCGTGCTCAACCTGGAGCAGGCGTTGGAGTTCTGTGCGTCCGACGAGTGTGTCGAAGTGACGCCGACCTCGGTGCGGGTGCGCAAGACCGAGCTGGACGCCCACCAGCGGGCACGGCTTCGGGCTCGGGCCAAAGCGGCCCGTTGAGCCACGGTTTGCGAGTTTCGCTCAGCCCGTTGGGCTAAGGTCGGAGTTTGTTTGGGAGGATGACCTCCAACGTGCATGGAGGAGGTCGAACAGGTGCGTCGGGCCTGGCCCAATCGCGGCCGCCGCGGCTGCCGCGGTTGGCTACTCGCGCTGGTGCTCGTGTGGGTCTCCTGTGTATCGGGTTGCGCCGACGCGTCGCCGCGGCAGCCGGCGCCCGCCGCGCCGCCCGCGTCCCCGCCACCGGTCGCCACCGAGCAGCGTCAGGTGGTGGTCGCCGTCGACGACTTAGGGCCCGGCTTCAACCCGCATCTGCTCTCCGACCTGTCCCCGGTGTGCACGGCGGTCGCCTCGCTGGTGCTGCCTTCGGTGTTCCGCCCCGGTCCGGACGGTACGCTGGCCTTGGATACCACCGTGGCCAGCAGCGCCAAGGTCGTGTCCACCGCCCCATTCACGGTGAGCTACGAGCTGTCGTTGGCCGCCTCCTGGTCGGACAACACGCCCATCGCCGCCGAGGACTTCGTCTATCTGTGGGAGCGGATGCGCCGCGAACCCGGGGTGGTGGACGCCGCCGGCTATCGCCTGATCACAGACGTGCGCTCACGAGCCGGCGGTAAAGCCGTCGATGTGGTGTTCGCCCAGCGTTACCCGGCGTGGCAGCGGCTGTTCACCGACCTCTTGCCCGCCCACTTGCTCAAGGATGCCCCCCGAAGCTGGAGCACCGCGTTGACGGACAGCGTCCCGGTTTCCGGCGGGCCATTCTCGCTGCTCACGCTTGACCGCGACCGAGGCCAGCTGGTGCTGACCCGCAACGATCATTACTGGGCGACCCCGGCCGTGCTGGACAGCCTGGTGCTGCGCCGATCCGACCCCACCGTCATGTTGGACGGACTGCGCAGGGGTGAGTTGCCGGTGGCCCAGGCTTGGCCGGAGGCAAGCCAGCTGGCGGCGCTGCGCCAGCTGGCGGCGCCAGCGCTCGGTGCCGCGCCCGGAACCCCCCCGGCGATCCGGCTGCAGTCGGTGGCTCAGCCGATGGTGGTGCAGCTGGCCATGCGCACCGACACCGGGGTGTTGGCCGACCAGCGAATCCGCCATGCGGTGGGGGCGTTGCTGGACCGGGACGCGCTGATCGCGGTCGGCACCGGTCACGGCGCTGGCGGGACGCGGGTGGACTCCCAGCTGCTCGCGCCGACCACCCCCGGGTACCGGTCCACGATTCCGGCCGGGTCTCCCGCTCACCCGGATCCCAAGCTGGCTGAGCAGCTGCTCACCTCGGCGGGCTATCAGCGCGATCAAGCCGGGCACTGGATGATGCAGGGCAGCCCGCTGCGGGTGACCATTGGTACGCCGACCGGCCGGGACCACTTCCAGGCCGTCGCGGAGGAGGCCCGCCGTCAGCTGTTGGTAGCCGGCATCGACGCCGTGCTGGTGAGCGCCCCCGGCTCCGTGCTGTATACGGATCCCACCGTGCTACCCAGCCAGGCGGTGAGCGCTAATCTCAGTTCGAATCCGCCGACCCCGGCGGCGGCACCCGGCAACGCCCAGGGTCCGGTCCCGCCGATAGCCACGCCGATTGCCGGTCCACCGGCTCCTGGTCCCGCCTCGGGCACGGGGGCCGCGCCGAGTTCAGCTCCTTCCTCCAGCACCGCCCCAGCCGGGTCCACGGCCACCCTGGTCGACCTCGAGGTCGTCCCCCGCCCGGTCGGCGCCGACCTGGCCACCGAGGCGGTCTCGTCGTACGGGTGCCCACCGGGGATGACCGGAGTGGAACAGCCAGCGCGCAACCCCAGCGGCTTCTGCTCGGCGCAGCTGCAGCCGGTGCTGGACACCGCGCTGAGCACGGGGCTGACCACGGATCAGCTCGCCGCCGCCATAGAGCCGATCTTGTGGCGGGAGCTGCCGACGATCCCACTGTTCCAGGTGGTCACCACGCTGGCGAGCACGCCTCGGGGGGACCAGGCCACCGGTGGCATCGGCCCCGGCCCGCTGCTGCTCGGCCCGTTCAGCGCCGCCGCCAGCTGGCGCCCGATCACCAGCTAGCCGGCTGAAGCGATCACCGCGCCGCGGCGTGCGGGCAGAATGTGACGACGCGCGCTTCCGGCACCGCCTCGTGGACGGAGACCGCGACCACCCGGCCGAGCTGGTCGGCGTCGGATATGGCGAGATCGGAATCCACCCAGCCATCAATGTCGATGCGCAGGGTACGGCCGGTCCAGCGGGCTCGAGCGTGGGCGTGGGTGACGCCGGGGACCAAGGACGCCGCTTGCTCGGCGGAGGTGATGACGTCCGGATCGACCCCGTCGAGCAGCCGGTGGCCGATGTCACTGGTCACTTCCCAGCCGACGTGGCAGATGAACAGCGTGACCGCGAGCCCGGCGACGGGGTCGCCCCAGCGCTGGCCGGCGGCGACCGCGACCAGACCCAGCAGCGCGCCGGCCGAGGAGAGCGCATCAAGCCAGGAGTGCTTGGCATCGCTGATCAGGGTCGCTGACTGGATCCGCCGGCCGACGCGCAGCTTGTATCGAGCGACGAGCTGGTTGCCCAGGATACCGATCACGGCGGCGGCAATCCCCGCGCCGATATGGTCGGTGCCCTGGTTGGCCAGCAGCTTGTGCACGCTCTGGATGCCGGCGAAGACGGCGCTGGCCCAGATGACCAAGGCGACGCCCAGGCCGGCGAGGTCTTCGGCTCGTTCCAGGCCGTAGGGGTAGCGTTCGGACGCGGGACGGCGGCTGATCCGGAAGCCGAGAAACACCACCGCGCTGGTGGAAACGTCGGACAGGTTGTGCAGCGCATCACCGAGCAGACCGACCGACCCCGTGAATACCGCCACGACGAATTCAATGAGTCCGGTGATGGCGAGCCCGATCGCGCTGATGCCGACCGCGCGGTTGGCCTGGCGTCGCTCGGCGGCGTCATCACCACTGATGATGGCTGTCGTTGGTTCACGTAATCCGGTGATCTGGTGCACGAGTCCTCAGTGTGCACAGCGAGACGCGGAAAAGCACCGTCTTACTGGATGTTGTTTGCGAGTTCAGGCGGCGTTACCGCGCGCCTCGTACCGTCCTCTGCGATCTCAACGAAGGGGTGTAGATCATGAAGGACCGCCTGGGTTCGCCAATGTACAACAGCATGTGGCAGCGACGCCGCGACACGTGGAGCAGCCTCGAGGAGGCCGCCAGGGCGCTCATGGAGTCTGGCGTCGGCAATGCTCGGGCTAGTGCACAATCGGACCGAGTGCGTCGGTTTCTGGCCATCCTGGAGCCAATGGAGCCCTACTGGGGTTTCCCGGGGCGTTGGCGCTTTGGCGAGCTGCAGCAGCTGATCGTGACCGGTGACCTCGGCCGGTTCGTGCGCGCGGTGACCAACATCAACCGATCGATGGTGCACGAGACGTTCCGGCACAGCGCCAGTCTGGTCGACTCCGACGTGGAAGGCACGGCCGCCAGCGCCGAGCCGGACAAAGGCAAGCACCGGCCGTACTTCGAGTTGCTTGTCGTCGACGATATGAATGCCGACCTGGAACAAAATCTGCGTGATCAGCTGCGCGACCTGCGTCGCCCGGACGATCCGTTCGTCTACCGGCTAGTGGTGGTGCCGAGCTTCGTCGACGCGGTGACGGCCGTACTGTTCAACTTCAACATCCAGGCGTGCGTCATTCGCCGGCGGTACGGCCACGGCTCGCAGTACGACCTGTCCGAGCTGGGTGTGGTTATCGACGAGCGGGTCGCCGAAGAGTTCATCGACCAGCCGGCGGATGCACGCGCCCAGGCATTGGGCCGGCGACTGCACGAGATCCGTCCCGAGATCGATCTGTACCTGATGGCCGAGGTCGGCGTCGAGGAGATCGCCGGCCGGCTCACTCACGATTTCCGTCGGGTCTTCCACGCCCGCGAGGGTTTGCTGGAGCTGCACCTGAGCGTGTTGCGTGGCGTCGCGCACCGTTATCAGGCGCCGTTCTTCACGGCTGTGAAGGAATACAGCACCAAGCCCACCGGGGTTTTCCACGCCCTGCCGGTGTCCCGGGGCAAATCGGTGGTCGACTCGCATTGGATCAAGGACATGGTCAACTTCTACGGTCTGGACATTTTCCTGGCCGAGACCTCGGCGACCTGCGGTGGGCTTGACTCGCTGCTGGAGCCGACCGGGCCGCTGCGGGATGCCCAGCGCCTCGCCGCGGAGACCTTCGGATCCCGCGAGACGTTCTGGTGCACCAACGGCACGTCCACCGCGAACAAGATCGTTGTCCAGGCGCTGGTGCGGCCGGATGACATCGTCCTGGTGGACCGCAACTGCCATCAGTCACACCACTACGGCCTGGTGCTGGCCGGGGCGCGGGTGAACTACCTCGACGCCTACCGACTCAACGAGTACTCGATGTACGGCGCGGTGCCGCTGCGAGAGATCAAGCGGACTCTGCTGGAGCTGCGGGCAGCCGGCAAGCTGGACCGGGTCCGGATCCTGCTGCTGACCAACTGCACATTCGACGGCGTGGTATACGACGTCGAACGGGTGATGGAAGAGTGTCTGGCGATCAAGCCAGATCTGATCTTCCTCTGGGACGAGGCGTGGTTTGCCTTCGCGCGGTTCCACCCCGTTTACCGTTCGCGCACCGCGATGGCCTCGGCGGCGGCCCTACTCGCCAAGCTGCGCGACCCAGCTTACCACAAGACCTACGCCGAATACGCCGCGCAACCCGCCGTCACCGACGACGACGCGCACATGCTCTCCACCCGGCTGCTGCCTGACCCAGCCCAGGCAAGGGTCCGGGTGTACGCCACCCAGTCCACACACAAGACGCTCACCTCGCTGCGCCAGGGTTCGATGATCCACGTCTTCGACCAGGACTATGAGCAGAAGGCCCAGGAGACCTTCCACGAGGCCTACATGGCGCACACCTCTACCTCGCCGAACTACCAGATCCTCGCCTCGCTGGACCTCGGTCGGCGGCAAGTCGCGCTGGAAGGCCTCGAGCTGGTGCAGAAGCAGGTCGAGTGCGCGATGAGCCTGCGGGACGCGATCGATAATCACGAGCTGCTCAGCAAGTACATCCGTTGCCTGACCACGGCCGACCTGATTCCGTCCGAATACCGGCCGGCCGGGATCGACCAGCCGCTGCGCTCCGGTCTGACGAACATGATGAAGGCCTGGCAACAGGACGAGTTCGTGCTCGACCCGTGCCGCATCACGCTGTCGATCGGCGAGCTGGGTGTCGATGGCGACACGTTCAAGCGCGGCTATCTCATGGACCGCTACGGCGTGCAGGTCAACAAGACCTCCCGCAACACGGTCCTGTTCATGACCCACATCGGTACCACCCGCAGCTCGGTGGCTTACCTCATCGAGGTGCTGGTGGAGATCGTGCGCGAGCTCGACGAGGAGATCATCGACTACAGCCCGCGCGAGCGGGCCGCGCATGACAAGGCTGTGCGTTCGCTAACCATCCCGAGCGCGCCGCTACCCAACTTCAGCAGGTTCCACGACAACTTCCGCTCCGTTTCCGAGCCGCAGACCCGTGAGGGCGACATACGGAAGGCGTTCTTCACCGCTTACACAGATGAGCTGTGTGAGTACCTCAAGCCGGACGAGGTGGCCGCCCGCATGGCCGACGGCAAAGACGTCGTGTCGGCGACGTTCGTGACCCCGTACCCGCCGGGCTTCCCGGTGCTGGTGCCAGGGCAGTGTTTCAGCGAGGAGATCCTCGAGTTCATGTCCAGCCTGGACACCCCGGAGGTACACGGCTACCGAGCGGATCTCGGATATCGGGTCTTCACCGAGGAGGCGTTGGCTTGGGATGCTCGCTCGGCCAGCGCGAACGGGCAGCAACCGGCGGCCCCCGGCTCGGTGTCGACTTCCGCGTCGACCTCGGCTGACGTCAGAGCGACTGACGCTGGAGCGACTGACGCTGGAGCGGCTGACGTCGGAGCGACTGACGTCGGAGCGACTGACGTCGGAGTGGCCGCACTCGACAGCGAGGCGGTTGCGGCGGCCGGCGAAGCCGACGAGGCCGGCGAGGCCGCCGAGCAGCACGCGGCGGCGACCCCGTAGCCGCGTCAGGCGTTAGTTGTGCCACCAGCCGGTGGAGCGCGAGTGTCAGCCTGGGAGCGGCGGTTGGACTGGCCGCTCACCGGGCTGGCGGTCGCTTTCCTGGTCATGTACGCGGTCGAGGTGTTAGACACGACGCTGAGTGGGTCACAACGCGACCTGCTAGACCTGATGCAGGCTGTGATCTGGGCAGTGTTCGTGGCCGACTACCTGGTTCGGCTGGTGTTGGCCTCCGACCGTCGACAGTTCCTGCGTACTCATCTGCTCGACCTCGCGGTCCTGGTGCTGCCCATGGCTCGGCCGCTGCGGGTGCTGCGGGTACTGACGTTGCTCGGCCCGCTGAACAAACGGCTGCGGGGTGGGCTGCGCGGCAAAACGGCGATCTACGTGGTCGTCACCACCGTGCTGGTCGGGCTGATCGCGGCGCTGGCCGAGCTGGACGCCGAGCGGGACGCGCCGCGTGCCACCATCAAAACGTTCGGCGACGCCGCATGGTGGGCGTTGAGCACCATCACCACGGTCGGGTACGGCGATCTGTACCCGACCACCGCCATCGGCCGGATCGTCGCGAGCACACTCATGATCGGCGGGATCGCGCTGCTCGGCATGATCACCGGGTCGTTCGCCACCTGGTTCGTCGCGGGTCTGCAAGATGTCGAACAGGAGTTTGAACACAGCGGTGACCAGCTCACCCAGCGGCTCGACGAGCTGCTCGCCGAGATTCGTGCGCTGTCCGCGCGGACATCCGCGCTGGAATCGCATATGATCGATCTGACTTTCCGGCACCGGAACGGTTCACCGGGCTGGCCACGATGCCTCTCGCTACCGCCGAACTCGCTACCGCCGAAGAAGGTGGGGAAGGACACCCCATCATCGACGAGCATCCCTACCCACCGACCACCGCCGTGCCTCTACCCGAGAGCGAACCACGGCCCTAGAGCCCAACCGCCCGGTTGCACCGGGAGTGTCGGGAGTGTCGGGACCGGGCCGAGGAAGGTCGATGCTGCGCTGACCTTTTTCCCACGCCGTACGGCTGCCGCGGGCCGTGATCAACACGGATCGAGATCGGCACCAGAGTGATTTGATCTTGATTGAGCCACTCTGGTGTCGATCTCGCCGGTCTTGGGCCTCGCCGGTCTTGGGCCTCGCCGGTCTTGGGCTTCGCCGACCCGCGGCTGGACACCATCCGCGTCATCCGCATCGTGGCCTGAACGTTCGCGATTGTCGCGGTCATGCCGGGGTAGTACTGCTCGGAAGCCGTTTCGGTATGGAGGTTCCGATGTTGCTACCGTTCGAGATGACCTCCTCGATGCCCAACCGTCGCTACGGCAACGGCCTGCGCCGGCTCGGTGGCGACGAGGCGGCCACCCGCTTCTACGACGTGCACGTCACGGCGGACGCGGTGCACGAGCGGATCGCGGCCCACGACCTGTGCGGCGGCTACGTCGCTGAGCACCCAAACGCGGCGGCGAACGTGCTGTTCGGCGCGGCGTGCGCGCTCGCGCTGGACCGGGAATTCGCCCGGCACGTCCTGTCACGGTGGCAGGACGGGACGACGTCGCTGGTCCGACCACTGCCGACGTCGCCTTCCCCGCGGTCGGCCACGCACCGGGCGGCGGAGTCCGCGTAGTGCGGCCGGGTTATGTGCTTCCGCTGCGGTGGGACAACGACGCCGACCTGGCCGAACTGACCGAATACCTAACCTGGCTGGCCGGCCGCGCGGACGTCGTGGTCGTCGACGGTTCCCCGCCCGCCGTGTTCGAGCGGCACGCCCGGCGCTGGTGCGGCCTGGTCCGGCACGTCCCGGTCGCGGCGGACCTGCGGCTCCGCAACGGCAAGGTCAACGGCGTGCTGACCGGCCTGCGGCACACGACCGCCGACCACGTCGTGATCGCCGACGACGACGTGCGCTACGACGAGCGTGCGCTGGCCACCGTGACCGAGCTGCTGACCGGCGCCGACCTGGTGCTGCCCCAGAACTACTTCCATCCGCTGCCCTGGCACGCCCGATGGGACACCGGGCGGATCCTGCTCAACCGCGCGCTGGGCCACGACTTCCCCGGAACGCTGGCCGTCCGGCGCGCGGCACTGGCCGGCGGCTACGACGGCGACGTGCTGTTCGAGAACCTGGAACTGGTGCGTACAGTGCAGGCGTCCGGCGGCACCGTACACCGGGCCGACCACGTCGCGGTGCGACGACGGCCACCGACCGCGGCACGGTTCTGGTCGCAGCGTGTGCGCCAGGCGTACGACAGCTTGGCCCAGCCCGCGCGCTTGGCGGCGGAGCTGGCCGTGCTCCCCGCGGTGGCGGGCGCCCTGCTGACCCGTCGGCGAACCGCGCTGCTGGCCGGCGCGGTGACGGTCGTCATCGTCGCCGAGGCCGGCCGGCGGCGGGCCGGCGGAACAGCGGTGTTCCCGGACGGGACGGCGTGGTGGGCGCCGGTGTGGCTGGCCGAGCGGGGAATCTGCGCCTGGCTCGCGGTGGCGGCACGGCTGTCCCGCGGCGGCGCTTACTACGCGGGTGGCCGTATCCGCGTCGCCGCGCACTCAACCGCATGGCTGCGGGCCCACCGCGTGCGGTAGACATGCGTTCAGCGCTCGGCGGGCGTGCGGAATCCGATCACCTTGTGGGTGCCGTCGTGGGTGCCGTCGCGGAACGGCTTGACCGCGGACTTGCCGCACCGGCACAACCCCACCGTCGCCTGGTCGGTCCGGACCTCGGTCCCGTCGGGCCGACGCAGCTCGAAGTCACCCCGCGGCAACAGCGGGCCGTCCGGATAGAGAGTCACCGTCGCATGGCCGTGCCGATCATCCGTCATGTGGCGACGGATACCCACCCGGGGGCCGGCTACACGGACTGAGCAGGTCGTTGTCGCGGACGGCGTCGGCGGCGAGGACCTTGTAACCGATCCGGTCGAACAGGACCGTGATCCGGTCGTCGGCGGTGTGGATCACCGTGCCAGTGCCCCACTCCCGGTGCCGGACGCGCGTGTTGGGCGGATACGGCCCGACGGAGTGGCGCTCGTCCGTGCGGCCCTCCCAGCAGTTGTCGCAGTTGCCGCACGGCCGGTTGAGCTGCTCGCCGAAGTAGCCCAGCAGGTGCTGGCGGCGGCAGTCGGTGGTGCCCGCGTAGGCCAGCATCATCTCCAGCCGGGACCGGTCGACCTGCCGGTGCTGGTCGGCCACGGCACGGGCCCGTTCGGCGGCCTTGCCGGGCAAGGTGCGCCGGTCGGTATAGCGCAGTCCAGTGATCACGCCGGCCTGTTCCAGCAGGTTGACCATGTTGGTGACCTTCCGTCGGGACAGTCCGACCTCGTCGGTCAGTTCCGCCACGCTGTCCGGCCGGTGCTTGCGCAGGATACGGGCGATCGCGGCCACCGCGTCGTCGTCGAACGTCCCACCGCGCAGGAACTTCTGCAGGCCGGCGTCCTGCACGCGGTGGAACAGCATTGCGGCCGCGGACTCGCCGTCCCGGCCGCCGCGGCCGATCTGCTGGTAGTAGGAGTCGACCGAGTCCGGGATCGAGGCGTGCGCGACGAACCGGACGTCGGGTTTGTCCACGCCCATGCCGAACGCGGATGTCGCGACGAACACGTCGACGCCGCCGGTCATGAACTCATCCTGCGCCCGGTCCCGCTCGGCCGCCCGCATGCCCGCGTGGTAGGCGCCGGTCGCGACGCCTCGCTCGCGCAGCGCGGCGGCGTAGCGTTCGGTGTCCCGGCGCGTCGCGACGTACAGCAGGCCCGGCCCGGTCGCCTCGCCGGTCCACGCCACGACGGCGGCGCGTTTGTCGTCGTCGGTCGCGAAGTGGCGGACTGCCAGCGAGATGTTGGGCCGGTCGAAACCGGCGGCCACCAGGTGCGGTGCGCGCATCGCGAGGTGCTTGACGATGTCCTGGCGGATCGGCGGCGCCGCGGTCGCGGTCAGCGCGAGCACGGTCGGCCTTCCTAGGCGCGTCACGGCGTGCCCCAGGCGGAGGTAGTCGGGGCGGAAGTCGTGCCCCCACGCCGACACGCAGTGGGCCTCGTCCACCACGAACAGCGCGGGTCGGGTGCGCTCCAGCCGGTCTAGCACGTCCGGCCTGGCCACCTGCTCCGGAGCAAGGAACAGGTAGCGCGCCGCGCCGCAGGTGTAGCGTTGCCACGCCTCGTCGTTCTCCCGGCTGGACTGCGCGGAGTTGATCGCGACCGCGTCCGCCCGCGTGACCGCGTGCAGGCCGGTCATCTGATCGCGCTGCAACGCGATCAACGGCGACACAACCACGGTCGGGCCGGGCAGCAGGAGCGCCGGCACCTGGTAGATGGCGGACTTGCCGGACCCGGTGGGCAGCACGGCGAGCACGTCGTCGCCGGCCAGCAGGTACCGCATGGCGCGCACCTGCTCAGGCCGCAGCTGGTCCCAGCCGAACGTCTCGGCCGCGGTACGGCATATGTCCGTAGTGGACGGTGTGGATGCGCCCATTCTCGAGTCGTTCCCACGGTGACGTCGGGCAAACCTGGCCCTGCCGTGCGTATCGACGTCGGTCGAGGCGGGTTCTTGGGCGGAAGTGATTATCAAGGGGTGGTTCACCTGTCGATATCCGGTGCTATCCTGAATAGGAGGTGGCTGAGGTGACTGACATTCTGATCCGTGACGTGCCAGCGGATGTGGTGGCTGCGATTGACGCGTGGGCACGGCGTCTGGGCTTGTCACGCATGGAGTACCTCAAACGTCAGCTCGTTGCGGCTGCGACGCGACCGTGTGCGCCGGTGTCGCAGGCTGACCTCGAGTGGTTCAGTACCACGTTTGCTGATCTGGACAACGCTGAGGTGATGGCGAAGGCATGGGAGTAGCCGGCTGGCTCATTGATAAGTCGGCTTTGGTTCGGTTGTCGGAAAGCCCCGAGGCTTCGGAGTGGCGGCTTCGTATCAATCGTGGTCTCGTCCGCGTTACCTCGTTGACTCTTCTGGAAGTCGGGTTCTCTGCCCGTTCGGGTGCTGATCTTCGGTTGGCGCAGCGTCGGGCGCCGCTCGCGGTGATGCCTATCGAGTACCTGACTCCGGCGATGGAGGACCGTGCGATAGAGGTCCAAGCGATGCTGGCGGATCAAGGAATGCACCGTGCTCCCTCGATTCCAGATTTGATCATCGCGGCGGCCGCCGAGCTCACCGGCTTGGTGCTGCTCCATCTCGACAAGGACTACGAGCTAATCGCCGATCTCACGGGCCAGCTGACGCAGCGATTGCGCCTTTCTTGACACCGTCGTCTTTGGGCTGGGGAATCTGACAATAGGCGAAGGGATCTGAGCGGGGAGCCGGACCGTCATTAACTCACGGATCGCCGCTGACCAGGCGCAGTCGGAGGGCCGGGCCGGCGCGCTGCCGAGCGGTGACTCGGGCCGAGTGTCCCTGCAGCCTCGGCGGCTAGTCAATCCGGCCATGCATGGCTATCGAGTGCGGCTCCGGAATGGTTGACACGGCATAGCAATAGCATTGCGCGGTAGCGCTCCGCGACTGCCCGGAGGATCTCGCGGGCGGGTTCGTCGTAGATGGCTAGTTTCTCCACCGCGTCGGTCAGCGCGACGTACTGGGCCACGTCCAGTGGTTGGTCGAGAAAGGCCGTGTTGGTGAGGGTTCCGACCACGACGAATCGTTGATCATACAGGTCCCAGGAGTGTAGAGGCGCGACCTGAGCGGGTCTGCCGAACGGGATGATGCCGACGCGGGCGTTGGTGCGGTAGGTGGCTGTGGAGATTCGCTCGATTTGTTCGAGCATCACTGGGGGTGGCCCGAGAGCCCAGCCTAGAGCGCCCTCAGTGAGGATGATGACCCAGCGGCGGGGTTCGTCGGCCCGGTCGAGCAGTGCCTGTCGGCCCAGGCGGCCCGCGATGGCTTGCTCGGTGGCCTCGGCGTCCCACCTGGCGGTCTGCATGAGCGCGGATGTAGCCGGGGGCTTGCAGCAGGCCGGGGATGATGTTGGGGGAGAACTCCCGCACCAGGTTCGAGTCGCGCTCGATGCGGCCGAGGCGTTGCTGGATCGCGGCGGGGTCACGCAGCGACACAACCCGTCGGTTCTCGGCTTTGACGTCGCGGGCCATGTTGAGCAGCCGCTGCCGTTCGGCCTGCGGTGTTTGGTATTCCTCGGTGAGGGTGCGCACGTCGGCCTCGGTGGGGACTTGCTGGCCGTTTTCGATGCGCGAGAGTTTCGATGGTTGGTAGCCGATCCGCTCGGCGACGTCCTTCGCGGTGCGGCCGGTGGCCTTGCGCGCTGCCAGCAGACCGCTGGACAGTGCGTCTCGGCCGCCGGTCGACCGGTTGGGCATCGTTCTCCTAGGCGGCGCGCTGGTGGTCGCGGTGGAACTCGCGGTGGGTGCTCGTCGGGTGGCCGGGTCCGGGGTACTCGTAGGGCATCGCGTAGCGACGGGCGTCAGTCAGCCCGCCCTGGACGCAGTCGGCGCGGCGTGGATGCTTGATCGGCCGAGGGAGCGTGCAGGGTTGGTGTACCGCTTCTGGGTGATTGCTGAGATCCTGGGTGTCGTGACTGATCGTCCGCCTCGCCCCGCGCCGCGCCGGGTGTTCTTGTCGCACACCTTGGAGTTGCGGCGTTTTCCGGTGGGTCGGTCGTTTGTGGCGGCGGCGGAGTCCGCGGTGGCGCGCGCGGGTGATGCGGTGGTGGACATGGCGTACTTCTCGGCCCGGGCTGAGACGCCGGCGCGGGTGTGCCGTGAGGCGGTGGGCGCGGCGGATGTGTTGGTGTTGATCGCGGGCTTTCGGTATGGCTCGCCGGTGCGCGACCGCCCGGAGGTGTCGTACTGCGAGTTGGAGCACGAGGCGGCGGTGGATGCCGGTGTGCCGCGTCTGGTGTTCCTGCTGAGCGCGGACACCGATGGTCCGGCCGAGATGTGTGTGGATCCAGAGCATGGTGGGCGTCAGCGGGCGTTCCGGGCGCGGCTGGGTGACAGCGGGGTGACCACGGCCAGCGTGTCGTCTCCGGGAGAGCTGGAGGCCGCGCTGGTGCAGGCGCTGATGCAGCTGCCCCGCCCGGATGCTTCCGCCGCCGGCCCAGGTGGGGTGGTCCGTCGGGTGTGGACGATCCCGCCCCGGGTGGTGGGGTTCACCGGCCGGGACGAGTTGTTGACGCGGTTGGAGGCGGTGCTGCGGGATGAGGGCCGGGTGGTGGTGCAGGCGCTGACCGGGATGGCCGGGGTGGGCAAGACCAGCACCGCGATCGAGTATGTCCACCGTCACGACCGCGAGTTCGATGTGGCCTGGTGGGTGCCGGCGGAAGATCCGGCGGTGGTGGCGGATCGGTTGGCCGAGCTGGCCCGGGTGCTGGATCTGGTGGGTCCGACGGACTCGGTTGAGGTCGGGGTGGGTCGGCTGTTCGGGGTGTTGCGGGAGCGGGATCGGTGGCTGGTGGTGTTCGACAACGCCGAAGACCCCCGCGCGCTGGCCCCCTATCTGCCGTCCGGGCCGGGACGGGTGGTGATCACCTCGCGCAACCCCGGCTGGCGGCAGCTCGGGCACCCGGTTGGGGTGGGCGTGTTGGCCCGGGCGGAGTCCCGTGCGCTGCTGCGGTGGTGGGCGCCGGATTTGACAGACAGTGACGCGGATCGGGTGGCCGAAGCGGTCGGGGATCTCCCGCTGGCGCTCGAGCAGGCGGGTTCGCTGCTGGCCGACACCGCGCTGAGCGTCGAGGCGTTTGTGGAGTTGTTGGCGCAACGAGCCGGGGAGTTACTCGATCACGACGCCGGTGGGGCGTATCCGCGCTCGGTGGCCGCCGCGTGGTCGATCGCGTTCGACCAGCTCGCCACCGACCACCCAGCCGCGCTGGCGCTGCTGGGACTGCTGGCGTGGTTGGCGCCCGAGCCGGTGTCGCTGGCGATACTGGGCGAGCACGCCACCACGCTCCCCGACCCGCCCGCCGCCACGCTGGCCGACCCGCTGGCGCTGGCCCGCTGCACCGGACTGCTGCACCGCCGGGCCCTGGCCACAGTGAGCCCGCACAGCCTGCAACTGCACCGCGTCCCCGCCGCGCTGCTGCGCGACCGCGAACATCGCTGCGCCTCAGGTGAACCCTGGGCGGCAGTCGTGATCCGGCTACTGGGGGCCGCGCTCCCGGGGGACGTGTGGAACAACCCCGGCGTCTGGCCGATCTGGCGGCAACTGCTCCCTCATGTGCTGGCCGTCACCCATCCCGACCGGGCCCGCCATGTCGCCGACACAGTGGACGAGCAGATCGCCTGGCTGCTCGACCACGCCGCGACCTACCGGCAGACCCGTGGAGAACCAGGGGCCGCCCGCCCACTGTTCGAACGCGTTCACCGTCTCCGGCGTGACCGACTCGGCGGCGACCACCCCGACACCCTCACCTCGGCCAACAACCTCGCGCTCGACCTGTCGGCATTGGGTGAATACCGGGCGGCGCGGAAGCTGGACGAGGACACTCTGACTCGCCGGCGGCGGGTGTTTGGCGATGACCACCCCCACACCCTTACCTCGGCTAGCAACCTCGCGCTCGACCTGTCGGCATTGGGTGAATACCGGGCGGCGCGGGAGTTGAACGAGGACACTCTGACTCGCCGGCGACGCGTGCTGGGCGATGACCACCCTGACACTCTCACCTCGGCCAACAACCTCGCGCGCGACCTGTCGGCGTTGGGTGAGTATCGGGCGGCGCGGGAGCTGGACGAGGACACTCTGACCCGGCTCCGGCGGATGCTCGGCGATGACCACCCCGACACCCTGATCTCGGCCAACAACCTCGCCGCCGACCTGTCGGCGTTGGGTGAGTATTGGGCGGCGCGGGAGTTGAACGAGGACACACTGACTCGCCGGCGACGCGTGCTGGGCGATGACCACCCTGACACTCTCACCTCGGCCAACAACCTCGCGCTCGCCATGCGCACGTTGGGTGAGTACCGGGCGGCGCGGGAGTTGGACGAGGACACTCTGACTCGCCGGCGACGCGTGCTTGACGATGATCACCCCGACACCCTGATCTCGGCCGGCAACCTTGCGCTCGCCCTGTTCGCGTTGGGTGAGCATCAGGCGGCGCGGGAGCTGGACGAGGACACTCTGACCCGCCGCCGACGGGCACTGGGCGATGACCACCCCGACACCCTTACCTCGGCCAGCAACCTCGCGCGCAACCTGTCGGCGTTGGGTGAGCACCAGGCCGCGCGGGAGCTGAACGAGGACACCCTGACCCGCCGACGACGCGTGCTGGGCGATGACCACCCGGACACCCTGATCTCGGCTAGCAACCTCGCGCGCGACCTGTCGGCGTTGGGTGAGCACGAGGCAGCGCGGGCGCTCCTCAGCGAGATCGAAGTGCAGCCATAGAGCACAATTGTCCAGCATTAGGCGGATTGACCACAACGGACTGTGGCCCGCTGAGGCCCGCCCGCCGCACCGGGCCGGAGGTGGGGTGTGGCGGAATCACCCGCTATCGGTACCGCTGCACCCGCCCGGCGGGTAAGCGGCGGCCTCTATCCCGCCGGTATACCTTCGGTAACGGGCACTGACCAGGGCGTAGCGGGTATGCCCCCATACCAGCTCGACCGCTAGACACCCATCTACCCGCCGTCACGGACCCACCGGCACGCACGATACCTACTTGTCTCGTAACTCGACTTTTGCAGTTATGCGGCGGCCAGTGCCCAGGCTTGCTGGACTTCCAGGATTTCGTGGTTTGTGGCTGGTCGGGGGGAGGATGGGAGAAATCGGGCGGCGATGATCAGTCGGCGGAGTGAGACGACAAGCCGCCACACCGACAGTACCACTCCATCGAATTAACTATTTAATTACAGCCCTTAGGCGCGTTTTGTGAATTGACCGTGGGGGTTGGTGTGTGGCGAGGCGGCTGGTGGTGGCTTGCCGCGTTCGGCGACGCCCCCGCGATAGCGATCACGTGCGGGTATTTCGGTGCCCGTCGCCGTCGCCGTGGCTGTGGTTGTGCGCGGTGTCCGTGTCGTTCACGTCTGTGGCTTGCTGGCCCGTGCTGTGGTGATTATCGCCGGCCGCGGGGTCGCGAAGGTCGTCCTCGCGGTGGCACTGAACCCGCGGAAGCATCTCAAGTGATCTATGTCACATCTCGCCAGGCGAGGGGTTGGCCGGTGTTGTGCGTCCGGAATTGTCGGTGGTCGAACGTATGGTCGATCCATGCAGGCAGACGGTGGCCTCGGCAGGCTGGGTGAGCTGACGTCCGGTGCCAGACTGGCCGCTGTCCTAGACACCCTGGACTTCGACACCGTACCCGAAGAGTCCTCCGTCGACGTGCTCCAAGCCTGCTACCGGCAACTGGCGCACACCCAGGGGCTGGTGTTTGCCGCGCTGCGGCGGGTATCGCAATGCACACCCTCAGATGACTGTGGGGTGATCGAGGGGTTCGCGCGAGCAGCCGGGGATCGCCGCCGCGCTGACCTGGACCCCCTGTCGCCGACCGAGAACTCGACCACGCCACCGTGTTGATCGACACCCTGCCCCAGGTGTACGCCGCGCTGCTAGCAGGAGCGAGGCGGTGATCCTCACCAAGCAGGGCGATGACATCTCGCTGCGCATGATCCCGGGAGCACAGATGCCCGCCGCGGTCATCGCCACCGCCGGACCGATCACCCCCGGCCAGAGATCAACGATCAACCTGCCCACCGACCTCATCGACCTCGCAGTCCAAGCCACTGCCGACCCTTCACTTTGAGCACTGGCTGACACCCTGATCGAGCTTGGCGTACCGCGGCAGCGGGCGAGGGCGTGCGCCCACCAATGCCGCAACATCCAGGCCCTCACCCAGATCGGCACGGTGTTCTACCGCGATGGCTCCGCCTGGCTCGGCCCCTGGCTGGTGGGCTTCCACCAATCCGAGTCAGGCCACTACCTGCAACTTCGGCGAGAGGGCACCCTCACCATCGGGCCACTCGACTCAAGCCAACTCGCCCGCCACGTCGAGGAACTCATCGCCGAGGGAGCGGGAACACCGCTCCGGGAAGCCGATCACCGCCGCTGATTGTTACCCGCCACTCGTTTTGCACACGAAGCCGCCATTCACGATGCACATGTCGTGGCGAGCTTCGTGGTTATGGTGACGGCCTCATCGTCGCGCTGACGCGACCGCAGGTGGGGGTCAGCGAACGCGCCGACGGAAGCAGAAAGGAGTGCTGCCGCGCCGCTTCCGCTCCTCGGCGCCGTAGGCGCCTGCGGTGCGGGTCGGCTTGCCACCGGTCATCATGCTCGCTCTGGGGAACGGGGCCGGCTACATCGTCACGCCGGTGGCGCCGACTGATGATCACGGGGGCACCAGTTATCCACAGATGGTCCGCATCAGGAGTGACGGGGCGTCCGCATGGGGAATGACGCTCAACA
>JAFASX010000083.1 GCA_019244295.1 Pseudonocardia sp.
CGTCGACCAGGAGTGATGGCAGACATTGCTGACGACGAAGGCCAGCGTCGGCTGCGTCTAGGCCTTGGCCCGTGGTAATGCTATCCAGACATTGACGGTCTCACGACGCTCGCTGGGAGCAAGAGACTGATAGCTGGCCCGGCCCGCCGTGAGCGGAGCGGCAGGGGAAGGCGCGCCGGATCTGAAAGCCACTTTCGTGGTCGTGGCTGAGGCAGCACGAGATCATCAGTTGTGAGGGCCGCTCTGTCTGAGGGTGATAGCCGCGATTTTTGAGTGCCGGGGTGCCGGGCATGGATTTCAACCATCACCGCTCCTGGAGTACTGATCGGCTGGCTGATCTGACTCGTCTGGTGACCCTATGCTCGTTTGCGCTTCTCAGTCCCCCAGCAGCTACTGATCTAGCGTGTCCACAGCCGCAATAGCCGCCGTCGATCAACTAATGATCAACACATAGACAGTTTCGCCTGGTCCGTGCTGGTGGAGACGAGGGGAATCGAACCCCTAACCCCTGCCTTGCAAAGGCAGTGCTCTGCCAATTGAGCTACGTCCCCGGTGACGAGCGGGACCGGGACCCGCTCGTCCAGCGGGAGGCGGCAGGGCGGCAGCGTCAGCTAGTTGCCTCCTGCCAGGGGTCCTCATTGGAGCGCGAACGAGTCTTCTGGACGACAAAAAAGGCGGCGCCGAGGACGGCGGCGAGGGCAAGAAGCTTTTTCACCATTTCCATCACATTCCTTGATCTGCTTGGCAGGAGTGGGCCCAGGTGGACTTGAACCACCGACCTCGTCGTTATCAGCGACGCGCTCTAACCGTCTGAGCTATGGGCCCTCCTGGAGGAGGGTGCTCGGCCAGGCTACCTCAGTGGCCCGCCGACGATGCGGACAGTCTAATCACGCTCGGAAAGCGTCACTTCAATACCCCCCACCAGATCGGCCGAGACGTTGTAGACGAACGCCCCCACCGACAGCGACACAGCAAAGAGCAGGCTGTTTACCGCGCCAAGCACCGCCGCGACCCCGAACACGCGGCCAGCGCTGATCAACCGATCGCCGGTCTGGTCGGCTACCAGGTCGGCATACTGGCCGTTCAGCCGCGCCCATACTCCGAGACCGCCAAGCACCCCGTAGAGCACTCCGACCGCGATCATCCAGGTCAGGTACGCCACGACGGCGAGAACCAGCGCGACCTTGAGCACCGACCACGGGTCGAGTCGCTTGACCTGCAGGTTAGCTTGCCTCGGCGGCCGATTGCGCGGCCAGCTCACCGGGATGCCGCTGGCCGGCGTGGTCGCCCGCGCTTGACCATCTGACTCCGGAGAGATCGGCTCAACTATTACCGTGCGCGCGTTACCGAGGTCGGCTCGGATCGTTCGCGCTGCATCCATCGTGCTCTCGGCATCGGAGGAATCGGAAGGAGAGTCGGCCGGGCTGGTCTCCGAAACAGCGGATTCAGCGGCCGGATCATCCCTCACCATGCTCGACGGCACCCGTTGCCACGGCGGTGGCATCCGCACCGGCCGATCCCCAAGCTGGCTATTGGTGCGGCCGCTGTCGGACTCCGTCTGCGCGCTCTGCTCGCTGTGCTCAGTCGACTCCGCGCGCCCAGCCGGCGGCGTGGAGTCCGAGGCGGACACCATGGTGTTGTCGGGCTGATGCGGCTCCTCCGCAATGGCTTCCTCGGGCTCTTCCTCGAGGAACTCCACAAGCTCATGCGAGCCGGCGTCCTCGTACGAACCGGCTTCGATGAGGATGTCATCCTGAGCCGGCCCGGTGCGAGCGGAGTCCGGGGCGCGGTGGAACTCGGTCGGCTGGGTCACAAGCTGATCGTGCCTCCTCGGACTCGCTGTCTCAGGACGGTCTGCCCGGAGCCTACGCGGAACCGTCCGTGTCGTAGTTGCTCCCTGACTCGGTAAGCTCTTCGGCATTGCGCGCAATCGCTAGCAAAGTAGCACTCTCCCCAAGGTTCATCAGCCGTACGCCCTTGGTTTGCCGACCGGCCTTACGCACCTCGCGGGCCGATGTCCGAATCACCCCACCACTTGAGGTGATGGCGTAAATCTCGTCGGCCTCATCAACGATGAGCGCACCCACCAGAGTGCCTCGCCGAGAATCGTACTGCACGGTGAGCACCCCTTTACCGCCCCTGCCCTGCAGCGGATAGTCCTCAATGGGGGTTCGCTTCGCGTAACCACCGGCCGTGGCGACCAGGACGAACGTGCCTTCCCGAACCACACCCAGTGACAGCAGCTGGTCGCCTTCGTTGAACCGCATACCGAACACCCCAGACGTCGCCCGCCCCATCGGTCGCAGCGCCTCATCGTTGGCGTGGAATCGGATCGACTGGCCCTCGGCCGACACCAGCAGCAGGTCGTCCTGCGGTCCGCACAGCACCGCGCCCACCAGCTCGTCACCTTCGCGCAGGTTGACCCCGATCAACCCACCGGCCCGGTTCGAGTCGAAGTCTGTCAGCTTCGTCTTCTTGACCAGTCCGGACTTGGTCGCGAGCACTAGGTAGGGGGCAGCGGTGTAGTCCTTGATCTGCATGACCTGAGCGATGTGCTCATCGGGCTGCAGAGCCAGTAGGTTTGCCACGTGCTGGCCCCGGGCGCTGCGATTGGCTTCGGGCAGCTCATATGCTTTCAGCCGGTATACCCGGCCCTTGTTGGTGAAGAACAGCATCCAGTCATGCGTCGAGCACACGAAGAAGTGCGCGACGATGTCGTCCTGCTTGAGCGCCGCACCTTGCACGCCTTTGCCGCCGCGTTTCTGCGCCCGGTAGAGGTCCGTTTTCGTCCGCTTGGCGTACCCGGTCTGAGTGATGGTAACCACCACGTCCTCGACCACGATCAAATCTTCGTTGGTGACGTCACCGTCATTCGCTACTAGGCGGGTGCGTCGATCATCGCCATGCTTCTCGACGATCTCAGACAGCTCGTCCCACACGATCTGGCGCTGCCGCTCCGGGCGGGCCAGAATGTCCTGAAGATCAGCGATCTGCCGCTCGATCTCGGCCAGTTCATCGATAATCTTCTGGCGCTCCAGCGCGGCGAGCCGACGTAGCTGCATGTCCAGGATGGCTTGGGCCTGGATCTCGTCCACATCGAGCAGCCGCATCAGGCCGACCCTGGCGACATCGACGGTTTCGGACGCCCTGATCAGTGCGATGACCTCATCCAGCGCGTCCAATGCCTTGACGTAGCCGCGCAGAATGTGGGCCCGCTCCTCGGCCTTACGCAGCCGGTATCGGGTACGCCGGACGATGACTTCGATTTGATGCCGGACGTAATGGCGCATCACCTGGTCCAGTCGCAGGGTGCGCGGCACCCCATCGACGATGGCCAGCATGTTGACCCCGAAGCTGTACTGCAGCTGGGTGTGCTTGTAGAGGTTGTTGAGCACCACCTTGGCTACCGCGTCACGCTTGAGCGTGATCACAATACGCATGCCGATCCGGTCGGACGACTCGTCGTTGATCTCGGCGATTCCGGCGATCTTGCCCTCACGCACCAGGCCGGCCATCGACTCTATGAGGTTGTCCGGGTTGACCTGGTAGGGCAGCTCGGTCACCACCAGAATCGCCCGGCCCTTGGCGTCGTCCTCAACCTCGACCACGGCGCGCATCCGCACCGAACCACGCCCGGTGCGGTAGGCCGCTTCGATGCCTTCGCGGCCGACGATCAGCCCGGCGGTGGGAAAATCCGGCCCGGGGATGCGCTGCATCAGCGCGGTGAGCAGCTCATCGTCAGTAGCGTCCGGATGCTCCAGCGCCCACACCACGCCCGCGCCGACCTCACGCAGGTTGTGGGGCGGGATGTTGGTTGCCATGCCGACGGCGATCCCAGCACTGCCGTTAATCAGCAGGTTCGGGATCCGGGACGGCAGCACGACCGGCTCGGAGGTCTTGCCGTCGTAATTGTCGATGAAGTCGACGGTGTCCTCATCGATGTCGGCCAGCATCGACATGGCCAGCGGGGACAGCCGGCACTCCGTGTTGTGGCTGACGAATCCGTCGGTGATGAACGAGTGGTCGTCAGTGTCCACCCGCAGGCTGTAAACGGGCTGGACGCCGGCGTCCTCGACGGCCTCGACCTCGGCGTAGTAGAACCGAAGCCCGGGCACGTAGTCGTGGCTCAGTGACGTGCTGCGCTCGGAAGCGCCCGCAAGGATTTTGGTGAGCGTGTTCTGTTTGGCGCCGATAAACCCGATCCGAGTGGCGAACAGCCGAGCGTCCCTGCCATTGGTGATGACGACCTTGTGCTCGCCTGAGGCATGCAGGTAACGCTTAGAGACGACGCCGAACTCCAGCAACAGCTGCTGAACGTCCTTGCCTAGCTGCTCGCTACGGGTGAAGTACGACACCTGCACGGTGTTGCGCGGCAGCGCCGAACAAGAGCCATCGCCGGTGAACAGCGCGTTCAGGAACATCCGCTTGCGGGCTGCGCAGCCGGACCAGATGAACTCCGGCACCCGCTGGGCTGACTTATCAACGATCTCGCTGAGCACGCCCGCTGCTTCCGACCATGACGGGTAACCGAGCTCAGTGCACGGCGTGCGCTGCAAAGCCACCCGGTCACCTGGGCGAATCTCTTCTAGCAGTTTCCACAGCAGGGTCGGGATACCCAGCACGTTGACCAGACAGAGCACCGGGTGGTTGTGGGTGCCGGTGAGCTCGTACCCTTCCCGGGTACGGACCCGGAGCGTCTCGTGCTCGCCGGAGTGGAACAGCATCTCGGCACGCACCGGGTCGCCACTCCGGTCGAGCACCTTTAGCTCAACTGGGTTGTCGCTGTTCGGTTTGGCGTCAGGAATAATGGTGTCAATACGAACAGTCGAGCCATCAGCCATCCGGACGCGCGTTGCTCCCGTCACGCAATAGCGCATCGCGGCGGCCGGGTCGTTGCCCGGCGAGCCGAAGTTGCCCTGGCCTTCGATCAACGGGTAGCGCATCGACCACGGCTGGGCCAGCCGCACCAGCGCGTCGTAAATCGCCGAGTCGCCGTGCGGGTGGTAGTTACCCATCACGTCGCCGACCACCCGGGCGCACTTGACGAAGCTGCGGTCCGGCCGGAATCCGGAGTCGAACATCGAGTACAGCACCCGGCGGTGCACGGGTTTGAGCCCGTCCTCGACCAGCGGCAACGCCCGGCCGACAATCACGCTCATCGCGTAGTTGATGTAGGAGTTCTGCATCTCCTGCTGGATGTCGACCGGCTCGGTGCGGTCGCCACCGGCAGGCGGCAGGATCGTGTCAGTCACGAGTGGAAAGTCCCCTCACACGGGTAGACGCGGCCAACCTTAGGCGTCAGCTTCAGACGCCGATCAGACATCGAGGAACCGCACTCCCTTGGCGTTGCGGGTGATGAAGCTGCGGCGGGACGCCACGTCCTCACCCATCAGAATCGAGAACAGCTCGTCGGCTGTCGCCGCGTCATCGAGTGTGACCTGCAGCAACACCCGGTTGGCTGGGTCCATGGTGGTTTCCCACAGCTCCTTGGCGTTCATCTCACCCAGACCCTTGTACCGCTGCACGCCTTCTTCCTTGGGCAATTTCCGGCCGGCCGCCGTGCCCGCTTGGATCAGCCCGTCGCGCTCGCGGTCGGAGTAGGCGAACTCCGGCTCGACTCCCCGGCTACTCCATTTAATCTTGTACAGAGGCGGCTGGGCGAGGAAGACGTGGCCGTGCTCCACCAACGGGCGCATGAACCGAAAGAGCAGAGTCAGCAGCAACGTCCGGATGTGCTGGCCGTCGACGTCCGCGTCGGCCATCAGCACCACCTTGTGGTAGCGCAACTTGGTCAGGTCGAACTCATCGTGGATGCCGGTGCCCAGAGCGGTGATAATCGCCTGCACCTCGGTGTTCTTCAGCACCCGATCGATCCGGGCCTTCTCCACATTGATGATCTTTCCTCGAATCGGCAAGATGGCTTGGAACATCGAGTCGCGGCCGGACTTGGCCGAGCCGCCCGCCGAGTCGCCCTCGACGATGTAGACCTCCGAGCGGCTCGGATCGGTCGAGCGGCAGTCCGCCAGCTTGCCGGGCAGGCCGCCGAGATCACCAGCGCTCTTGCGACGCACCAGCTCGCGGGCCTTGCGGGCGGCAAGGCGCGCCTGTGCCGAGGAGACCGCCTTGTTCACAATGGTTTTGGCCTCGGTCGGGTTGCGTTCGAACCAATCGGCCAACCACTCATTGCACACCCGCTGCACGAACGACTTGACCTCGGTGTTGCCCAGCTTGGTCTTGGTCTGCCCCTCGAACTGCGGTTCCTTGACCTTGACGCTGACGATGGCGGCCAGGCCCTCCCGGATATCATCGCCGGTCAGCGCGCTGTCCTTCTCTTTGAGCAGCTTCTTGTCCCTGGCATAGCGATTGACCGTGGAGGTCAGCGCGGCCCGGAAGCCTTCCTCATGGGTGCCGCCCTCGTGCGTGTTGATCGTGTTGGCGAAGGTGTAGACCGACTCCGAGTAGCCGGCATTCCACTGCATGGCTACCTCGAGCTGGTGCTCCCCTCCGGCGGCCTGGAACGACACGATCTTCTTGTGAATGGGGTCCTTGCTCTTGTTGATATGGGCAACGAAGTCCTCCAGCCCGCCGGGGTAGTGAAAGGTCTGCTCCTTGACCTTGGCCACGTATCCCTCGGCGTCCGGCTCCTCGGCTTGGCCGTTGTCACCGTTGCGTTCGTCACGCAACACGATGGTCAGTCCCTTGTTCAGAAATGCCATCTCCTGCAGCCGCCGGGATATCGTCTCGATGTTGTAGACGGTGGTCTCGAAAATCGAGGGGTCAGCCCAGAATGTGATGGTGGACCCGGTGCCCCGGGTCGGCTCGCCCTTCTCGAGCCGGCCGGGCACCGAGCGCTCGTAGTGTTGACGCCACACGGCGCCGTCGCGGTGGATCTCCACGTCCAGCTTGCTGGACAGCGCGTTAACCACGCTCACGCCCACCCCGTGTAGCCCGCCGGAGACCGCGTAGGACTTGTTGTCGAACTTTCCGCCCGCATGTAGCCGGGTCAGCACCAGCTCCACGGCGGGCACCTTCTCCACGGGATGCATATCGACCGGGATCCCCCGGCCGTCATCGACCACCCGCACTCCGCCGTCGACCAGCAAGGTGACGGTCACTCGGGACGCATAGCCCGCCATCGCCTCATCGACGGCGTTGTCCACAACCTCCCAGATCAGGTGGTGCAGACCACGCTCACCGGTCGAACCAATGTACATGCCGGGGCGTTTGCGGACCGCTTCCAGCCCCTCCAGCACCGTAATCGAGGAGGCACTGTAGCCGTTGCTATGCGAGCCATTGTTGTGCGTGTCCTTCTGAGTGCTGCGCGGGGTGCTTCGCTGAGTGCTCTTAAGCGCGGCCACGGGTGTTGTACGTCTCCTCAGCTTGGGTGGAGCCGCCCGGCAAGCTGTCCTGCCGGACCGGGCCGCCGCGCGCGATCTCGGGGCATCGTGGCGTGCCTACTTCATCTTACTGGTCGGTCCGACCAGGACCCCGCCTAGGACACCTCTAGAAGGCCCCAGAACGCCCTTTCGCAACAAAAATGGGTGCCGACGCCGGAAAAAGCGTCTCTGGGCAGCTTTCGGCGTCACAGCGCGCTCCCGAGTACCCTGGGGGTGAGTCAGCCGTAGGTATCGCGCGGTCCTCGGCCGGGCACCGTGCGCGGACCTTTACGCCAGCTCGGCGCGGCGGGACCGGAAACCCGCAGCCGACGAACCACGCCGGGACCAACCCCGGCGGCGATCTTGACCAACAGTTGACGCTGTAGGGTACGCAGTTGAGTGGCCCACGCGGTGGAGCTGGCGACCACCGTCAGCTCGCCGTCGCGCAGGCTGATCGGCTTAGCGTGCTCGGCGATGTCGGCGCCGACCAACTCCGCCCACCGGCCCAGTACCGACGCGGACGCCAACGGCTCGCGCCAACCGCGCTCTGCCACCAGACGGGAGGCCAAGCGGCCGAACGGTTGCGGGTCACGATCATCTGGCCGAGCGCCGGACCAACCTCGCCGCTGGCCGCCGCGGCCACGATCCTGCCGCCGTCGTCCCTTCACCTCGCCGGGCTGGTGGCCTCGCGCGGCGGCCGCTTCCCGCGCGGACCGCAAGGCGTCTCGAGCGAGGTCACGTCCGGACGTAACGGTTGCACCATCAGTGTGATCTTCAGGTACTCCGGATGTCGCAACGGACGTGGTTCCATCCCCAGGGCTGGGGATGGTCTGGTCGGTACAACGCGCGGTAAGCGGTCTATCTTCGTTGCTGAGCGGGCGCGGCAAGGGGAGCTCCCCAGCTAATCCCGAGTTATCCACAATATCCACAGTTTTGTCCACAACGCGCTATGCCTGCGGTGCGCGCTCCCGGACCGTACCGGGAGCAACCTCATACCACGAGCCCCGAAGGGCCCGTGGCACATCATCAGCCACCGCGACGGTGACCAAGACCTGTTCGGCACGAGCGGCATGTTCAGCCAGCGCGTGCCTTCGCCGAGCGTCCAACTCGGCGAACACGTCGTCGAGTACCAGGATTGGATCGCAACCATCCCCTGGCTCGGCACGCAGCAGTTCGAACGAGCCCAGCCGAAGCGCGAGCGCAAACGACCAGGATTCGCCGTGGCTGGCATACCCCTTCGCGGGATCGTCCCCCAGGCGAAGCTCGAGGTCGTCCCGGTGCGGACCGACTAGGCAGATCCCTCGCTCGAGCTCCTGGCGGCGGACCCGGACCAGCTCGGCGGCCAGCGCGTCCGCCAGTTGAGCCGGCTCGTCGGCCTCGCTCACGCCCGGAACACTTGCCCGGTAACCCATGCTCACCGCGGCCGCGTGTGGCGCGACCTGTGCATATGCTTCACTTACCCGGCCGGCCAGCTCGGCGACTAGACGCATCCGCCCAGCCAGCAGCTGCGCGCCGTGCGTGGCTAGATGCCCGTCCCACACCTCAAGGGTCGACAGGTCAGCGGAATGGGAGCAACCACCCGAGGGTGACGAGCCAGCGGAGCGCGCATGAGCACCCACTGTGCGAGCGGTCTTGAGCAACGCGGAACGTTGGCGCAGCACCCGCTCGTAGTCGGCGCGGACACCGGCGAACCTGGGCCATCGGTTGACTAGCAACTGATCGAGGAACCGGCGCCGTTCGCTGGGGTCGCCGCGCACCAAGGCGAGGTCTTCCGGGGCGAACAGCACGCTGCGCACGATGCCGAGCGCGTCTCGAGCCTTGGCAACCGGTGCGCGGTTAACCCTGGCCTGGTTGGCCTTGCCCGGAGTGATCTGGACCTCAACCGCGAGCTCCCGGTCGGCCCGGACCGCAATCGCCCGGACAACCGCGCATGGCGCGTTCCGGCGCACCAACGGAGCGTCGGTAGCCACTCGGTGCGAGCTGAACGTGGCTAGGTACCCGAGCGCCTCCACCAGGTTGGTCTTGCCTACCCCATTCGGACCGACAAGAACAGTTACCCCACGCTGGAGCGAGAGCTCGGCACTCGGCCACGATCGGAAGTCGGTCACCGTCAGCCGGCGCACATACACGCGGTAACTACCTGGCTACCGCGCGTCGCCGGCGGTCAGGGTTGCTCCAGGCGTGTGCCGCACCGCGTGTCCACCGAACTGTTGGCGCGGCTTCGGCTAGCGAGGACGCCGCGGAGGCTTCTGAATGAGGGTCGTAGCCCACGACTTCGTGACCAGCTGCGCGCAGCCGCTCAGCCATATTGCCGCCCATTCGACCAAGACCAACGAGCCCGAGCTGCATCCTGATCTCCCCTTGTCATGTACGCCGTGTCAGCTGCGTCATCCGCGCCGGCTACTGGCTTGCCGTGCCTACCCTGGCAACCGTACCGGCATGAGAAGGTGCAGGTAGTCGTTCACCGGGCGAGCATCATTTCCAGAACCACCCGATGATGCGTCTCGCGCCAAGGCTGGGCGGACCAGGGCGGGCCGGCTCGGCGTAGTGAACGACATGTGCGCACGGTCGGTGCGCAGCGCGGCCAACCCGTCGAGCAGGTAGGCGGGATTGAACGCAATGGTCAGTGGCTCGCCCTCGAACTCACAGCCCACCTGCTCTTCGGCGCTGCCCTCGTCGTCTCCGCCTCCGGACAGCCGCAACGAATCCTCGGTGAACTCCAGCCGGACCTGGGCGGCTCGATTCGCCACCAGGGATACCCGTTTGAGCGCCTCGACCAACGGACCGACCTCGAGCACCGCCGCCGAGGTGTGTTCGGTCGGCAGCAGCTGACGGTACTTGGGGAACTCGGCGTCCAACAACCGGGTGGTGGACCTGCGGCGGTTGCCGGCCAGCCCGAGCATGCCGTCCCGGTCGGCCAGTGCCAACCGCACCGGGTCTTTGCCGGTCAGCGTTTTGGCCGCCTCAGCGAGCGTACGGGCGGGCACCAGTACCGAGGTCTCGATGGAGGAGTCAGCTGGTTCCCATTCCAGCTCGCGCACCGCCAATCGGAACCGATCGGTCGCGGCCATCGTCAGGGAGGGGCCGTTGATCTCCAAACGAATACCGGTCAGCATCGGCAGCGTGTCGTCCCGACCCGCCGCTACCGCGACCTGGCTTACCGCTTCGGCAAAGATCTCGGGGTGGATCGAACCGGCGAGCTGGGGCATTTCCGGTAGCTGGGGGTAGTCCTCGACCGGCATCGTCGGCAGGCTGAAGCGGGTGTTTCCGCAGGTGATCTGGGCGCGCGAGCCATCGACCACGACATCGACCGGATGTGGCGGCAAGGAGCGAGTCACATCCGCCAGCAGCCGGCCCGAAACCAGGGCTCGATCAGCCTCGCCAATCGAGGCTTCGATCTCTACCCGCGCGGAGACCTCGTAGTCGAACCCCGATACCACGAGCGGCTCTTCGGAGCCGCCCTCAGCCTCCAGCAGCACTCCACCGAGCACCGCGACCGGCGGACGGGTCGGCAAGCTGCGAGCGACCCAGGCGACCCCGTCGGCTAACGCGTCTCGTTCGACCCGGAACTTCATCGCACGACCTCCCACCCCAACGACCAGCACCTGGTCTCGGCGATCGCGGCGTGATCATACCTGAGCCCGGATCTGGGCGCGCTTTGCTTAGGAGGCAACCGTAGAGCGTCCGCGACTGACCCGTCATCCCGGGCGGGTGCTGAGCGTGCGTCGCTCCCAACTGGTACGTGCACAGGTGGTTCGGCTGTGGTTGGCCTTGGAGGAAAAACAAACAGTAGTAACAGTAGCGGGTGTGGATTCTGGGACAAACTGGTTTCATGGCTGCTCAGGCGACATGTCCCGATGGGGACAACGCGGGGATCGGGAGTAGGACAGCGTCCGGTGGCTGGTGGATTGCGGAGGTCTGGCCGCGTCGATCCACCGCCGATCTCGGGCCTGTCCACGGGTGGCCGCCCAGTGGTCCACGGTCTGTCCACGGACTGATGCACAGCGATCCACAGAGTTATCCCCATGTGTGGGTAGAGGGTTCGCACGGCGACCACGTAGGGCTACGGTCTTCACCGGTCTTCGCCGCATCAATGGCCGATCGAGCCGATTTAGGCTGGTCACCCGGGTTTTGCGAACGTCGCTACGCGGCGGCGTTCAGTAGCGGTTGCGGCGCGGCCGATCTGCTGGCGTGTGCGGCCGACGTCAGCCTCTGACCCGCTGTTTGATGCGAGCGGTGAGTTCCTGGACCTGTTCGAAGGTCTTTCGGCGCTGGGTGATTTCATTGCGGATCTTCTTTGTCGCGTGCATCACCGTGGTGTGATCACGGCCGCCGAAAGTCTGTCCAATCCGGGGCAGTGATTGTCCGGTCAGCTCTCGGCACAGGTACATCGCGATCTGCCGGGGCCCGGCTAGCGCCCTGCTCTTACCGGGCCCACACAGCTCCTCGATAGTCAGACCGAAGTACTCGGCGGTGACCGCCATGATGATCGGCGCGGTAATCTCGCAGGCCTGAGAATCCGGTATCAGGTCACGCAGCACAATCTCAGCCAGCTGGGTGTCCACCGGTTGACGGTTCAGTGAAGCGAAAGCGGTGACTCGGATCAGCGCACCCTCCAGCTCGCGGATGTTCCGCTCGATCCGCTCGGCGATGAACTCCAGCACTTCCGCCGGCACGGCCAGTCGGTCCTGGGCGGCCTTCTTCCGCAAGATGGCGATCCGGGTCTCTAGCTCGGGCGGCTGGATATCGGTGATGAGTCCCCACTCGAACCGAGTGCGCATCCGGTCTTCCAGCGTCTCCAGCCGCTTGGGCGGTCGGTCCGATGAGACCACGATCTGCTTGTTCGTGTTGTGCAGCGTGTTGAAGGTGTGGAAGAACTCCTCCTGGGTACCTTCCTTCCCCTCCAAGAACTGAATGTCGTCGACCAACAGCACATCGACGTCGCGGTATCGGCGCTGGAAAGCCACCTTCCGGTCGTCGCGCAGGCTGTTGATGAAGTCGTTGGTGAACTCCTCGGTGGAGATGTATCGCACCCGCATCCCGGCAAAGAGCCGCTCGGCGTAATGCCCAACGGCGTGTAGCAAGTGGGTTTTGCCCAACCCTGACTCGCCCCAGATGAACAACGGGTTATATGCGCGTGCTGGTGCCTCGGCCACCGCTACGGCGGCGGCGTGACTGAAACGATTAGACGCACCGATGACAAACGTATCGAAGGTGTACTTCTGGTTGAGCCGGGTGCCGCTTCGGGCTGGCGCCGAACTCGGGCCGGCGGGTGTCGCCGAGTAGGTCGGCCACTTCGGTCCTGAATCAGCATCAATACTGTCTATACTTGTCGGCTCTTCGCTACCTTGGTCGTGTCGGACGGCGCTCGGCGCGGCGTGGCTGGTTTGGTCGTCACCGTCGAACGGTAGGCGCTGGACGCGCTGGTCCGCCGTGGTCGGCCCGGTGAGCGCCTCTTGGTCGGTGGGTGTGTTGGGTACTTCGGTTCCGGTAGCGGCGGCGGTGGGGTCGACCACCACGGCGAGCGCGATAGGGGACCCGAGGTGACGGCTGAGAGCCTCGCTGATCGGACCTCGGAGGATGCGTTCGATGGCGTCTTTGGCAAATTCGGTGGGCACGGCAAGTAATGCCGTGCCGTCGAGTAGCCCCAGGGGACGGGTCAGTCGGAGGAAAGCGCGCTGCTGGGCGGACAGACTGGCGGTCGGCGCGCCAGTGAGGTCGCTCGAGCCGGCGCCGCTGGAGAGATCGGCCACCACCTGTTGCCAGACGTCGCCCAGACCGTTCGTTTCGTCGCCCATCTTCGCGCCGCTCCCCCCTCGTGCTCGGGTCGTAGGGCCAACGATGATGTTGGCGGCGTTCCACAGGGTTATCCACACCTGTGTGGGAAAGGTACGCGGCGAGGGTGTCACCCTGCGGAGGTACCCGGTGAGCGGGACGGGACGGGACCGCGGAGACCCGGTTTGACCTCCGAAAAGCGCGCTGCGTACCCTCAAGGGTAACCGCGTCGCTGGCCGGCGCGCTGTGGCATGCAGTCACCAGGGTCGGTCTGGCCGGATGCGGTCAGGTCAGTTCCGCGCTCGATAACCGACAGCGTGTGCACAGTCCACCCTGGGAGTCGAACGGGAGCGGAGCAGTGTCCAAGGGCAAGCGCACTTTCCAACCGAACAACCGCCGTCGTTCGCGTACGCACGGCTTCCGGCTGCGGATGCGGACCCGCGCTGGCCGTGCGATCCTAGCCGCACGGCGGCGCAAGGGCAGGGAGAAACTGTCCGCCTGAGGGCCCGGTGCGCGGTGCTTTCGGCGGCCACTCGGTTGACCCATCGAGATGATTTCACGGCTGTAGTTCGTCGCGGCCGACGGGCCGGGCGCAAACTGGTTGTGATGCATGCTCTGGTTCCGGATCTCGCAGCGGACAGCGATACCGCCGGCCCGAAGGTGGGCTTTGTCGTGAGCAAGTCCGTGGGAGGCTCGGTAGTCCGCCACCGCGTAGCGCGTCGGCTCCGCCATCTCATGCGCGCTCGGTTGGCCGCGTTGCCGCCAGGCACCCGATTGGTGGTGCGGGCATTGCCGCCTTCGGCGTCGGCCGACTCGGGCAGTCTCGGCGCCGATCTGGACCGAGCGTTGCGTGCCGTGCTAACTACTCCGGTGCCGCGATGAGCGAATCGACAGGCCGTCGTCCATCCCCGCTGGCGCTGCCGCTGATCTTATTTGTGCGCTGCTACCAGCGATGGGTCTCACCTGGGCTGGCGCCGTGTTGCCGGTTCTACCCCAGTTGTAGCGAGTACGCGGTCGAAGCGCTCCGACTACACGGGCTACTGCGCGGCACGGCGCTGTCGGTATGGCGGCTGGTGCGTTGCGCACCCTGGCACCCTGGTGGTGTTGACCCTGTTCCGTCCCTTCGATCCCACGGCTCAGATCGAGCCAATGACCGCGTCGATGGAAGAGCCGCCGAGGAGCGAGCACCGTGCTGAACTTCATCTATTACCCGGTCTCGGCCATCCTCTGGTTCTGGCACAAGGCGTTCGGGTTTGTCCTGGGCGACGACTCTGGCCTGGCCTGGACTCTTGCGGTCGTCTTCCTGGTCTTTACCCTGCGGGCGCTGCTTTATCAGCCGTTCGTGCACCAGGTTCGCTCCATGCGCAAGATGCAGGAGTTCGCGCCGGAGATCCAGAAGCTGAAGAAGAAATACGGCAACGACAAGCAGAAGATGGCAGCCGAGATGCAGAAGCTGCAAAGCGAGCACGGGGTGAACCCGCTCGGTGGCTGCCTTCCGGTGCTGGTCCAGGGGCCGGTGTTCATCGGGCTGTACCACGTGTTAAAAGGGTTCCAGCCCGGGTGGCCGTATAACTACGTCTTCAACGCGGACGAGGTGCGCTCGTTTGTTGATGCCAGCCTGTTCGGTGCCAAGCTGGCCGCCGCGTTAAAGCCGTACGGTGGCGGAGCTCCGCTCGAGGCCTACCACGCAACCGTTGGTCAGATGTTGACGGTGATGATCCCGTTAGCGATTGCCGCCGCCGTGTTTACACATATCACCGCCCGGCACTCGATCGCTCACCAGACCGAGGCGCAGGCCGCCAATCCCCAGGCCGCGATGATGAACAAGCTGATGCTCTGGGTTTTGCCACCTGGTGCCCTGATCACCGCGCCGTTCCTACCGCTGGCCATCCTGGTCTACTGGGTGTCGAACAACCTCTGGACGCTCGGTCAGCAGCGGGTGGTCTACAACAAGATTGACAAGGAAGAGGCCGAGCGGCGCATCCGTAAAACCGAAACGCAGCGCAGCCTTGCTCCGAAGGTTGGCCAGAAACCGCTGCCAGAAGCTAGGCGGAAGAAGCCGGGCGCAAAGCCGATCGCACCCCATGGTGGCCCTTCAGCGAGCGGAAATTCGAAGGCGCCCGGCACTAGCAATGCTGCTGGCAATACTGACCGCATGGTGCCCGACGGCGCGCGCAAGAACGGTGTGTCCTCCCCCGAGGTGAAGACGAACGGAACCGCGCGCTCGCAACGAGCAACCGGGTCGAGCGCGGGCGATCACCCTACGGGATCAGCCAAGAAGCCGGGTGGCGCGGCCGGGAACAGTCGGCCGGATCGGACCCTCAGACGCGGGCGTAAGCAGTAACGGCCGAGTGGCCGGGTATCTCACGTCGGCGCGCTAGCGAGTCCTACGCCGTGAGCGGCGTGTGTGTATGTGGGGAGAGGAGCGATCGTGGCGAAGACCGCGCAGGCGGATCAGGGACCGCGCGGCGGCGAGTCAAGCACAGGCTTGTCGTCGCTGGAGGAACAGCTGATCAAAGAGGGTGACGTTGCGGCCGATTACTTGGAGCGGCTGCTCGATGTCCTGGACTACGACGGCGATCTGGACATTGACGTTGATGCTGGTCGCGCGGTGGTCAGCGTCGACGGTGGGGATGACCTCTCCAAACTGGTGGGCGACCGAGGCGCGGGGCTGGAAGCATTGCAAGAGCTGACCCGGCTGGCCGTGCAGCAGGTAACCGGTGCCCGCAGCCGGCTGATGCTTGACATCGCTGGCTGGCGAGTGGCCCGTCGGGTCGAGCTTGCCGAGCTGGGTAAGCGAGCGGCACGGGATGTGCTCAACACTGGCGAGCCGGTACGGCTGCGTCCGATGACGCCGTTTGAGCGCAAGGTCGTGCATGACGCGGTGGCGGCAGTTCGTGGCGTGTTCAGCGAGAGCGAGGGCGAGGACCCACGACGGCGTGTGGTGGTCTTTCTTCGCCGGTGAGAGCGAGGGTCGACGCAGGGGGGTTTGGTTTGCCGTGAAACCATGTTTCACGTGAAACCAAGTTCGTGGTGGGTCCAGGCCGACCGTGTCTGACTGGCTTCCGAAGACCCGGATAACCATCATTGCTTAAGAGAGGTCTGGTCTCGGTTGGCCGATCTGGATCAGTCGAGCGATACGCCGTCTGAGAACGCTGTGTCTCGTGAGGACACGGTGCTTTCTGAGGACACGGCGCTTTCTGAGGACACGGCGCTTTCCGAGGGCGTCACGTTTTCTGAAGATGCTGCTCCCCTCTTATATCGGGCCGCCTCGGCCGTGTTCGGTGATCGGTTACCGTTGGCAATGCGTTACGCCGAGCTGTTGGCCGATACCGGGGTGTCCCAAGGGCTAATCGGTCCGCGCGAGGGAAATCGTCTGTGGAGTCGGCATTTGCTCAACTGCGCTGTCTTGGCGGAACTCATCGAGCCGAACGCTCGAGTGCTAGATCTCGGGGCCGGTGCTGGTTTACCAGGGCTGCCCCTCGCGCTCGCGCGACCCGACCTTGAGGTTGTGTTGCTTGAGTCGATGGCTCGCCGGGTGGCTTGGCTGCGGTCGACGATAGTTGAACTGGCTCTGCCGGTCGCTGTCGTATGTGGTCGAGCTGAACAGGCATCGGTCCGTCGGGAGTGGAACGGCGCCGACGTCGTGACGGCCAGGGCGGTGGCCCCATTAGCTCGCTTGGCCGAGTGGGCGCTCCCACTGTTGAGGTACGGGGGGCGATTGCTGGCGATGAAAGGCGTGTCGGCGGCTACCGAAGCCGCTCGTGACCGCGTGGTGGTCGAGCGTTTTGGTGGCACTGCGCCGATCGTGGTGCAATGCGGCGCGAAACACGTTGAGCCGCCCACCACGGTGATTGTGGTGCAGCGATCGCCGGCCAGGGCCGGCTCTCGCCGGTTAGAGCGCCGAGACAAGGTCGGATCTCGAAAAACGAGGAGGTGACGAAGATGAGCGCGTGGATATCCCGAGACAGAGAGGAAAACCGTGAGTACCGGAGCCGCTGCTCAACCCCTGATGTTTCACGTGAAACACCAGGTTCAGCTACATGGCCGGCCGGCCATGCCGCTGAGAAGTATCCGGGTGCGGCGATCGCCATGCCAGCAGAACCATCGGAGGACTCCATGTGGACGCCCATAGCCGAAGAGGCCGAGCGTGCGACTCGGGTGTTGCACCCGAAAGGGCGAGAGATACCTCGGCCAGTACATCGAAGGGTGCTCACGGTGGCTAACCAAAAAGGCGGCGTAGGGAAGACCACCAGCACCGTTAACCTGGCCGCCGCGCTGGTGAAGTACGGCATGCGGGTTCTTGTGATTGACCTGGATCCCCAGGGAAATGCCAGTACCGCGCTAGGTGTGCAACATACCAGCGGTACTCCGTCGATCTACGAGACATTGCTCGGCGAGATCAACCTCCTGGATGCGGTGGTACCCAGCACACAAGCACCTGAGCTGCTCTGTGTTCCCGCCACGATTGATCTAGCTGGCGCGGAGATTGAATTGGTGAGCATGGTGGCGAGAGAATCTCGTTTGAAGCGGGCATTGACCTCGGAAGTCCTTGATCAGCTGGATCTGGACTACGTTCTGGTCGACTGTCCGCCTTCGCTCGGGTTGCTCACGGTGAACGCGTTGGTTGCCGCCGAGGAAGTGCTTATCCCGATCCAGTGTGAGTACTACGCGCTGGAAGGACTTGGTCAGCTCCTGAACAACATTGAACTCGTGCGAGCCCACCTGAACCGCCAGTTGCACGTGTCGACGATTCTGCTCACTATGTACGACGGGCGCACGAAGCTTGCCGACCAAGTGACCAACGAAGTGCGGGAGCACTTCGGCGATCGGGTTCTGCGCACGGTCATCCCGCGCAGTGTGAAAGTTTCGGAAGCGCCGGGATACGGGCAGACGATTCTTGCTTACGACCCAGGCTCCCGAGGCGCTATGAGTTATTTGGACGCGGCTCGGGAGATTGTGATGCATCCGCTGCATCGGGGCGCGAGCCGGTGAGCGCTCGCAAGGGCGGGCTCGGCAGGGGTCTTGCGGCGCTGATCCCGACCGGACCGACTAACGGGGAACCGAGAGCCGATAATGACGGATGGACGACTGATTCCACGTCAGCCGGCCACCAGCAAGTCGAGGTTCGTGATGATCTGATCAATTCGGTAACCGGTGCCGCGTATCGTGAATTAGCTATTACGTCAATCGAACCGAACCCGCAGCAGCCCCGTCGGGCGTTCGACGAAGAGGCATTGGCTGAGCTCGCGCACTCCATCAAGGAGTTCGGTCTACTGCAACCAATCGTGGTCCGTGAGATCGGTCCCGATCGCTATCAGCTTGTCATGGGCGAGCGACGGTGGCGTGCGGCTCAGGAGGCAGGCCTAGAGCGCTTGCCAGCAATCGTGCGACAGACCGAGGACGATGCGTTGCTGCGTGACGCGTTGCTGGAAAACATTCACCGGGTCCAGCTCAACCCGTTGGAAGAGGCTGCCGCATACGAGCAGTTGCTGGCTGAGTTCGGCGTGACCCACGATCAGCTTGCCGATCGCATTGGTCGTAGTCGTCCGGTGGTGACGAACATGATCCGGCTGCTCAAACTGCCAGTGGCGGTTCAACGTCGGGTTGCCGCTGGAGTGCTGTCGGCTGGGCATGCCCGAGCATTGCTTGGATTGGATGATGCTGGGCGACAGGAGGAGCTCGCCGCTCGGGTTGTGGCCGAAGGTATGTCGGTGCGGGCCACGGAGGAGGCTGTCACAGTAGCCAAACGACAACCGGAGCAGCGGCGTAATCCATCTCCGCCCGCGCGTGCGGAACGGCCGAAAGAGGTCCGCCAGCTGGCGGAGAAGTTGTCTGACGCGTTCGACACCCGGGTCAAGGTCGAGCTCGGGCAGCGTAAGGGTCGGATCGTGGTGGAGTTCGGGTCGATGGAGGACCTGGACCGTATCGTGGGGCTGATGACGCCGCGCTCATGAGCCGATGTTTCACGTGAAACAGCGGCTCATGAGCGACGGATCGCCTCCTCGATCAGGTCGGCAAATAGCTGGCCCAGGTGCTCGCCGGAGGCGACCACTGAGGTGGGCGGCAGCGACGTCTCGGTCAGCCCCGGGCAGACATTGACCTCTAACACATGCACTTGTCCGTCGGGGGTCACGATCGCGTCAGTACGGGATAAATCGCGCATACCAAGCAACCGGTGCGCGTCCAATGCTGCCTGTTGAGCGACTTTCTGTACCATCTCGTCTAGTCGGGCCGGGCAGTGGAACGTGGTTGCACCCGGGGTATAGCGGGCGCTGTAGTCGTAGACGCCACCGAGCGGGCTGATCTCCACCACCGGCAGCGCTCTGGGTAGCGGGTCGGCGCAGACTGAGATCGCCACCTCGATGCCTTCGACGAAGGCCTCGGCGAGTACCGTGTTGCCATAGGCCAGGCAGTCAACCATCGCGGCCGGTAGGTCAGCGGTGTCGGTGACCAGCTGGGTGCCAACGCGGACCCGCCCTGATCCGGCTTGACGATCAGCGGCAGCCCAAGGCGGGTCACGATAGCGTCCAATACCGTCCGAGCGCCCAGATCGCGAAACGTGCCGTGCGGCAGCACGACCCAGTCTGGAGTGGATAGACCAGCTCGGGACAGCTCGGCTTTGGTGATTGGCTTGTCCCAGGCTCGTCGGCATGCCCGTGAGTCGGCTCCCACGAACGGCACGCCGAGCGTCTCCAAAACGGACTGCACGGAGCCGTTTTCTCCATCTCCCCCGTGCAGCGCAATCACTACAGCTTCTGGGCGTTCCCTGCGTAGCCGGTCTAGCAGCGCGGCATCGGTGTCCCATTCGACTACCGCCATGCCCATGTCACGTAGGTCGGCGGCGATCCGTCGCCCCGAGCGCAAGGACACTTCCCGCTCGTGCGAAAGCCCGCCAGCAAGCACCGCTACCGTTCGTTCAGCCACCGGCACATTCTGTCGCCGTGGCGGAACGAAGGCCTAAAGGACCGGTTTTGAGTATTGCTGGCTCGCCGACCCCGAGGCGCACGGCCAGGCGCACGGCCGGCGGCTGGAGCTGAAGGTGGAGATGTCCAAGACCCGGTAACACCCTTACTTGCTGCGCACACCGGGGCGCTTTCGATCCCACCGTCGAACCGCGGATCTTCGAGCTGTAGGGGTCCGGTGACCTGGAGGCGTTGGAGCGGGTGGTGCTCGAGTGATCGAGGCCTAGCGCGAGAACCAGCGCTAGCTATAATCATTGCTCGGGAGGATTGATTCTTAGATGAAAGAATTATTGATAACCATAGGCCTGGCGATAATAATCGCGCTGCTCCAAATGGTGATGAAGGGGCTCAGCAGAACCGCGATCAAACCTAAGTCTCATGGGTTGACTCAAGAGGATACATTATTCTGGAGCGACTGGGTAATCGCGGCGGGGCTTTCTCTCACTGGGGCGCTCATAGTGGCGTCAAATGAGAATAAACCCATACCGACACTCCAGGTGGTGGGTTGCATAGGGGCGATCCTGGCCGGGTGCGTGTTTCTTCCGTTCGCACTTCGAACCTTCGCCTACGAAGAAAACGCTAAGATCAGACCCTTGCCACCTGGGGGGATCGGATGGATTCTGATCGCGAATGCCTGTGGTATACTGATACTTTCTAGCGCTGTCGCGGTAGGAGTGAATGTATATGGACTCTGAAAGTATCATTTTCGGCATGACCGCTAGACGTGCCGTCGCCGTCGCCGCTGGCGTGGTTGTCGTGGGCGCTCCTATAGCAGTTCTCGGCGCCACCGTCGGAATCGGGGCGGCGGCGATTACGGTTGGCGCGGCGATTGCCGCATCGGGTGCTATCACAAAGGCTGCGTCGCGGATAGCCGAAGATCGCGAGGAAGAATAGGTTGATGTTCTTGGCGCAAGATCTACCCGGCTGGCGTGAGATTGACGCTTCCATCAGCCTGAGCCCCTTGTATGAGGTCGGCCGGTGTGATCCCCTGGGCTAGTGCTAAGTGGTATCGGGGGACGGCGCCTGAGGTCCGCGGCGGGCCGTGCCGGTTGCGCCGATGGACCGGCTGGCCGCTCGGTCCGGGACACCGAAGGTCTTCAGCACGTTTAGCTCAGCTGACAGTACGCTGGCCAGCCGTCGCACTCCCTCGGTGATTCGCTCCGGCGTTGGGTAACAGTACGACAGCCGCAGCTGCCGGCTGCCCGATGGGTCGGCATAGAAACCGGTGCCCGACGCGTACGCCACTCGGGCGCTGACCGCTCGCGGGAGCATCGCCTTGGTGTCGACTCCCTCGGGCACAGTGAGCCATGCATAGAATCCGGCGTTCGGGTGCGGCGGGCCACCGCGAGCGTAGTACCTGCCGGGTTATGAAAGTTCGGGATCGTCTAGAGGAACTTCGCTCGTCGGCCTTCGGCTGCCAATTGGGTGAGCGCCGAAGGGTGCGCCCGGATGCCCTCCAGCGCCATCACCTCGGTGATTTGTTCACGAAGCCGTGGCACGCCCTGTGCCGAGCCATACTGCAGCGCCACCTGCCCGTCCTTGGCGACCAACTGAGCCACCTCGCCAGCTAGCGAGTCCAGCGGCAGCGCGGCCAGGTTAGGCATTCCCCCGGCCAGCGAGACCACCTCCGGGCGGCTGGCCACCGCGAACAATGCCCGGATCTCTGACGCGGCCATGCCATCGGTGCGTGTGGCGAAGCGCTCGGTTCGGGATGCTCGCGGGTCTGAGACCTCGGGACACGATGCGAGAGCGGATGACGAAACTTCGGCCGGCACTGGCACGCTGGACGCTCCGGAAGGATGAGAGGCGTGACGGTCGGACTAATCCACCTCCAGCGTAGTCGACCGGACGAGTGGCGTCCCCTCGATCCGGGACCCTTCGGCGACCAGCAGCGACCGGTAAGGGATATAGCGGTTCCGTGTTGCGCCGGATCAATCTATTCTCGGATGAGGAGGCGCCGGGTTAATTTCGACGTCCGGACCGCCCATCGAACCCAGACGCCGCGGAGGTCTCAGCACGTGTCGACGTCTGTGGTCGGTCTCACTCTTGACAATGTCGATGAGCTGCCCAAACGGTGTCGGCGATGCGTTTTTTGGGAGTTGGCTCCGCACCTAGGTGAGCAGGCCGCCGAGTACGGCAATCTCGAGCTGGAGAAGGAGGCCTGGCTGTCCAGCACGTTGCTGGAATGGGGTTCATGCGGCAAGATCGTATACGTTGATCGGGTGGCGGCCGGGTATGCGGTGTACGCGCCCCCGGCTGCGGTTCCGCGAGCCTTGGCATTTCCGACCGGCCCGGTCAGCCACGATGCGATCCTACTCACTGCGCTTGCCGTGCTGCCTGAGAAGGCCGGATCAGGCATCGGGCGTACGTTGGTCCAGGCGGTTGCCAAAGATCTCACCCGCCGTGGGGTGAAGGCAATTGAGGCGTTCGGGGATGCCGCTCCTACGCCGGACGCGCGGTGCGTGGTCCCCGCCGGTTTCCTGCTCGCGGTCGGCTTCAAGACCGTCCGGGCGCACCAGCGCTGGCCGCGGTTGCGGCTCGAGCTGCGTACCGCGCTGAGCTGGAAAGAAGACGTCGAAGCGGCTCTCGAACGGCTGTTCGGTGAGATTACCATTCCGGCGCAGAACACCGGCCAGTTGCCCACCGTGGCGCCCGCGCCGGTTCGGGCGCCGGTGCGCTGAGGCGCGTTTCGTGGGAGACCGCTGACATTTCAGCGATCTTGAGCACGATCAACCCACGAACCGCGCCTGAGCAGGCTACTCGGCGCGGGCCAGCTCCCGAGCCAGTACGTCGGAGAAAGTAAATGTGCCGGTCGGCTGGTCGTCCTGCCCGAGCAGATAAAGTCGCTTAACCGCAACCAGGATTCCCTCGGCCACGACGTCTCGAAACACCGGGTCGAGCAGCTTGCGACGATCACCCATGTTGGTCAGGTAGCCGACCTCGATCCGTACCGCTGGCATCCGGGTGAGCCTGAGCATCTCCCAGGTTCTCGGCTGGATGCCGCAGTCCATCATCCGGGTCCGGGCAATCAGCTCCCGATGAATCAGACCGGCCAATGCTTCGCCGACGGTCGAGGTGACACCATGCCCGGTACCGAAGTGGAACGTGGCCAACCCCTGAGCGTGCATACTGCGGTTGGCGTCGGTGTGCAGCGACAGCAGCAGGTCGGCGCCAGCGTCATTGGCGAACGCCGCTCGATCTGGCTCTGCGGGGCAGGTGTGTTCGCCGCGAGACAGCAACGCATCCATCCCTGTTGCCGCCATCCGGCCTTCCAACCGACGAGCGAGATCCCACATCAAGTCGGCCTCGGCGACCCCAGCGACGGTAACACCCCGCTCTGGGCCGCCATGCCCCGGGTCGATCACGATGCGCTTGCCTCGCAGCCGGGGGCCCGCTCGACGTAGCCGTTCCTGTTCACGAAGCAGGCCCGGCCGTCCGCCAGTTACCTTGCGACCCAGCTGACGTAACGCGCGCAAGGTAGCCGGGCCACAGATCCCGTCTTGGATGAGTCCGTAGTCACGCTGAAAACTGCGCAGAGCACGCTCAGTCTGAGCATCGAACACACCGCCTGGCCGACCAGTGTCGTAGCCCAACTCCAGCAAGCGCTCCTGCAGAGCCAACACGTCGTCCCCGGCCATCGGCGCGGAGATCATCAAGCCGAGCATCCGATCGCCCAGTGCCCAGCGCGCTTCCCGCAATGCCCGATAGGTGGCCGGGCCCACAATGCCATCAGTGATCAGTCCCCGGCCTTGTTGGAAGGCTTGGACGGCCTGTTCCACGGATGCGTCGTAGCGGTCGTCCGGTGCTCCCGATGCAAGTGGGGGTAACAGACCGAACTCACGTAACACTGAGCGCACCTCGGCGACGGCCGGACCGCTGTCCCCCGCGTGCAGTAGCTGCATGCACCCCTCGCTAGCTCAGACTTCGAATGTCGGACAGGAATTCGGCAACCGCATCCACTGGCACGGTCCCTCTGCTCGGCCTGCCCATTGTGCCCTGCTCGATCAGGTAAGGCAGTGGCCCCCGGCATCTCGGTATGGTTATGACAGCTGAGATGACCGACGATCGAGCGAATAAAGGCTAGTAGATCAGCGAAGGACGGCTGATCGGGACCGAGCGTTCTCTTCGGCCAGCCGGTGATCAGGCGGGCCGTTGTACGTTTCCCACCGCGCGCTGCGATGTGCTCGCCAAACGGGTGAAAGCCGACGAAACGTTGCAGGCGGGAGCCATGGCGTTGGCAGGCTACGGGGCACAGTGCCACCGAGACGACAGGGGAGTGCTGAAGCATGACCGGGCATGCTGTTCCATCCGAGCCGTCCGATCCGTTGATGCCAGTGACGAGCAGGTTCCCGCTTTCCCCGGGTGTGGGTCCGTTCGTGGCCAATTCCGAGCGAGCCTCCGGGCCAGGCACGCGGCCATTCGGGATGCGGTTCGGAGTGCGCCCTGTCGAGTACGGGAAGCACGGCAAGAAGTCAACCCAGAAGGCCAAGTCCAAGGAGACAGAGATCACCGACGATGGCCAGGTGGTTGGGGTGAAGACCGACACGGAGTACTACACCGAGATGGACGAGGAGTGAGCAAGGGTGCACAGCGGAGATGGCGCGGACGGGCTCGCTGAAGCCGGGCCGTTCGACCGGATCATCGCCACCGCCTCCGTCGATCACGTACCACCGGCCTGGATTAGCCAACTTGCCCCTCGTGGTGCCATTCTTACCGACCTGCGCGGCAGCGTCGCGGGGTCACTGATCCGTCTTGCCACCGGGGAGACTGATGATGAGGTTGAGAGTGTCCACGGACGGTTTTTGACCCTGCCCGGTGCGTTCATGCCGATGCGTACGCGAACCACCAGTCCCTACCGCGACGGCGAGCACTGGGACAAAGTTGTGTACGACCGGCGAAACCCGCAGCACACCACAACGGAGGTAAATCCGAACCTCGTCGCCGATCACCCGTCGCTACACTTTCTCACTCAGCTGCATTTCGCCGGTCGCCGGGTTCGCTTCTACGGACGAGCCGCGGGAGACAATGAGCTGGAGGGACGATCGAGCGACGCGAGCTGGTTCAGCGTCAGCCTCCAGCCCGACGAACACGGCTGCTACGCACTGGCGCAAGGCGGCCCGCAGCGGCTATGGGACAGCGTCCAAGCCGCCTACGCCACGTGGCTTCGGTTTGGCCGGCCCGGCATCGAGGAGTTCGGTGTGACTGCCTGGGATGACACTAGCCAGCAGTATGTCTGGTACGAGCATCCGGACTCAAGCTACCGCTGGCCACTCCCGTTGTGA
>JAFASX010000001.1 GCA_019244295.1 Pseudonocardia sp.
GTAAGGAATTATAGACACACCAAGCCCGCGGTATATAGACCAAATCGCGAGGCGATCATCCAGGAACTTACGTCAGCAGACAGCACGAATGGCTTCTACACTTTCTTTGGTGTCACGGGGCCGACCACTTTTTCTCAGTCACATATCGCAGAAAATAAGGCTCTCGCGATTCTTCTGATTGAAGACATCCATGACCTCAGCAGCCGCCCCGCGTGCGTGTACATGATCGGGAAAAGCTTTAGTCCCGGGGAGCCACCGGAACAAGACAACGAATGTCCTCGCTGAACACGAGAAACCCAAACTCAGCAGTCATTCAGCAAGAATTGCGGCAAGCCCTACCGCCGCTGTATCGACCGCACGCCGATCGCAAGATCCACTGTTGGAGCCCGTCGAAGCTATCACTGGTCGGCGCGGCCGACTAATATTCATCGCTCCGGTTTCGATGTCATCTCAGGCTTTCGACGCTTCATTAGCAGTTCACTCGCGTTCGCCTTCCCGATCCCATCTGACGCATCGCGTGCGCCTTTTCCACGACGCTCACCGCAACGGTCACTAACTAATGCGGCTTGAGCTTATTGACATCTCCCCCGCAAGGCGACACCGAAGGGCCACAACCCCTTCTGGTCCTTGCGGATGTGGAACTCCAGCACGCCTTCTGGGATTTTGCTGATCGCTTCGCCGTCCGGCACCGGACCGACATCCGCAAGCATTTGCGGATCGGTGACCTTCCATCCTTGGGCAATGAAGGTGCTCCGGTCCGTGGCTGGTCCGTGGCGAACAGTGTCGGGGAGTCGCCGACATTGGACTCAGGATCCTTGCCGAGAAACCACGCACGCGCACGCATGTCCGCTCCTAACCCAATGCCAGGCATGCCGTCCGATATCGATCGCCTCGCTCGGGCGCAGCCCTCGGCCAGGGTTGAGCGCACAAACACGGAGAAACGTGATCGTCTCCGAGACAATTCGCCGCGCCTTCTCGGTGTCGACGCCGTGATCTCGCTCGATTTGCCTTGCAAGACGTTCGCTCAGACGAGCAGAGATGCTCGCCTCAACGGCTGGCGCAATTAGTTCCAATGTTGTCGTATCTCAATTCCTTCCTGGATTTGCTATGGGTACGATTTCGCGCGGGCAGCCCTGCGGCCGTGGACCGCCGAGCAAGATCCGGTGGTTGCGTGAGACCTGGCTCAGATCGGCCGGTGAGCAGCCCAGACACGCGATTGCGCATCTCGTGAAGCCGACGAGGTATCGTCCATTCGCGAGTGAGCTGTGCCTGGCCCGGATCGGCTGTGACAGAGAAACGGCCAGGACGTCTCCTCGGCGAGCTCAATCATGCCTACGATCAGAACGATCTGGATGGCGCTATCGAGGCGCTGCCGATCAATCTCGGGGGCGGCGCCGACAACTGATAGGCAGAAAACCGTTGATGTGCGGCGGCGCGTCGCGCCCGTCTTTACCCGGCCGGCCCTGACCAACAATCGCGCAAACCGCGAGCTGTTCGCTGGTCAACACTTCGAGCAAGTGGCCTCGTGGGGGGCGGTCCGAGGGGGTGACCTGTGGTGCCCGGTGAGCGGCCAGGTTTTCCCTCACCGCCGGCCGCTCACCGGGAGTCATTCCGATTGGTGCCGACCAAGCAGCCCGCGTACACCGCGTGCGCAACTCAGTACCCAGCGCGGCGCAGCGGCCAGCCGCCACACCCAGCCATGACCGCGGCCACGACGTGTTGGCCGCGCGCTCACCTCAGCGGCCGCACACCGCTCCAAGGCGGCCACGCACGCCGGGCACCGCGGTCCGCACGGCGAGACCAACGCGCGGGGCATCACCAGATGTCCACACGACGCCCTGTAGAGCCCGTCAGCCACCCCGAGCGCGAAGTTCCACTCTGAGACCGCGTGCTCACGCCGATCACGCACACAGGTCATCCAGGCCGTCAAACCCGCCACCCCATCCAGACTGGTGGTCGAAGTCCTCCACCGCCGTCACGCCTTGTCCTCCGACCGCTTCGCACCCACGATGGCTGTGGCCACAACCCTTGTGGTCACAGCCGCACCGGACGCGGTCAATCTGGGATCGGGATCGGTGGCTGCGGCTAGCGCAGTTGTCGCCGTGGTCGTCGCTGTCTCGGCGCCTGGACGACCGCGCTGGGGCCATCCGGTCACATCCACAACTGGGTGCTCCTGGCTGGCCCAACACTGACCGACAACCGCCCACGGCTCCGGAGCCGTCAACTCCGGATGGTGCGCCGCAACACCCTGACCGTGCCACCCCTCCGGCACGCGCACCATCTGCAACACCGCCGGGTCATCGCCCACGAACGCCACAGCCTGAACCTGCGGGCCCGGCTCCGGATCTCGCATCGGCCGCCAGTACGCGCCCTCGGGCAGCGAGAACGAGCGGTGACATCGGCAGATCCGCTCACCGTGGCCTCGCTCGACGACCGAATCCGTGAACTCGGAGACTGGCTGCACGCAACTGTCGGAGCCCATGGCAGGCAGTGAAACTCTTCTCACCCACAGTAAACAGCGCAGGCGTGTGGCGCCGATGCCGCATTGATGTTGCATCCGGCCGTCTGACCTGGACTGATAGCGGTTGAGAAGCTCCTGACCTGCGCAATCGTGCTAGATGATCAGCTTTCTCCGGTATGCTGCCCTTCCCGTTCCATCGACCCTGGTGAGGTAGTGCGTCCTCATGCCCCAGAAGCGGGTAGGCCTGAGTCGGGCGCGTAGAAACGCCGGCCTCACACAAGAGGAGCTTGCCTATCGCCTGGGGGTCGACCGCTCGACGGTCGGCCGCTGGGAAATCGGAACAACCGAACCGTCCGCGTGGCTGCGGCCGAAACTGGCCAAGCTTCTCGGGCTCACTCGACGTGAGCTGACCGGCTTTCTTGAGCTTGATTCTCACGAGCAATCGCAGGTTGCCGCAGCGCCGGAGTTTGGGATCCCAGATGAGCGGGAGCATCTCCGAATAGCTCGCGGTGATACCAGAGGGGATGAGCAGTTTTCTCCGCGTGGCGAACCTGAGGCTCTCACCATGGCGTTTAATGCTGAGGTGCAGCGTAGAGAGTTCCTGGCCAGCGTGGCGACGGCGGCCGTCGGTGCTGCGGCGCCCGAGTCGCTCGTGCGACTGCTGGAGGGCCTCGACGCAGGACGACCGCCGCGTCGGGTTGGGCTCTCAGAGATCGAGGCCGTCGAAGCCGCAGCGGACGCCTACATGCGCCTAGATCTGGCGCGGAACGGTGATACGGCCGCCAGCTTCGCTCGTTCAGCTCTGCAATGGTCTATCGAACTTTTCGACGCTGAAATGAGCGACCACGATCGGGTGCGACTGTGCTCGGCGGTGGGTTTGCTTGCCGATCGGTTAGGCTGGTCGACCTATGATTCAGGCTCACGGACCACAGCCGGCAAGCTGCTGACATTCGCTTTAGATCATGCCGCCCGTGGCGGGGACCGTGATCTAAGGGCACATGTGATGCTCGACTTGTCCACAGTGATGACTGACTCTGGGTATCCCGGCGACGGGGTGGAAATACTCGGAGCAGCGTTGGGTGACGAACGCGTGTCCGTCGCTGAGAGGGCAAACTTGCATGCCGTGTGCGCTCGACACTGTGCATCGGCTGGCCAGCGAAGTCTCGGATTGCGGCACGCCGCGCTTTCTGAAGAAACGCTAGGCCGTGACGATGAAATGAGTGGGCACAATTGGGCCCGTCGGATCACCTACAGTCCAGGCCACCACAACAGCGCCCTAGGTTTGGCGTTCTTCGCTCTTGATGATGCCCACCATGCCCGCCAGCATCTAACTACGGCGCTCGCCGCGCTCGACGGAGGACGGACACGTACAGGCCTGCGGTGCCGAATTCGCCTGGCGATTCTGAATCTCCGAGACCACGCGACAGATGCTGGCGAGACCGAAGGATACCGCGTTATTTCGGACGCGACGGGCGTTAAGTCGACCCGAATCCGCGCTGACCTGAAAATGCTTCACTCTCACGCGAAACAGTATGGCGCGCCCGGGCTGGCAGCAGACCTGGCGCCCCTAATGCAGACGTTTGCCTAGTCGCAACGCTTGAAGACTCCGAGGGACTGTTCTAGTGGGCGGAAACTTCCTGCCCCCGAGGGCAATGTTTCACGACGGCCGAGCACCAGCACGGAACCAGGTCGAGTTGCCTGTGTCAGCGAATCCAAAACGTTCCGTTGGCCAGCTTCATCGAAATAAGTGAAGGCTTGATAACGACACATGATGAGGTCGAATAGCGACCCCCCATCGGGGAGATTTTCGCGTATATCGTGCTGGGCGAACGTGACATGTTGACGAAATCGGGGCGCCAGCGCCACTACGTCTCCAGACTCACTAAACGCAGCTTCTTGCCACCGAGCGGGAAGATCCTTCAGTGACGATCGAGGGTAGAGGGCGTCCTCCGCGCGGCGCAGAACAGTCGCCTTGATATCCGTTGCGAGTATGTGCAGCTCAGCCTCGCTGTTATCCAGAGAAGTGGAGAATTCCCACATGAGAGCGATCGTATAAGGTTCTTCGCCGTTAGCGCAGCCAGTGCTCCACACGCGCACACTGGGATGGTCGGCCATGTGAGCGCGTCGCGCTAGCGTTGGCAGAATCTCGGCGGCAATAAAATCAAATACTGAGCGATCACGATAAAAGCGTGATATGGTGACGTCGAGCAAGGCGTCCAAATATCGCCATTCCTGAAGGTCTTCCTCAAGATATCTTCGATAGTCGGAAAGCGAAGGAAGGTTGAGCTCTAGAGCTCGACGGGAAATCTTCTTACAGACTCGCCGCCTGACCTTCCGGTACCCCTCCCACCGTCGTCCCATGCGCGGCAACGCCCATTGCAAGAATGCAACACATTCAGTGTCCGCGGTAACGCTGATCAGCCCCATCTCCGCTAACAGTCAGTGACACGCTGGGTTAGTATACACTTGAAGGCGTGATTCCGATTCTCCCGAGATTCTCCGGATTATGGGAATCACGCAGGGACCCCGTGATGATGGCGGCGAGGCGACGGTTCGTATCAGTCCCGATCCCCTCTTGTCCCGGGCGACGTCCACACGGAGGGTCCGTGGATGGGTGCTCCCGACGCCGACGGCCGCTCACGTAACGCAAGTTCTCTGGGGTTCCCCGATGCCGTTCGCACAGTTGCCCTAGTGGGTGTGAGCGGGCTGGTCGTTTCGGTGTTTGTGGGCGAGTTTGGTAGTGAGCGGGAGCGGCTGGGCTCCGATCTCGCTGAGCTTGTCCTTGAACGCTCGGTAGGTCCGTGCGGCGGCTTCCGGGCAGCCGAGTTCGTGTTCGAGCATGAGGATTTTCTGGACCAGGGTCTGTGCCAAACTGCCTCAGGTTACGCTGGTCCGCCACTGTCCAAGGTCTACTTCGTGCTCGCTGAGTCAGTGGTGAGTTAGCGGCCTTCTCGACCGGTTTCGCGATCGCACACAAACCTGCTCGTTACGACCCGGTCTTGGGTATCTGGCTGGGATTGTGGTCCGGCCCGAGCGACCGGTCGGGCCACAAGTCGAAACCCCAGACGAAAGGTTGAAAGGTTGTGACGGCCATGGCTGCAGGTTACGGAACCACTGTTGAGGAGATGCAGCGTGCCGCCCGGCACGTCTTCGGCGTCAATGAACGGGTGCAGGCCGACTTGTCGGCGTTGCGAAACCAGCTGGCGCCGCTCGCGGGTTCGTGGCGTGGTGAGGCCGCGACCGCGTTTCAGACTCTGATGACCCAGTGGGATACCGATGCGCGAGCGCTGAACGAGGCTTTGCGGGCGATCGGAGAGGCGGTCCGGGGTTCCGGGCAGGCCTACCAGCGGCAGGAGGAGCAACAGTCGCAGAGCCTCTCCGCCATCCGTGGCGCACTGGGCTGAAGGGAGCAACGACATGTCTGAAATCAAGGTCGCGTTCGGCGATCTGTCGGTCGCCCAGCAGAACGTGGTGGGTACCTCTCAGCGGATGACCGCCCAGCTGGAGGATCTCAAGCGCTTTTTGGTGCCCATGGTGGCCAGCTGGAGCGGTCAGGCCGCCGATGATTACCAGGCCAAGCAACGGCAGTGGGACACTGCGGCCGCCGATCTGACGTCGGTACTGGCCAGGATAGGTACCGCCATTGGGCAGGCGAACGAGGGATACCAACAGGTGGAGGCCGTCAACGCGCGCCGCTGGACCTAGCCGGCGCAAGCTGGCCAGCGCGGGCCGGCCCCCGCGCTGGCCGGGGGGCCGGTCAGCGCGAGGCCGGTCAGCGTGGGCCGAGGTCGGAGACCCGGGGCGGCCAGCGGCCGTGGCTGCCCCGGACGTGCCGCGACGGGTCCGACGGGTGACTCAGCTCACGCGGGTAACCCAGTTCGACCGACCCGTTTTGACCCGGCCAGATGGCAACGGGTACCCTCGAAAGTCGTTGCGCTACTAGCGGTAGATCCGCTCGGATGAGCGCCCCGGGGCCGACCTTTCGGGTTTCCCCAGGTGATATGTCAGGCCAGAGACGACGAGGTAGGTCCGTGCGCACGTTCAGCCCGAAGCCCAGCGAGGTTACCCGCGCCTGGCATGTCATCGACGCGACCGACGTGGTACTCGGTCGGCTGGCCAGCCAAGCGGCTACCTTGCTGCGCGGCAAGCACAAGCCGATTTTCGCGCCGCACGTCGACACCGGCGACTTCGTCGTGATTATCAACGCTGAGAAGGTGGCGGTCTCGGGTAAGAAGCGCGATGACAAATTCGTCTACCGGCACAGCGGTTACCCTGGGGGCATCAGGCGGCGCTCGGTCGGCGAGATGATCGATAACTACCCAAGTCGGTTGGTCGAGAAAGCGGTCAAGGGCATGCTGCCTAAGAACCGACTCGGTCGCGCGATAGGCAAGAAACTCAAAGTGTACGCTGGCGCAACGCACCCGCACGCTGCGCAGAAGCCGCAGCCTTTTGAAATTTCCCAGGTCAGCCAGTGACCGACTCAGCCAGTGACCGACGCCCGCCCCAGCCCCGCATCGAAGTAAAAGAGGCGCAGCCCGTGAGCAGTCCCGTCCAGGAGATATCGGACGCTGACGTGCCGGTCGTGCACCGGCCCATGAGTGAGAAACAGGTCCAGACGGTAGGCCGCCGCAAGGAGGCCGTGGTTCGAGTCCGGTTGGTCCCTGGTACCGGTAACTTCCGACTCAACGGCAAGGACCTGGCCACGTACTTCCCGAACAAGCTGCACCAGCAGCTCGTCAGGGAACCGTTCGTGACGATCGACAAGGTCGATACCTACGACGTGCTGGCTAGTCTGCGCGGGGGTGGCACTTCCGGGCAAGCCGGGGCGTTGCGGCTGGCGATTGCGAGGGCGCTCGTCGAGCTCGAAGCCGACGACCGACCGGCGTTGAAGTCAGCGGGCTTTCTCACCCGGGACGCGCGTGTGAAAGAGCGAAAGAAGTACGGCTTGAAGAAGGCCCGCAAGGCGCCTCAGTACAGCAAGCGCTGATCTGTGCCGGCATGGGTCGGCTGTTCGGGACCGATGGGGTCCGTGGCCTAGCTAATGCCGAGCTGACGCCCGAGCTCGGCATGGCCGTTGCCTCGGCGGCAGCTCGCGTCCTAGCGGAGAGTGACCGTTTGCATCGTCCGCTCGCTGTCGTCGGTCGAGATCCGAGAGCGAGCGGAGAGATGCTGGAGGCGGCAGTCACTGCCGGCCTCGCTTCGGCTGGTGCCGACGTACTGTGCGCGGGTGTGGTACCGACACCGGCGGTGGCGCATCTTGTGGCGGAGTTAGGCGCCGACCTCGGCGTGATGATCTCGGCATCGCATAATCCGATGCCGGACAACGGCATCAAGCTGTTCGGCGAGGGCGGGCACAAGCTGCCGGACGCGCTGGAGGACGCCGTCGAGGCCAGCCTTGACCAGCCGCATTGTCGTCCCACCGGTGCTGCGATCGGACGAGTTCGCCACCTGGCTGACGCGGGTGAGCGTTACTTGCGTCATCTGCTGGCGGCCATTCCGGCTGGCATCTCCCTGAGCGGGATGCGGGTCGTGGTAGATGCCGCCAACGGATCTGCGTCAGTGCTGGCGCCCGAGCTCTACCGACGCGCTGGAGCCGATGTCATTGCGATCAACGCGGTTCCAGACGGGCTCAACATCAACGAGGGTTGTGGCTCGACGCACTTGGACGGGGTTGTCGAGGCGGTCCGAGCACACGGCGCCGACCTCGGTATAGCGCACGACGGTGACGCCGACCGCTGCCTGGCCGTCAGCGCCAAAGGCGGGGTCGTCGATGGCGACCAGATCATGGCGGTGCTTGCGCTCGCGTTGCGCGATGAGGGCGAACTGACTCAGGACACATTGGTCACCACCGTCATGAGCAATCTGGGGTTGCACCTCGCAATGCGAGACGCCGGAATCGCGGTGCGCACGACCTCGGTCGGGGACAGGTATGTCCTGGCGGAGCTGCGGGCGGGCGGGTTCGCGCTCGGTGGCGAACAGTCCGGGCATGTGGTGCTATCCGGGTATGCCACGACCGGCGACGGGTTGCTCACCGCGCTGCGGATGATGGCTCGGATGGCCGCCACCGGTCGTGATCTCGCTGACCTGGCCGCCGTTGTCGTGGCACTGCCGCAGGTGCTGGTCAATGTTCCGGTCACTGATAAGGCGGGGGTGGCCCGGTCGGCGCGAGTGCGCGAGGCGGTGGCGGCGGCCGAGGCAGAGCTGGGCGAGCATGGGCGGGTGTTACTGCGGCCTTCGGGAACGGAGCCGTTGGTACGGGTTATGGTCGAGGCCGTTAGCGAGGAAGCCGCCCGGCGGATTGCCAACCGACTGGCCGCAGTAGTCCAGGCGGCTTGCTGAGACTGACGCCTGACAGTTGACTGCGCTGCGCAACGGGGCGCCGTCCTGTCGGCGCTGGTGGGAGCACTCGGCTACAGGCGATGCCTGGGAGGTTCGTCCCTGGTCGGACGCCGAAGAGGATCAGTTAGTTTAGCTCGGTGAGTTGAGGTTGAGTTCAAGCGGGTTGACGTCCATGGCCGATGGGTTTGCGCGGTTGCGGGCGGAGGCTGAGGAGATCAGCGCGGAAATCGGTCGGGTGGCCGCCGGGCCAATCGGGCTGCGGTCAGCGGCTCAGTTCCACCGTAGTGCCCTTCACCCGACCGGTGGTCAGTTGCGCGCACCGATGCTCACCGACGAGCTGGTGAAGCAGGAACCCGGTCATCAGGCTTCGGGTCAGCCTGGCTGTGCTAGCTTGTGGGCCGCCAGCGAGCAGCGCGTCAAACCACATCCAACCATCCAGGAACCCTAGGTGGTTTGCTTTGGGCAGGCGGCGCAGTGTGACCGGCCCACCCCAGGTCTCGGCTACCGGCTCCGCCCCGGCGGCTGGTGGACTGACCTGGTCTTTGCCGGCCGCCAGGTGCAGCGCGGGCGCCGTCACCGTCCGGGCCGCGTCGATCGCGGACGGCCAGGTCTCGGCCAACGCGAGGGTGACCACGGCGGCCACACTTTCGTCCTCAGCCCGACCAGTGGCGGCCAGCACGGCGCAGCCGCCACCCGTACCGTGACCGGCCAGCGCCAGCCGCTGACGGTCTACGCTGATTGCACCGTCGCCGAGGCGAACCCCGACGCAGACGTCGAGCGCGGTGCGCAAGTCGGCGCTGAAGCGGGTGTGGCTGGGCAGCGGCCCGCATTGACTGCTCGGAGCGGCGGCCACGATGCCCCACGACGCCAGATGGCGGAGCAAAGACAGGTAACGGTCCGGGTGCTGCATCCAGTCGTGTCCAAACGCCACAGCAGGCAAACCCAACCCCTCGGTCGGTGTGAAGATCACCCCCGGGATGCCGACGAGGCCCAGGTCACCGCGCAGCACGCGATATGGCCCTGGACGGGATAACACGTCGACCAGTTGGCGGGCCGATGTGGGCAGCGAGCTGGGCAGCTTCGGACCGGCCATTGTTCGAGTGCGGGCCACGATCAGACGTTATCCTACATTCGACCGCGCGGCGCTTCGGCCCTCCGGCCCACCCCCTACCCTAGGGCTCATGTGCGGAATCGTGGGTTATGTCGGTCGTCGCCCAGCCCTTGAAGTCATTTTGGAAGGTCTGCGCCGGCTGGAATACCGAGGCTACGACTCGGCCGGGGTCGCCGTTCTGGATGGCCACGGCAAGCTCGCGGTTGAACGCAAGGCCGGTCAACTGCGCAACCTCGAAGCGCAGCTGGCGCGGCTCGACGCGCGGTCGTTCGAAGGAAGCACAGGTATGGGTCACACCCGGTGGGCCACCCATGGTGGGCCCACTGACCGTAACGCCCACCCCCACACCGACTCGGCCGGCATGCTCGCTGTGGTGCACAACGGGATCATCGAGAACTTCGCGCCGCTGCGGGCCGAACTGGAAGCCAGCGGAATCGAGCTGGCCAGCGACACCGACACCGAGGCCGCCGCGCACCTGGTGGCGCTGGCCTATTCCGGGGCTCGCCCCGCGACCGGCGCTGCCGGTGCCAGCGCGACCGCCGGTGACCTGGCGGCCAGTGTGCGGGCGGTCTGCCGACGGCTGCAGGGTGCGTTCACGCTGGTTTTCACCCACGCCGACCAGCCGGATCTGATCGTCGCGGCGCGGCGGTCGTCCCCGCTGGTCCTCGGGCTCGGCGACGGTGAGACCTTCCTGGCTTCGGACGTGGCGGCGTTCATCGAACACACCCGGGATGCTGTCGAGCTTGGCCAGGACCAGGTGGTTACGATCACCAGAGACGGTTATCAGGTGACCGACCTGGACGGTGAGCCGGTGGCGGTTACCCCGTTTCGGGTCACTTGGGACCTGGCCGCCGCCGAGAAGGGCGGCCACGACTATTTCATGCTCAAAGAAATTGAGGAACAACCCAGCGCGATCGCCAATACGTTGCGTGGTCACCTCACCGATCGTCGGATTGTGCTGGACGAGCAGCGACTGACCGATACCGATCTGCGCGACGTGGACAAGGTCTTCGTGGTCGCCTGCGGGACCGCCTACCACTCGGGGCTGCTCGCCAAGTATGCCATCGAGCATTGGACGCGGCTGCCCTGCGAGGTTGAGCTCGCCAGCGAATTCAGGTACCGCGATCCGGTGCTGGACCGCCAGACCCTGGTGATGGCGATCTCCCAGTCCGGTGAGACGATGGACACCCTGGAAGCCGTCCGGCACGCCAAGCAGCAGAAGGCTCGCGTGCTGGCGGTATGCAACACCAACGGCGCGCAGATTCCGCGCGAGTCGGACGCGGTGCTGTACACCCACGCTGGCCCGGAAATTGGAGTGGCCGCCACCAAGACGTTCACCTCGCAGATTGCCGCCACCTACCTGGTCGGGTTGGCGCTGGCGCAGGCCCGGGGGACTAAGTACCCCGACGAGGTGGCGCGCGAGTTCGCCGAGCTGGAGACCATGCCGGACGCGGTGGCCGCCGCGCTGGACGGGGTCGGCGCCGCTCGTGAGCTGGCACGTGAGTTGGCGTCGTCGCGCGCGGTGCTGTTCCTTGGCCGCCACGTCGGCTACCCGGTGGCGTTGGAAGGCGCGCTCAAGCTCAAGGAGCTGGCGTATATGCACGCCGAGGCGTTCGCGGCCGGTGAGCTCAAGCACGGCCCGATCGCGCTCATCGAAGAAGGGCTGCCCGTGGTCGTGGTCATGCCTTCACCCAAGGGCAGGGCGGTGCTGCACGCCAAGCTGTTGTCCAACATTCAGGAGATCACCGCCAGGGGCGCGCGCACGGTCGTGATCGCCGAGGAGGGTGACGAGACGATCCGCCCGTTCGCCCACCACCTGTTGGAGGTGCCGGCGGTGCCCACCCTGTTGCAGCCGCTGGTGTCCGCCGTGCCGCTGCAGGTGCTGGCCGCCGAGATCGCCCGTGCTAGAGGCTATGACGTGGACAAACCGCGCAACCTGGCCAAATCGGTCACCGTGGAGTAGGAGTAGCACGTCATGTCCGATCTGAGTCGGACCGAGGCCGCGCGCCTTCCGCTTGACGCCGAGTCAAGCCGAGGCCGGCCGGTCGCCACGCCCCGGCACGCTTGATTTGGGTCGACATGAAGCGGATATGGACGGCCAGCCAAGTGCGCGACGCCGAGGACGTCCTGCTCGCCAGCGCAGCTGAGGGCGCGTTGATGCGCCGAGCCGCGTATGGGGTGAGCGTGCGAGCCGCCGAGCTGCTGCGGGAACGGGCCGGAGGTGTGGCTGGGCGGCGGGTGGCGCTGCTGGTAGGCGGCGGCAACAACGGGGGTGACGCGCTGTGGGCGGGGGTGGAGCTGCGTCGGCGCGGGGCGCGGGTGGACGCGGTGCTGCTGAACCCGGACCGGGCACATCCCGCTGGGCTCGCCGCCCTGCGCCGGGCCCGAGGCCGGGTGCACAACGCCGGTGCCGAGGCTGACGCCGTGGTGCGGGCCGCGAACCTCGTGGTGGACGGGATCGTCGGGATCTCCGGGCGGGGGCCGCTGCGCGAGCCGGCTGCCACGCTCGTGGCCGCGGCCGAGGCGGAGCAGGTCCCCATCCTGGCCGTTGACCTGCCTAGCGGGGTCGACCCCGACACCGGCGCGGTTGAGGGCCCGGCGGTCACCGCGACCGCCACGGTGACGTTCGGCGCCTACAAGCCGGTGCATGCGCTAGCGCCATTCCGCTGTGGACCGGTGCGGCTGGTCGATCTCGGGTTGGGGCCGCACCTGCCTGAGCAGCCAGATCTGTATGTACTGGAAGCCGCCGACGTGGCGAAGCGGTGGCCGATTCCCGGTCCGGCCGACGACAAGTACACCCAGGGCGTGGTCGGTGTCGCCGCCGGTTCCTCGATCTATCCGGGGGCGGCGGTCTTGGCCGTCGGCGCGGCGGTGGTCGCCACTTCCGGCATGGTGCGATTCGCCGGCAGTGCCTCCGACCAGGTGCGGGCGCGCTGGCCGGAGGTGGTTGCGGCCGGCTCGGTGGCCGATTCAGGGCGTACCCAAGCCTGGACGGTCGGCCCCGGGATAGGCACCGGCCACGCGGGGCGGGATACCGTGGCGGCGGTGCTTGCGCTCGGCGTACCGGTGTGTCTGGACGCCGACGCGATCACCCTGTTGGCGTCCACACCCGACTTGGCCGATGCCGCCGCGGAGGTGCCCAGAGTGATCACCCCGCATGCCAGCGAGTTCGTCCGCATCGCCGGTGAGATCGGCCCCGACCGGGTGGCGGCGGCCCGTGGCGCGGCGGCGAAGCTGGGGGCGACGGTGCTGCTCAAGGGCCACGTCACCGTAATCGCCGACCCCGGCGGCCGCGCCATGGCACACCCATCCTCAGGCTCCTGGGCGGCCACCGCCGGCTCGGGTGATGTGCTGTCCGGCCTGATCGGAGCGCTGTTAGCGGCCGGCTTGGAGCCGTGGTGGGCGGCGGGGTGCGCGACCTACGTGCATGGGTTAGCGGCGTCCATCGCGGCGGGCGGGGGCGACCTGGTGGCCGACCAAAGCGATGGCCCTACCGCTCCCATCGGGGCATCCGCGCTGCTCTCCGCGATTCCGGCGGCAATCCGGCGGGTCCGGGGCGCGGCCGCGTGACAAAGATGTCGGTGGTCGGTGCGAGACTGAGCTCATGACGTCGAAGCCGGTGGCTCCCCGAGCTGAGGCTGTTATCGACCTCACCGCCATTCGGCACAACGTCGAGCTGTTATCAGCGTTGGCGGCCCGCTCCGGCGCGGCCACAATGGCCGTTGTCAAAGCCGATGGCTACGGGCACGGAGCCGTGCCGGTCGCCGCCGCCGCGCTGGGCGCTGGGGCGAGCTGGCTAGGTGTATGCACCATCGCCGAGGCGCTGCAGCTTCGGGCCGGCGGCATTACCGCGCCGATCCTGAGCTGGCTGGACCTGCCCGACGACGACTACACCCCGGCTGTCGCCGCGGGGGTGGACCTGGGCGTCGCGACGATCCGCCAGTTGGCCGCCGTGCGGGCCGCCGCGGTCGCCGCCGATCGTCCGGCGCGGGTGCACCTGAAGATCGATACCGGGCTCAGCCGTAACGGCGCGACCGCCGCCGAATGGCCGGACTTGGTCGTCGCCTCGGCCAAGGTCGTCGCCGAGGGCTTGCTCGATGTGGTGGCGGTGTGGTCGCACCTGGCGCACGCCGATTCTCCGTGCCATCCGGTGCTGGATCGGCAGGCGGCTCGGCTTGACGATGCGTGGCGCCGCGCCGTTGAGATCGGGCTGCGGCCGATGCGGCATCTGGCGAACTCGGCGGCCACCATGACCCGGCCTGACCTGCACTACGACCTGGTACGACCCGGTATCGCGGTGTACGGGCTGGACCCAACCGGGCCACCGCCTTCGCGGTTCGGGCTGCGCCCGGCGATGACGTTTCGGACCCGGGTCGCGCTGGTCAAGCGGATGCCGGCGGGTGAGGGAGTGTCCTACGGCCACGAGTGGGTCACTCCGGTCGAGACGACCTTGGCGTTGCTGCCGGTCGGCTACGCCGATGGGGTACCTAGGCGGTTGGGTAGCCAGCCCAGTGGGGTCGGCGGTTTGCGGGTCCTGCTCGGGGGCCGCACTCGCCCGGTAGTGGGGCGCGTTTGTATGGACCAGATAGTGGTCGACTGTGGCGATGATCCGATCCTCGAGGGCGAGCCGGCCGTGCTGTTCGGTTCCGGGAGCCAGGGCGAGCCGACCGCGCGGGATTGGGCCGAGGCGCTGGGCACCATCCACTACGAGATCGTCACCGGGTTGCGCTCGGCGAGGGTGTCTCGCACGGTATTTGACCGGGAACCGTTGGGGGCGACGTGAAACGAACCAGGGCTTTGCAGATCGTTGGTGGCCTCGCCGGTGGTGCGCTCGGGGCAGTGGCTACCGGCGGCGCCGTAGCGGTAGCCGCGAGCCGCAACCGGCTGGCCGCCGAGCGCCGCCAGTCGAGCGCTACAGCGCCTTTGTCCGGGTCCGAGCCGGGCCTGCTGCCGGTGGGGAAGGCATGCTCGGTGACCGCTGACGACGGGGTGCGGCTGTCCTGCGAGGTCATCGAGCCGGCCGGCAGGCGTCGGTTCCCCGAACTGACCGTTGTGCTGGTGCACGGCTTCGCGCTCGACCGCCGCTGCTGGCACTTTCAACGTCGGTCGCTGGCCAAGTTGACTTCGCCCAGGGTCAGGGTGGTGCTCTACGACCACCGCGGCCACGGTCGGTCCGAGCGAGCCAGCTGGGCTAGCTGCACCATCGCCCAGCTCGGCGCGGACCTGGACGCTGTGCTGCGTTCGCTGGTGCCGTCGGGTCCGGTGGTTTTGGTCGGGCATTCCATGGGCGGCATGACGATCATGGCATTGGCCGAGGAGCGTCCAGAGCTGTTCGGTGATCGAGTACTCGGCGTGGCGCTGCTGTCCACCTCGGCCGGTGAGGTGGCGAGTTCGAGGTTGCCCGGCACCTTCCTGTCTCGCCGCAACCCGTTGACCCGCGCGGTCGGGGTATTGGCGGCTTGGTGTCCGCGGTTGGTGGAACGGGTGCGCTGGTTAGGCGGCGACCTGATTTGGGGAATCACCCGGGCGTACTCCTACGGTGACCGGCGGGTCGAATCGTGGCTGGTGGACCTGGTCCACACCATGATCAGCGCGAACGGTGTCGACGCGCTCGTCGACTTCGTCGACACCCTCGGCACCCACAACCGGATTGCCGCCTTGCCCGCGCTGGCCAGCTGCAAAACGCTCATCGCCGCTGGCGACGCCGACCGGCTGATTCCCTTCCGACACAGCGAGGTGATCGCCGCCGAGTTGCCGGACTCCACCCTGATGCGGATGCCCGGAGTCGGTCACATGGCCATGCTCGAACAACCCGGGATCGTGGACGACGCGCTGGTCGAGCTGATCACGGCCGTGGCGCGGCGCGGCAGCGGGATCCGCCGGTTGCGTAGGCGGGCATGAGCGTGCCGAGGCCGCTGGCCGACATCGCGTTCGACGGTTTGGAGCTGGAGTTGCCTACCCCGGCTGACACCGAGGCGCTCGGTGAGCGGATTGGCGCCGAGCTGTCCGCTGGGGACGTGGTGTTGCTGTCCGGGCCGTTGGGTGCCGGCAAGACGGTGCTGGCTCGGGGCATCGGCCGGGGCCTGGGTGTCCTCGGCGCGATTACTTCGCCGACGTTCGTGCTGGCCCGGGAACACCCGCCGGCTCCGGGCGGCCGGGGGGTGACGCTGGTGCACGTCGACGCCTATCGGCTCGGCGGTCGGGCCGAGCTGGACGACCTGGACTTGGACACCGATCTGCGTGAGGCCGCTGTGGTGGTGGAGTGGGGCGAGGGCCTGGCCGAGGCGCTGGCCGGGCGCCACCTGCTGGTGCGGCTGCGCCGCCGGGACGACGACAGCCGGGTGGCCACCGTGGTACGGGTGGGCCCGTCGTGATCGAGGCGGTGATCTTCGACTGGGGCGGCACGCTGTCGCCCTGGGCCACGGTGGACCATCTGGCGAGCTGGCGGGCCTACGCCGATGAGCTGCATCCGGGCGACACAGTCGCCGCCGAGCGCGCGGCCGCCGCGTTGCTGGCCGCTGAGCAGACCCGCTGGACGCTGGCCAAAGAAACTCACCGGGCGTTCACCCTGGCGCACGTGCTGGCTGACGCCCAGGTGGCCACGCATGACCTCGGACTAGCGGCGTACCAGCGATACTGGGTGCATGCCACCTACACCGATCCGGAGGCCGCCCCGATGCTCGCTGAGCTCAAGCGGTACGGGCTAGCGCTCGGGGTGTTGTCCTCCACTGGCTGGCCGGCGGCGTGGCACGAGGAGTTCCTGCACCGGGACGGTGTACT
>JAFASX010000089.1 GCA_019244295.1 Pseudonocardia sp.
CGGATCTGTATCTCGGGATGTTGGATGGCCGTTTCGCTGGACTGACCGAAGACGAGATCATCGCCGAACTGCTGGCCCATTCCCGACCCGACGGCGACGACCCCCCGCCTCCACCGCCGGACCTTGACCCTGAGCCGGACCCCCAGCCACCGCCACCACCAGACGCCGAACCCGAGCCAGAGCCCGAACCCCAGCCGGACCTCGAGCCACCGCCTCCCCCGGACACCGAACCCGAGCCAGAAGTTGAGCCCGAGCCCTCGCCGGAGGTCGAGCCTGAGCCGGCCGCCGGGCTCGAGTCCGAGGTTGAGCCTGAGCCGGACGCCGGGCTCGAGTCCGAGGTTGAGCCCGAGCCGGACGCCGGGCTCGAGTCCGAGGTTGAGCCCGAGTCAGACGCTGGGCCCTCGCCGGAGCGTCCCGTGGTGTCTGATCACCAGGCGGTTTCCGGGTGGTGCACAAGCGCCGGCCAGTCCACCGTCGTCGAGCCCGAACCCCGGCCCGAGTCCCAGCCGGACTCCGAGCCATCGCCGGATGCCGAATCCGAGGTCGAGCCCGAGCCGGAGGTTGAGCCCGAGCCCAAGGTTGAGCCCGAGCTCATGCCCCACGTGGGGTCTTCACCGCTGGCCAGGCCGCGACCCGGCCCAGCGTCCCCACCCGAGGCTGAGACCGAGCCACCAGAAGATCCAAATTTCAGCTCGGAGACCATGCCTGAACCGGGGCCAGAACACGAGCCGGTCACCGGGCAGCGGCCGGTTCCTGGTACCCCACCCCCACTGCGGCCGGGGCCGAGTTTGGGGTCGGGGCTCGGCGTCAACCCGAACATGGGTTTTGATCTGGGGTTGGGCGACCTGCGGCGGCTGTGGTTGCGGGAGGGTATCGAGATCCGGGTGGGGCTGGCCACTTTGCTGGGATGGGATGACCGGCCTGGAGAGATCCCCCGTCTGGGACCGGTGCTGCCCGAGGTCGCCCGCGACATCGTCGCCGCCCAACACCGGGGGGCCGAGTGGCGCTTCGCCATCGTCGATACCGACGGCTACCTGCTACTGGGTGGGGTGACTCGGCAACGACCCCGACCAGTCGCCGCCTCACCCCCGCCGGGGCGGTGTCGGGGTGGGATTGTGGAGCTGCAGTTGACCGTCGAGCTGCTTGATCACCTTGCTCGCCATCCGTTGTTTGCTGGTGGGGCCTGGGCGCGGGTGATTGCGGATCTGGCTGGCCAGTTTGCCCGTCGTGATCACCTGTTGGCTCAGTTGGATACTCGGCCTGATGATCGGTTTGCTCGGGGTGCGCTGGCTCGGCATATTCAGATTCGGGATCGCACGTGTGTGCATCCTGGGTGTATGCGGCCCGCCGCCTGCTGTGAGATGGATCATGTTGAGGATTACGCCCGTGGCGGGCTGACGATCCGGATCAACATCGGCCCGGAATGTGGTTTGCACCATCCGTATAAGGACCGTGGTTGGCGGCTGACTCAACCCGAGCCCGGAATCTTTCGATGGGTCAGCCCGTTGGGGCGGATTTATGTCACCCGGGGGGAACCGGTGATGCCTCCACTACCGAAGCCCCGGCCACGACCCACCCAACCTGAGCAGGGTAACCCGCTGCCGCTGTGCGACGACCCGATCCTGCCACCAACAACCAGCCTCGCACGCGGGCCGGAGCCTGAACCACCACCACAACCCGACGAGTCGGACCCGCCGCCGTTTTGACCAACCAGAACCGGTGCCAGGCCAGGAAAACTCAGCCCGCCCCACAAGCCACCGGGCACAGGCTGCCACGCGCCGGCCGCCACGGGAGCGCGGATGTGTTCCACCAGCTCCGCAATGTCCGCGCAAGCGCCACAGCGACACTGGCCTATCCGTCACTCCCGCAGCCCGCTCACCGCCACCGCCGCAACCATCACCACGATCGCCCGCCAACACCATGAACCCACCACACGCGCCACGCGTCGAACGGAGTGATTAGCACGGGATGTCAACGTCAAGGTGATCAACAGCTGTGGTCCCACTCGGTCCGCCGACGCCCTTCACTATCCCCTCGGAGTCAAAGCCAGCCAGTGCCCAGCGACCTCGCGCGGCGCACCGCGCGTGACACGGCCGGCAAGGTTGAGTCGATCTCCGGCAACCCAGCGCACGCGTGCGTGCCTGCCTGCCTGCCTCGATCCCCACACAGCCGGACAGTGACTCCCAATGTCGATGCGCTGGCCTGCGGGTGACTTACCCGCTGATCTACGCTCTGTCCGCCCCAGGACACATCAGTGGTGCGTCACAAGCGGCGACCTTCTTACCCGCAGGCGCTGCTGATACTGCTGCGGGCAAGAAGAGACGCCAGAGTGCGCGGGCGTGGCGCCGATGTGCATCCAGGGTGCCGGTGCTGGGAGGGGCCATGAGAACAGGTGGCGGGTCGGTAATCTCCAGTCCCACACCTCCGACGTGGCTTCTCCCCAAGCTCCGGCCATGATCACGCTGCCCTTGGCGGTGAAACGTCAACCCGAACGTGACCTCAACCGCGTCCGGGCGCACCAATCGCGCTCCCAGCTGACCACTCGTGCCCACCGTCGAGGTCGCCACCGCCACGATCACCGTTTGTGCCCGATCACACGCATCAGTCACCGCCCCTGGCAGGGTCTGTCAAGTCAACGGTGTAACTCGATCTTGTTAGGGTTACTTACGTCCGACGGGACAGGCGTCCGTCGAACGCGATCTCGAAGGCGTTGAGCGCGGCGATCCAGCGGTTGGACCAGCGTCGCTGGCCGGTGCCGGTGGGATCCAGGCTCATGAGCGCCAGGTACACGCACTTGAGTGCGGCTTGCTCATTAGGGAAATGTCCTCGGGCGTTGACCGCTCGGCGGATCCGGGAGTTAATGCTCTCGATCGCGTTGGTGGTGCAGATAATCTTGCGGATTTCCTGATCGAACCGCGGGAACGGAACGAACTCCGCCCAGGCGTTCGTCCACAACTTCACGATCGCCGGGTATTTCTTCTCCCACTTCTCGCTGAAATCAGCGAACGCGTCCAACGCGCCCGATTCCGACGCAGCGGTGTAAACTGGTTTGAGATCTTTAGCGATCGCCGACCAGTCTTTCTTTGACGCGTGTGTGAACGAGTTTCGCAACAAGTGCACGACACAGGTTTGCACCGTGGTCTGTGGCCACACCGTGTTAATCGCCTCGGGCAAACCTTTCAACCCGTCGCACACCACGATCAGACAGTCCAGGGTGCCTCGGTTCTTGATCTCCGACAGCACCCGCAGCCAGTACTTCGCGCCCTCCCCGTCGCCGTGCTCACCGACCCATAACCCCAGGATGTCCCGGGTACCCTCGACCGTGACCGCGAGCGCGACGAAAGATCGGCCGGTTCGCCACGTTCCCCTCGCGGATCTTCACCTGGATACAGTCGATGAAGATCACCGGATAGACCGGGTCCAGCGGCCGGCTCTGCCAGGCGGCCATGCCTTCCAGCACGCGATCGGTGATCGCCGAGATCGTCTGCTTCGACACCTCGGCGCCATAAATCCGCGCCAGGTGCGCCGAAATCTCACCATGGGTCAAGCCTTTGGCCGACAACGACCCCACGATGTCATCGACCCCGGACAACCGCCGCTGGCGTTTGCCCACGATGTGTGGCTCGAACGTCGAGTCCCGGTCCCGAGGTACCTCGACCTCCACCGGCCCGACCTCGGTCACCACCGTTTTCGACCGTGTCCCATTTCGCGAGTTCCCGCCACTTGCGCCCGGCCGGGTCATGCTTGCC
>JAFASX010000070.1 GCA_019244295.1 Pseudonocardia sp.
CCGGAGAAATTTCTCCGCTACACTGGCGGCTGGCCGAGCGCCGGCACGCTGCCCATCGTGGAAACCGCCGGATGCCGGCCCATCTCAACCAACTTGCCCCTCTGACACCCGGCTGGCTGTGGTCCCAAGCTCCGGCGTGAGCACTACCGAGCCGACGGTCTTGCGATCCTGAAGATCGCGGTGTGCTTGCGCCGCGTTCTTGAGGGGGTAGTGGTCGCTAACGGTTACCTTAATGGTCCCGTCAGCGATCAAGCCAAGCAATTCCCCTGTCCTCCAGGAAAACTCGTGTCGCGTGCGGATGAAATGGATGCGCGATGGCCGGCTGAGATAAACGGAGCCGGCGGCGTTGAGGCGCTGGGGGTCGAACGGCGGCACCGGGCCGCTTGCCGCGCCGAACAGCACGAGCGTGCCCCGGATCGCCAGGCTGGCAAGACTGGCGTCGAACGTTGACTTGCCGACGCCGTCGTAGACCGCAGCCACGCCATTGCCGTCGGTGAGCTCGCGGATCTTGGCGCCGAACTCCTGCGGGTCGTCGGGATAGTCCAGCACCTCCACCGCGCCGGCCTTGCGCGACAACTGAGCCTTTTGCGCGGTAGATGCCGTGGTGATGACACGTACTCCCAGGCTGCTGGCCCACTGAGTCAAGATCAGACCGACCCCGCCGGCCCCGGCGTGCAGCAGCACCGTGTCGCCCCGCTGCACCGGATACACCGACTTGATGAGGAAGTGTGCGGTCATCCCCTTCAACATCGCCGCCGCAGCGACGTCGGAGGCGACACCATCGAGCACCGGCGCAACGACATCGGCTGGCGCAACACAGTATTCGGCGTAAGCGCCGACGGCGTCCGCGGTTGCCACCCGCTGGCCTACCTGCGGTGCCGTCACTCCGTCGCCCACCGTTGCGACGGTGCCGCACACCTCAGCGCCGGGGACAAACGGCAACTCGTGCGGGTACAGGCCAGACCGGAAGTAGGTGTCGACGAAATTCACGCCGATCGCCTCAGCTTTGATCAGCACCTCACCGGGGCCGGGGCGGGGTTGCGGCCTCTCGACGTAGGACAGGACTTCGGGTCCGCCGGTCTGGGTGACCTCAATGGCATACATGCCAAACATTCCAACGTGACAACAGGCCCGTGTCGATGGCGTCAGTGACAATGAGCGCTGACGTCCGGTGTTGCGTTGCACAACGCCGGAAAGTCTTTGCTACCTCCTTGATCGGATTGTGTCGAGGCGTTGCCGTGCGGTGATCCCGGCCAACTCGGCGATGACCTCGAGCTTGATCCAGTCAGTCCGCGGCGCCTCGCGGGCCAGCTGCGCGATGAGTACCGCCTCAGCAGCGCTACGACAGCCCGCGGCGTTGGGCAGCGGGGTGATCCCGAGCTTGTTGAACAGATTCAAGTGAATGCCGCCGAATGCCTGGCGCGCCCTGCCGGAGAATGGGCGCTGCGCGGTCCGCGGCGCGAATCGTCAACAGAACCCGGCGAAACGGGCCAGGCGGAGGGAAATTGTGCGCTGGCACAGCGGTGCGCGTTCAACGTTGTCGCCGGTTACATCGACGGCACTGGAGCTTCCCGGGAAGGTGGTGGCATCGCGCGGTCGGCACGACGCGTTGGTAATGCCCGTTGAGCAGGGAAGGGGCCGTGAGCTAATGGCCGATCAGAGAACCGTCCATGAGGTGACTTACGACTTGTTGCGTTCGCTGGGATTGACGACGGTGTTCGGTAATCCCGGCTCCACCGAGCAAACATTTTTGAAGAACTTCCCCGACGACTTCACCTATGTCCTGGGGTTGCAAGAAGCGTCGGTGCTGGCCATGGCCGACGGATTCGCGCAGTCCACCGGCAAGCCCGCGTTGGTCAACGTGCACACACCGGTGCTGGAACCGGTAACGCGATGGGCAACCTGGTGGCGGCGTACAAGGGCAACATCCCGCTCATCGTCACGGCCGGTCAGCAGACCCGCGAGATGATCTTGCGAACCGTATCTGGCCAACCGCGACGAGACGCTGTTGCCGTTGCCGTGGGTGAAATGGGCCTACCAACCCGCCCGTGCCCAGGATGTGCCGGCGGCGTTCATGCGCGCCTACGCCGTGGCGCTGCAGCCGCCGGCAGGCCCGGTATTTCTGTCCATCCCGCTCGACGATTGGGAAAAGCCGGCGCTGGGCCCGGCCGTGGTCCGAACGGTCAGCCACCGGGTCAGCCCGGATGCCCAGCGCCTGCGCAGCTTCGCTGATCGGATCAACCGCGCGGAGCGGCCACTGCTGGTCTTGGGCCCTGAGGTTGACCGCGGCGGCGCCTGGGACGCCGGCGTGGCATTCGCGCACAAGCTCGGCGCGCCGGTGTACAGCGGCCCGCTTTCCGACAGGGTGTCGTTTCCTGAGGATCACCCCCGCTATCAGGGACAGTTGCCGATGACTATCGCCGGTGTCGCCGAGGTCCTGCAGGGCCACGACCTTGCTGTGGTGATCGGAGCCCAGGTCTTTCGTTACTACCCCTACGTGGCCGGCGAATACCTGCCCGAAGGCACCGACTTGCTGCAGATCACCTCCGATCCGGCATTGGCGGGAGCCGCGCCGGTTGGCGACAGCATGCTTGGCGACGCCCTGCTGGTCTTAGACCAGCTCGTCGGCATGATCGACGACCGCAGTGATCGGCCGGTCCCGGCCGCGCAGGTTCGTAGCCACGGAGTTGAATGGACGGCGGCCTCGCCCCTGACCCCAGACGCGGTGTATTCGACACTACGTGCCGTCAAGCCCGCCGACTCGCCGCTGGTGACCGAGTCGACCTCGACGATGGCTGAACAGCTGCGTTGGCTGCCCACTACCCGCTCTGGTTGCTTCTTCGCGACCGCCAGCGGCGGGATCGGATGGGGCCTACCCGCGGCGGTCGGAGTCGCGCTCGGCGACTGCGCCCGCGGAGTTAAGCGCACCGTAGTCGCCACCATCGGCGACGGATCGTTCCAATACTCGGTGCAGGCGATATGGACAGCGGCCCAGCATCGTCTGCCCATCGTGTTCGTGGTAATGCGCAACGGCGAATACTCGGTTCTCAAAGCGTTCGCGCTGCTGGAAAAAACGCCCGGTGTGCCGGGTTTGGATCTGCCCGGCCTCGACATCGCCTCCATCGCAGAGGGTTTCGGCTGCCGAGCGGTCAACGTGGACAGCACCAAAAAGCTCGCCCACGAGTTCACCTCCGCGTTAGAGGCCGACGGGCCCACCGTCATCGTGGTGCCGACCAAGCCGCAAATGGCGCATCTGGGCTGATCTCAGCGCAAGATGGCGTTGAGAATGTCAGCGGTGCGGAGAGTCACCGCAGGCGAGATGCGGCAGGTGGGACCAGGCTCGGGCGGCGGTGACGAGCTCAGCGACGTCGGCGGGGTTGCTCAGGGCGCGGCCGGTGGCGGTCTCGATCCGGCGCAGCCGGTAGCGCACGGTGTTGGGGTGGCAGAACAAGGCCGCCCCGGCGGCGTTCGCGGAGCCCCCCGCCTCCACCCACGCGTCGAAGGTGCGCAGGAGCAGGTCGCGGTCGTCGGGTGGCAGTTCGAGCAGGTCACCCAGGACGGCGCGAGCGATCTCCAGCGCCGCATGCGGTGCGGCGGCGACGAGCATGCCCAGCGGGCTGTCGCGGAACTGCTCCACGCTCGCGCCGCCGGGATGGTTGCCCATGGCCAGGCGGGCCAGGCGCAGCGCCCACGCGGCCTGGCGGAGCTCCACGAAGATCGGGCTGGCCCCGATGCGTCCGGTGGCGTGCCGGTTGAGCAGGTGGACCACGGCGTCGGCGCGTGACCGGTCCGGCAGGGACAGCACGCCCAGTGAGAAGTCGGCCTCGAGCCGCCACACCGACCGGACGTCCAGCACGGCCAGGGCCGACTCCGCGCGCGGAAGGGGATCGCATCCGAGTTCTGTCTCGGCGGCCACCACGAGAAACGCTCCGTCCAGCGGTAGCCGCAGCGCGTCGGCCATCTCCCAGAATTTTGATCAGGGCATGATCGTCGCAGGTCAGGGCAGATCTCACGAGATTGAAATCGTCGCTCTGAATAAGCCTCAGTGTGTGTAGGGGCGGGCCGTTAGGGGTTGAAGAAGCGATCCTTCAAACTCAGGGCCAGCCATGGTTTGCGGCCCCAGGTGAGCAGCTGGCCGCGGGCGATGGGACCCCATTGGCTGATCCGGCCGTACATCACGAGCAGCATGTTCACTGGCTCAGCCGACAGGTGGCAGTCGACGGGCTGGCCGTGGCCAGGTTCCACGGTGGGTGTGCCGTCGCGGAAGTGGACGACGAGTCGCGGGCCGCCCCGCAGGCGCAGCTCGTAGCTGGCGGTGTGGCCGCGGGCGGTGGCCGGGTTCGCGATTTTGGGTATCATCTCCGCCGCCACCGTCGGCCCGAAGATCAGGACGTCGGCCCGGCTGATGGGCCAGCGGCGCCGGAGGGTGGTGGCGATGTCGTAGCCGTGGACAATCTGTTCGGCGGTCAGCAGGCAGGTGGAGGCGGCCAGGCTGAGCGAGGTATGTGAGCCGTACCAGGGGGTGGCGATGTGTTCCTCCAGTGCGCGCCTGTCGGTGACGGCAAGAAACTTCTCCGCCGCGTCCACGAGGAGAGTGGACAGCACTCCGGGGTGGCGTTCCGGGAGCAGTGACAAGGTGGCGGCGGTGGTGCCGGACAGGCGGTCCCGGAAGTGTTCGGTCTGGGGAATGTGGGGTCTGATCACATCGAAGGACCCTCGCGCGGCGTCGGTGTAGGCGCGCAGGCCCCACACCAGGTGAGCGCCCACCTCCCCGATCGTCCAGTCGGATTTGCTGACCGGGTGGTCACCATCGGGAATCGAGGCCAGCAGGTCTGCGGTGCGTGCTACCGCCTGCTCCAGGGTGGCCCGTGCTTGCGGCAGGTCGATTGCCATGGCTTCTCCTCAGGAGATATCCGCCAGCCCGTGGATCATTAGCACCGGCACGATGAGAGGCGGCAGCGCCGGGAGGATCTGGGGGTAGGGCGGGCGCGGATAGTTGCGCTGGTAGTAGTGCAGCATCGCGGGGATGCTTGAGCGTTTCAACACCTGCGGGTGCCGGTCGCGCTCGGGGTCGTGGACGGGTAGCCAGCCCAGTAGATCCTCCCGCGCTGGCGACGGAGGCCCGGTTGCTGGGGCATGGGGTATCCGGGCGGTCGCCGAGGCGGTCAATGTCAGCGTGAGCACGGTGCGCAGGGGCGTCGACGAATTCGATGCTGGTGGCGAACCACTGCCGGTCGGGCGGGTCCGCCGTCCGAGAGGAGGCCGCAAGCGATCCACTTGTCCGAGAAGTCGGCCCACTCCTGACCCAGGACGGCCACACCCCGACCCCCACCGCCACCCGGTTCGCCGCCAACTGGTCTCGATGATCCCGACCCAGCCCAGCCGACACAACCCCTCGTCAGCGGACCGGGCGGCAGGTAGCCACTGACGTACCTAGCTAAACTGCGTGAATCCGACCAACGTGGCCACCATCGGGTCGAAACGCTAGTCACCAAACCGTGAAGTGTGGTAGAATACTCTCTATGACTGGTGGCGCTTTCCTTGTGCGCCGTCGCCATGTGGACCATGGCTTGGTCTGGACTTGTGCGTGTCCGAGTTCCCACTGATTCCGCGCACATGTCGTGTCGCCGGCTGATATTCGCCAGGATGCTGGTCTGATCGACGCAGATCTCACTGTCGTGACTGGCTAGGCGTCGATCAACGGCCATGGGTGCCGAGGGGACCGCTGACGAATCGGGCAGCTTTTTGTCGGCCTTTGCCGTGCCCGTAATTCGTGCCGACTTGACTAATTCTGATCCATAAATTATTGGAGGAGTACTTCGATGACTGTGACGAACACGCCTGTTGATAATGGGGTTAACGTCGATGCTTTGCTCGGCGTCCGCACCGCCTTAGCCGACACCCCCGAGATCGCGCAGTTCCAGTGGCGGGCGACGTGTTCCTGGGTCCGAGGCACGCACAGCCGGTCCAGCGTCGACACGTTCTACGGTTTCGGTGGGGAGCAGCAGCACAAGACGACGTTCACCTATGACGCTGACCATCCCTTGGCGTTCGCGGCTGAGGACAACGGCGTCACGCCCGTGGAGTACGTGCTCGTCGCCTTGGCCAGCTGCTTGACCGCTGGTGTGGCGGCGGTCGCCCAGCAGCGCGAAATCCAGTTGCATTCGGTGCGGGCTACCGTCGAAGCGGAGATGGACCTCCACGGCATCCTGGGCGCCGACCCTGAGATCCGCAACGGTTTCAGCGGGGTCAAGGTGACGTACGCGATTGACGCGGACGCTCCCCGGGAGGAGATCAGGGCTCTCGTCGCGCAGTCACAGAAGCGTTCAGCTGTCTACGACGTGCTTACCAATCCAACCTATGTCACAGTCGACCTTGCCTGACCTGCTGCCGGAAGGGTACCTGTGCCGAAGGTCACCACCGTCGTCATCGGGGCTGGCCACTGCGGACTGGCCATGAGCCGTTGCCTGGCTGATCGTTCAATCGACCATGTGGTCCTGGAACGGGGCGAGGTGGCGAACTCATGGCGCACGCAATGGTGGGACTCGCTTCGGCTGCTGACGCCCAATTGGCTGACCCGGTTGCCGGGGTACTGTTACCAGGGCGAGGCACCCGACGGGTACCTGACCGCACGCGAGGCTGGACAACTGGTCGCGGACTACGCCAGGGTGATAGCCGCGCCGGTGCGGACTCACACCACGGTGACCTCGCTGCGGCCCGACGACGGCGGGTACCTGGCGCACACCGATCAGGGCTCGTGGCAAGCCCAGGCGGTCGTGCTGGCCTCGGGTGCCTGCGCCATCGCCCGGGTGCCGGCGCTGTATAAGAAAGTGCCGGCAGGGATTTCCATGCTGACGCCGATGGACTGCCGCAACCCGGGCCAACTTTCCGGAGGCGGGGTGCTGGTGGTGGGCGCCTCGGCGACCGGGATCCAGATCGCCGATGAAGTGCACCGCTCCGGAAGGGCCGTCACACTGGCCGTCGGAGAACACGTTCGCCTGCCTCGCAGCTACCGAGGCTTGGACATCCTGTGGTGGATGGACGCTGCGGGAGTGCTCGACGAGCGCTACGACGAGGTCCCTGACCTTGTCAGGGCTCGCAACCTGCCGTCGATGCAGCTCGTCGGTTCGTCCGAGCGAATGACGATGGACCTCAACGCCCTGAGCGAGAGGGGGATAAGGCTGGCTGGCCGCCTTACCGGTGTGACCGATGGGCACGCACAGTTCTCCGGTTCGCTGCCCAACCTGTGCGCGCTGGCCGATCTGAAGCTAGGGCGGCTGCTTGATAATCTCGACGCCTGGGCGGCCAGCGCCGGGTTCGAAGGGGCCTGGCCTCCGCAGCGCTTTCCCCCCACGGAGGTGCCATCTTTCCCGCCGCTCGGTCTTGACCTGCGCGGCGGTGAGATTCGCACCATCATCTGGGCCACCGGTTTCCGCCCAGATTTGTCCTGGCTCGATGTTCCGGTGCTCAACCGGAAGGGCCAGATCGTCCACGACGGCGGGGTGACAGCCTGGCCTGGCCTCTACATCATGGGCCTACCGTTCCTGCGGCGCCGCAAGTCAAGCCTGATCGACGGCGCCGCGGCTGACGCCCGTGACTTGACCGCCCACCTGGCGGGCTACCTCCGCCTCCGCGCAACTGGCGGGCTACCTCCGCGCAACACCTGCCAAACATGAAGGGTCTATTTCTCATGGGTATGGAAACGTCTACTGCATTCGATAGCCGCGCTGAGGCCCTTCGCGGCATTGTCGACGCGACCGTGGCGGCGGTCTCCACCGACGTCGCGAACGCGGCCGTCGTCTTCCGTGCCACGGGCAACGGTGTCAGTGGCGTCGCGACCGACATTCGGATCGGCCGCCACGATTTCCTGATCGACGAGCCGCCGGCACTCGGCGGTGCCGGCGCCGCCCCTAACCCGGTCGAGATCGCGTTGGCCGGCTTGCTGTCGTGCCAGGTGGTCACCTACCGGTTCTGGGCGGCCAAACTGGGCATCCCGCTCGACGACATCCATATCGAGACCCACGGTGACCTCGACGTGCGTGGGTTTTTCGGATTGGGCGACGGCGTGCGCCCCGGTTTCGGCGATGTGCGGGTGAAGGTCAGGTTGACCGGCCCCGCTTCGCCGGAGCAGTACCGCGCGCTGCAAGCCGCGGTGGACCAGCACTGCCCGGTGCTTGATCTGTTCGCCAACCCCACGCCGGTAAGCACCGAGCTGATCACCAGCTGACCGCTTCGGTTGAGGCAACCTGGAGGACCGGTGGATCGTCAGTGGGGTTTCCGCACCCGCGCCGTGCACGCTGGCGCGGTTCCCGACGCGGCCACTGGTGCCCGGGCAGTGCCGATCTACCAGACCACGAGTTTCGTCTTCGAGGACACCGATGACGCGGCCAGCCTATTCGCGCTGCAGAAGTTCGGCACGATCTACAGCCGGATCTCCAACCCCACGGTGGCGGCGCTGGAGGAGCGACTTGCCAGCCTGGACGGCGGGCTGGGGGCGGTGTGTACCGCGAGCGGGCAGGCCGCCGAGTTCCTCACCTTCGCCTGCCTGGCCGGGACAGGTGACCAGATCGTCGCCGGCGCTGGGCTCTACGGCGGGACGATCACCCAGCTGGATGTGACGCTGCGCCGCTTCGGTGTCGATACCGTGTTCGTGCCCGGAACGCTGCCGTCGGCGGTTGCCGCGGCGATCACCGAGAACACCAAGCTGGTGTTCGCCGAGCTGATCGCGAACCCGTCCGGCGATATCGCCGATATCGCCGCGCTGGCCGAGGTGGCGCACTCGGCGGGTGTGCCATTGGTCATCGACGCGACGCTGGCTACCCCGTTCCTGTGCCGGCCGATTGAGCACGGCGCCGACATTGTGATCCACTCGGCGACCAAGTTCCTCGGCGGTCACGGCACCACCCTGGGCGGCGTGGTGGTGGAGGCCGGCCGATTTGACTGGGGCAACGGCCGGTTCCCGACGATGACGGCGCCGATTCCGTCCTACGGTGGGCTGACGTGGTGGGGTAACTTCCAGGAGTTCGGCTTCCTGACCAAGCTGCGCGCTGAGCAGCTGCGGGATATTGGCCCGAGCCTGTCCCCGATGGCGGCGTTTTTGCTGTTGCAGGGCGTGGAGACGCTGCCGGTGCGAATGGCGGCGCACGTCACGAACGCCCGGACGGTCGCTGAGTGGCTGGCGGCCGACCGCCGGGTGTCCTACGTCCGATGGGCGGGCCTACCCGATCACCCACATCACGACCGGGCGCGCCGCTACCTGCCACTCGGGCCGGGGGCGGTGTTCTCCTTCGGCGTGCAGGGTGGCCGCGATGCCGGTCGGGCGTTCATCGAGTCCGTGCGGTTGTGCAGTCATCTGGCCAACGTCGGCGATGCCCGCACGCTGGTGATCCACCCCGCCTCAACAACACACCATCAGCTCAGCGACGCGCAGCTGCGCGAGTGCGGGGTGCCGCCCGATCTGGTGCGGATCAGCGTCGGGTTGGAGGACCCCGAGGACATCCTGTGGGACCTTGACTTGGCGCTCACCAACGCCACCAAGGACGGGCGTTTCCAAGGAGTCCAGGGGTGAGCGAACGTAATGGCTGGAAGGAACCGTCGGCCCAGCAACGGCTGGCAATCCTGCGCCGGACCCGGACCGTGGCGATGCTCGGCGCGTCCCCCAATCCCGCGCGTGCCAGCAACTTCGTTGCTACCTACCTGCTGGCCAGCACCCACTACGACGTCTACTTCGTCAACCCCAACGCGGCGCGGATCCTCAACCGGCCGGTCTACGGCTCGCTGGCCGAGCTGCCGATCGTGCCCGACCTGGTGGACGTGTTCCGCAGGCCCGCCGATTTGCCTCAGGTGCTGGCCGAGGTACTGGCCTCTGGCGCGGCGACGCTGTGGCTGCAGTTCGGGCTCTACGATGTCGCGGTCGCCCAGCAGGCTGAGGCAGCCGGGCTGACGGTCGTCATGGATCGCTGCCTGAAGATCGAGCACGCCCGGTTCCACGGCGGTTTGCACCTCTCTGGGTTCAACACCGGAATCATCACGTCTCGCCGTTCGCGATGATCGCTCCCAGCACCGCCATCACGGGAGCGTGGCGCGCTGGTGACCCGCCAGGACGCCGCCAGTTCGTCGCGCTGCCAAGGCTGGTCCTTGAACGCGGTGGCGCCCTGCCCCACGTGCAGCTGGCCTACGAGACCTGGGGCCGACTGACCCCTGAGCGAGATAACGCTGTCCTGGTGCTGCACGCCCTCTCCGGGGACAGCCACGTGGCTGGGGACCTCGAGCCGGGTCATCCCACTGCGGGCTGGTGGCGCGGCGTAGTGGGGCCTGGACTAGGCATCGACACGAACCGGTGGTTCGTGGTGTGCCCGAACGTGCTCGGCGGTTGCCAGGGTTCGACCGGCCCCTCGTCGCTGGCGCCTGATGGGCACCCTTGGGGCAGCCGGTGGCCGGCGATCACGATCCGGGACCAGGTAGCCGCCGAGGTCCCCTTGGCCAACGCCCTCGGAGTTCGGGCCTGGGCGGCTGTGGTCGGGGGATCGATGGGCGGTATGCGAGCGCTGGAGTGGGCATTGTGCCAACCACACCGGGTGCACGGGGCGATCGTGCTCGCGGTCGGCGCTGAGGCCTCGGCCGACCAGGTCGCGAGCTGCCGAGTTCAGATCGACGCGATTCGCGCCGACCCGAACTGGCACCAGGGCGACTACTACGACGCGCCGTCCAGCCCAGTCACTGGCATGGCCATCGCCCGCCGCATCGCGCACCTCACGTACCGCAGTGCCGCCGAGGTGGACACACGGTTCGGCCGGGCCGCCATAGCCGGAGGTGACCCACTGGACGAAGGATTCGCCGTCGAATCATGGCTGGACCATGCCGCGACGAGCCTGCAGGACCGCTTCGACGCGGGCAGCTACGTCGCGCTCACCGTGGCGATGAACAGCCATGAGATCGGTCGCGGCCGGGGCGGTACCGCCACCGCGCTACGCCAGCTGCGCGCTCGCCCGACCATCGTTGGGGTGGACTCCGACCGGCTCTACCCCCTGCACCAGCAAGCCGAGCTCGCGGACCTGCTCGGCGTCGACCTGCGGATCATCTGCTCGCAGCGGGGCCACGACGGCTTTCTCGTCGAGACCGATCAGGTCAATGCGGTACTGGCGGATGCCCTCACCTGAACCGAACGGCGTAGGTCACCGTTGATCACCGGCGATCACGCCGACCGGAGCCAGCCTCGCCTGCCTCATCAGCGCAACCGCGGCCCCTGCCGGACTCGCGCTGTCGGTGAGGCCTTCAGGCTGGTACCGGTAGGACGTGCCCAGGACGGACCAGGTCGGTTGGGGGCTCCAGCCATCAGACGGTGACCGTCACCGGGCGGAATGAGGCCACCGCCACGGAGAATGCATCGACGATGCCCAGCAGTGGCCGTTCCGCCGCCGGGGCGAGCGTAGGGCCAGTGCCGGAACCCACGTTGATCAGCTGATCGAGCACGAAGTAGCCCTGGCCGACGTGAGCGCCCATCGAAGCCAGCACTGGGCGCAGCGCATAGTCCAAGGCCAATACATGCGCCGGGGTACCCCCAGTGACCAGCGGCAGCACGGTCTTTCCGGCCAACGCGTACTGCGGCAGGATATCGAGGAAGGCCTTGAGCAGCGCGGTATACGCCGCCTTGTACACCGGGGAGGCAACAATGAGACCGCGCGCGGCGGCGACCGCCTCGACGACGTCAGAGATCGCCGGGTGGTGCGTATCAGCGGCCAGCAAGGGCCCTGGCGGTAGCTCCCGGATCGAGACCACACGCACGTCGTGACCGTGCCCGGTCAGGCGCAGGGCGAGGAGGTCCAGCACCGCGGCGGTGCGCGAGGTCGCTGAGGGACTGCCGGCCAGGACGACGATTGAGGGCATCGTGGTCTCACCTCTATCGGATCAAAGCGGGTTCGAAAGTGGCACGGTGGCCGGTAGGTCGGCGCCACCACCGGCCACCCCGGGGGCGGTGGTCAGGAGTACCAGGTGGGTTCGGGGATCTCGTCGCGCAGCAGGAACGCTCCGATCTCCCGTCGCTTGTAAGCGACCGGGTCGTGCAGCGTGTGGGTGCGGACGTTGCGCCAGTGCCGGTCCAGGCCCAGCGCCGTGGTGGTCGACCGGGCACCGGTGACCTCGAAGATCCGGCTGGTGATCTCCAGCGCCACGTCGGTGGCGCGGACCTTGACCGCGGCCACCCGGACTTCGTGTTCGCCGCGGATCCGCTCGGTGACCGCGTCCGGGTCGCGGTGGATGGGCAGTGCCTCCCGCGCGACCTGGTCGGCGAGTGCCTCGACAGCCCATAGTTTGGCGACGAGGTCGCCGTAAGTGTCCAGGATGTAGGGCTCGTCCACCGCTTTGTCGTGGCCGCCGTGCAGCCAGGGCCGGGTCCGGGTGTAGTCGGCTGCCTGTTCCAGCGCACCGCGGGCGATTCCGAGGTAGATGTTGACGAACACCAGTTGGATGGCCGGCACGTTGAGCGTGTTGTAGGTCCGTGGCTGGAACACCTTGTTCACGAAGCCGGCGGCAGCGCTCCACGGGACGCGCACCTCGGCGATGGACACGCTGCCGCTTTCGGTCAGCCGCTGGCCGATGTTGTCCCAGTCGTCGTGGAAGGTGATGCCTGGTTGGTCGCTGGGCACGATGGCGAACACATGGGTGTCGGTGCCGTCTAGCACGCCTTCCAGGACGGTGACGTCGGAGACCTTGCTGCCGGTGGAGAAGGACTTCCGGCCGTTGAAGACCAGGTATTCGCCCTCGTCCCGGATAACCACGTCGGCATCACGGGGATTGACCGCCCCGCCGAAGAACCACCGGTGGCGCGCCGCCTCCGCCTCGACGTGCGCGATCTGCTTTGGGGTGCCCACCAGCCGAGCGGCCCAGTTCCACAGGTAGTGGTAACCGAGCAACTGCCCGATCGAGCCGTCACCGGCGGCAACTTCACGGATGACGTGGTAGGCGGTCGGCCATTCCTGACCCGCGCCGCCGTGCTGCACCGGGCCGAGCAGGGTGACCAACCCGGAGTCCTTCAGCAGGGCGACTTCGGCGTACGGGGCCTTACCCTCCTTCTCCCGGGCCGCGGCGTCGACCGCGAGGATCTGGGCGACCTCCTGGGCGCGCTGCACCCACTGCTGGGGAGTGCTCGGGTGGGGCTTGTTGGCCCAGTCGCCGCGGGAGCGTAGGTCGAAGTGCTGGGTCGTGGTCATGGACTTCTCCTCGTGGGTACGGGTGACGGTCACCGGTGACCAGCGCCGATGGGGGCTAGTTCGGATCGGTCAGCCTCAAGGCCAAGGACGATGGGCAGCACGTGGCGGCCGAAGTAGTCGATTTCCTCGTGGTAGTGCAGGAAGCCGAGCAGCAGCAGATCCACCCCGAGGCGTTTGTAGGCGACGATGCGCCGCGCGACTCGCTCCGGCGTCCCGATCAGGCGGGTACGGAAGCCGTCGTTGTACTGGACGAGATCCTCGAAGGAGGAGTCCGCCCACATGCCTTTGGAGTCCGATGTGGATGCTCCAGCCTGGGTCACCGCATCGCGGAAGCCCTCTACCGCCGGCCGGTCCGCCTGGCGATGATTTCCCGTAGCGTCTCGTGGGCCTCCGCTTCGGTGTCCCGGGCGATGACGAAGCCGTTGAGCCCGAACCGGACGGTGCGTCCGTTCGCCTGTGCCGCGGCGTTGACGTCGGCGAGTTGCTCGACGACGCCGGCGAAGTCCTTGCCGTTGCTGAAGTACCAGTCCGAGACCCGCCCGGCCATGCGCCTAGCCGCCGTGGAGTTCCCGTCCTGGAAGATCTCCGGGTGCGGCCGGTCGGCGGTGTTGAGCGGCTTGGGTTTGAGCGAGAAGTTCCGCAACCGATAGAAGTCACCGGCGAAGGTGAAGTCGTCCTGGGTCCAGATGCCGCGCAGGGCGCGGATGAACTCCTCCGAGCGGCGGTAACGCTCGTCGTGTTCCAGCCATGGTTCGCCGAGCGCGGTGAACTCCCCCTTGAACCAGCCGCTGACCACGTTGACCGCGAAGCGGCCGCCGGACAGGTGGTCCGCGGTGGCGCCGAGCTTGGCGAGCACTCCTGGATGCCACAGCCCGGGATGGACTGCGGCGATGACCTTGAGTCGTTCGGTGACCAGCAGGAGCGCGAGGCTGAAGCTGCTGGACTCGTGCTGGTACTCCGCGCCGTAGCTGGCCATGTAGCGCACCTGGGTCAGCGCGTAGTCGAAGCCCGCGCGCTCAGCTCGCACCGCCAGCTCCTTGTTGTAGTCGAATCCCCAGTCGGTGCGCTGGTCGATCGTGCTGGTAACCAGCCCACCGCTCAATGGCCTTGCTTTAAGCCGATCGTGTTGCGACACGCCGGGTTGTGGTGCTCGGTTTGGTGATCGTGGTTCGGGATGGTTGTGGGGTGGCGCATGATGGGTCGGAGGGGGTGTCCCCGGAGGGTTGGTTGCCCGACCGGGTGTCGGTGGGGGCGTTGACGCGGGCGTTTCCGCCGGAGCTGGTGGATCGGGTGGTGGCGACGACCGGGACTCGTGAGCGGCGGCGGCGGTTGTTGCCGGCTCGGTTGATGGTGTATTTCGTGTTGGCGTTGTGGTTGTTTCGGGGTCGTAACTGTGGCTATGGGCGGGTGTTGTCGAAGTTGGTGGACGCGCTGTATCACCGTCGCCGGGCCGAGCAGCTGCTGGAGGGGGTGCTCGACGGTGACGGGTGGGTCGATGCGGGTGGGGGGCGGCGGTGGCGCCCGGCGAACATCTCCTCGTTGGCCCGGGCGCGGGCGCGGTTGGGTGCTGATCCGCTGCACATGCTCTTTGATGCCGTCGCCGGTCTGACCGGCGGGCCGGTCGAGCGGGACACCCCTGGGGTGTTCTGTTGTGGGCTGCGGGTGGTCTCGGTGGACGGCTCGACCAGCGATGTCCCGGACACGCCGGAGAACTCCGAGTACTTCGGTCGCCCGTCGAACGCGACCCGGGAGGGTGCGTTCCCTCAGGTTCGCTGGCTGGTGGCCGGGGAGTCGGGCACCGGGGCGCTGATCGGGGCCACGTTCGGGCCCTACACCGTCGGTGAGCAGACCCTGGCCCTCGACCTGCTACCCGCGTTCGGCCCGGGGATGCTGAGCCTGGCCGACCGGAACTTCTTGTCCCATGCCCTGGCCCGCGACGTGCTGGCGAGAGGGGCGCACATTCTGTGGCGGGCTTCGGCGTCGTTTCGGCTGACTCCCATCCAGGTGCTCGACGACGGGACCTACCTGGCCCAGCTGCACCCGCGACGCAAGGCTGACGGTCCGCCGATCACGGTGCGGGTCATCGAGTACACCGTGCACACCAGCCCCGCCCAGGGCGGCGAGGAGCAGAGTTCTGAGGTGTTCGTGCTGGTCACCGACCTGCTCGACATCGAGGCCTACCCGGCGCTGGACCTGGCGTGTGCCTATCCGATGCGCTGGGGCGCCGAGACCGTGATCGGCCACCACAAAACCGACATGGGCGAGGGCAACCCGGTGCTGCGTAGCAAAGACCCCGAGGGTGTCGCCCAGGAGATGTGGGCGTTGTTCGCGGTCTACCAGTCCATCCACACCCTTATCGGCGCCGCCGTCGACGCCACCGGCATCCCACCCGAAAAGATCAGCTTCCCGCACGCTCTGGCCGCCGCGACCGACTCCGTCACGGCGGGTTTTCCCCCCTCACCAGCCTGACCTGGCCGTCGCCACCTTTCTCCTGAAGATCCTCGACCCACACTTCCTCGTCCGCGACCGCCCCAACCGGGCCAGCCCCCGCGCCACCAAGAAGGCCGGCGACTTCTCCGCCCGCAAAGACCAACCCAGCGTCGTCCGGGTCACCCACCGACTACAAATCCACTGCCTCCAACGCAACAGCGTCCTACTGAAAGCTTAAAGAAAGGCCATTGGGTAATAGACTCGGCGCGCTCGCGGATCAGGCTCATTCTGAGCTGCCACTCAACAGGTTCGGTATGCTCGGCGCTTGCGGTCATCTGGCCCGGCCATTTGCGGTACAGGAGTCCAACCTCGTGATGGAAGTACCCGGGCGCGAGGACACTTGCCGCGACGAGCATGCCAGTGTCCTCAGAACCCGGAACGGCCATCCAGCCCCCAATAGCAGTCAGGAGTTCACGCCTAATACAGATCGTAGTCGGGTGCACGGGCAGTCGATAATTGTGACCGCACCAGTGATCGAACACAAATCCTGGCTCGATTCTCCCGCTTGGCGGATCGTTGAAGCCGACAG
>JAFASX010000121.1 GCA_019244295.1 Pseudonocardia sp.
TGTCCGACAGACCCCGCGTCCGCAGCGGCTACCCTTACCATCGGTCGTACCTTCCCGACCCGGCGTTCCAGCGCCGATCTTGTTTGAGCCTTCAGGATGAACGGGAGGGTACGACCCTCCGTTGATCTTGCTCATCCACAGGTTTTAAGTATTGCTCCAGGTGGCAGGTAGGGCAGGTCGGGGAAATAGTAGCGCCATTCGTTGCGGGTGATGGTGGGATGGGCGATGGCGCAGATACGCGTGGCAATACGGTTGACATCGGTCTCCCACAGGCGCACGGTTCTGTCGTGGCTGGCGGTAGCCAGGGTATGACGGTCAGGGCTGAACGCCACCGAATAAACGTTGTCGGTGTGGCCAACGAGGGATGCCGCCAGGACGGAGGGATGGACAGGGTCGCTGACGTCCCATAGCCGGGCAGTCGTGTCGACGCTGGCGGTGGCGAGGGTGTGACCGTCAGGGCTGAACGCCAATCCGTAGACAGGAGCCGTGTGGCCGGGGAGAGGAGCCAATTCCCGGGGTTGGCGGGGGTCGCTGACATCCCACAGCCAGACAATCATGTCGGAACTAGCGGTGGCCAGCACCCGCCCATCACCGCTGAACGCCGCCACAAAAACGAAACCAGCGTGCCGGGTGAGGGTAGCCAACTCGCGGGGGTGGCTGAGGTTGCTGACGTCCCACAGCTTGGCAGTCCGGTCGCGGCCGGCGGTGGCCAAGATGTCGCCGTTGGGGCTGAACTCCACGCCGTAGACGTCCTGCTGGTGGCCGATGAGGGGAGTCAACTCACGGGGGTAGCTGGAGTTAGTAACGTCCCACAGCCTGGCGGTCCCGTCAGAGTTGGCGGTGGCCAGGATCTTGCCGTCAGGCCTGAACGCCACACCCCAGACAGATGCCTGGTGGCTGAGGGTAACCAACTGACGGGGGTGGCTGAGGTCGCTGACGTCCCACAGCTTGGCAGTCCGGTCGGAGCTGGCGGTGGCCAGGATCTTGCCGTCAGGGCTGAATGTCACCGAGCGGACGGCGTCTTGGTGGCCACGGAGGACCGCCAACTCGCTAAGAGTGGGCGAATCTGCGACGTTCCACAAGTGAACAGCGTTGTCGTGACCGCCAGAGGCCAGCACACCGCCTTGTGGGCTGAACGCCACAGAGCGAACTGCATCAATGTCATTGCCGACAGTGAGATGGATGGGATCGGGTGTTACCAAGCTACTGATCAGGGCACCGCGGGCTTCAGCGGTAGGTGAGAGGAGGAAAGCGGCCAGGCTGAGTTGGACGGCCAGAGCAGGGTTGATGGTGCGCAGCGCAATCGCCTGGTCAGCTACTTTTCGTGAGATGCCCTCGTTGCGCCCTTGGATAGCATCGTTGCGTGCTTGGACGGCGAGGATAGTCGTGGTGGTGGCGAGGAGCAGGAGGACACCCAGTCCGGCGACGAGTTGACGCAGCCTACGGGTGCGGCGGCGGCCGGCGCGTTGCTCGTCGCGCTCACGCTGGGTGCAAGCGGACAGAAACGCATCGGCCAGCGGGGTCAAATCGGGATCTGCGGTGTCCATCCAGTCGCGGACGGCCGCCAGCCGGGGGCCCTGGTAGAGGCCGGCAGAGTGGCGGCCTTCGCGGTCCCATGTCTCGGCGGCCTCTGTGAGCCGCTGGTGAATGAGCAACCCGACCCGGTCGGTCTCGATCCAGTCGCGCAGCCGCGGCCATGCCCGCAGCAGTGCCTCGTGGGTAATTTCCGCGGTCGTGGCATGCAGGGTGATCAGGCGGGACTGGGTCAACACATCCAGGACGGCCTGCGCCGCAACGAGGTCTGCCACATCGTCAGTGAGCCGGGCGCGATCGAGTTGCCGGCGGGTGTCGTGGGCACCGTCACCGATCTGAATCATGCGCATCAGCAGCTGACGAGCGATATGCTGCCCGGCCGGGTCCAACTTCCGGTAGGCCCGCTCGGCGGTGTCCGCGATCGCACCGTGGATACCGCCGGTGAGCCGGTAACCACTCACGGTGAGAGTATGACCGTCGCGTTGCTGCCAGGTAGCCCGCAGCGCGTGCGACAGCAGCGGCAGGGCACCCGGTTCATACGTAGCCACCCCCGCCGCGTGCGAGGCGTCGATGCCGAGGTCACCCAGCATGAGCTCGACAAGCCCGGGTTGCACGTCCATACCTATGGCACGCGCAGGTTTCTCGATTGCGTCCCGCAGCTCGGCTGTGTCCATGGCGCCCAACAGCACCTGGCCGTGGCGCAGGGCATCGACCAGCTCCGGGTGATCCGCGCAGTGACCATAGAAATCCGCACGCATCCCCAGTACGGCCAACGCCGCCGGAGCTCTGCCCTCGACGCTGCTCACAGCGGCGCAAAGGGCACGGATGAACACTTGCCTGCGACGCTTGTCAGCGCACAGCGTGAAAGTCTCCTCGAACTGATCGACCACCAGCACCACACGGGCCGTCTCCAGCGGCTGCCCACCGGACGCGACCGTCACCACACCACGAAGGATCTCGATCAACCGGCCGGGATCGGCTTCCAACTCAGCACAGACCGTGTTGATCTGGATACCTGCCAGGGTCGCGACCTGAGTGGCCAGCTCACGAAGTGGGTCGGCAGTCGGGGTGAACAACAGATACGGCCAACTTCGCGACCCCGGGATCCGCCCCGCGCTCAGAGCCGACAGGAGACCCGCGCGCAGTAGCGAGGACTTCCCCGCGCCGGAGGGGGCGGCAACGACCAGCGGCCCGGTCCCTTCCAGCCGCTCGGTTAACCGACTCACTACCTCGGCGGTCACACGTTCCCGCCCGAAAAACCACTGAGCCTGATCAGGCTCAAAAGCAGCCAGACCCAGATAGGGGCAGGTGTCGACAACCTCTCCGTCGCGTCCGTCGCGGCTGGCCGGCTGCGATAACGACGGTTCTGAATGCACCACCTCAGGCGGGCAGCGGGCATATTCTCGGTCGGCCAAATTCTCCCGCGCCCTGCTCCACTTGGCATCGTCTCCCGCGCAGGCAACGACGAAACGGCGCACGAAATCGGCGGTGGGCAGCCGGTCGGTATTCAATGCCCGGTTGGCGGTGGACACCGGCATGCTGACCCCGCAGCGCATGGCGCCCGCCTCCAGCTGCTGCAGCGAGGTGTACCCAGCCCACCGCATCAGTTCCTGCAGACAGCGCCGGAACTGCGCCTGGTCTAGCGCGGAACCCGGATCCGGTTCCACCCCGCGCCGACCTACGGTGCTCATCGGTCCCCCTTCTCCGCTGAGTTGCCAGGGGTCACGGTACGACAGAAGCCCTGGTGGGCGACGTCCGGTATACGGGAAGTCGTTGACTGTGGCGAACCTCGTTGATGGTGGCCCCGGGCGCGAGCCAGCGCCCCTCACCACTGAAGGAGAAGCACAGTGAAACGACTCTTCTCGGGTCTAACCCTGACGGCCGCGCTCGCAGGTGCCCTGACCACCATGGGCACACCGGTCGCGACGGGTGCGTTTGCGGTGTCCCCCGCAGCCTTCCCGAACTCAGCCCCGGCCCCGGCGGCGAGCTACACCACCACAGCTGACATGGCGCAACTCAAAGGCGGATGTACGTTTGGTATGATATGTGGAACCGTACACAATGGAACTGATCTCGTCGTTAAAGTCACTATGTCCTGGTGCGCAGCCAGTAAAAAGCCTTGCAGCGACAAGGACATCAAAGAACTGAAACCGCACAAGAGCACCCACGGCTGGGGAGACGTCGACGGCTATTACGTGCCGGACGGTTACAAGTTCAAGGTCAAGTACCAGCGAGCCATCAGCGACAAGACCAAGTGGTTCGGCCCAGGCTGGCACAAGATCACCGATGATAATGTCGCCAGCATCGAGAGCTACACCCACTGACGGATCCTGATCCGGTGCGTGTCGTGGCGGCACATGGTGTCGTGCTCTGTGTGCCGCCACGCCCGCTGATTCTGCGTTCCTCCCGAGCATTAGCTGACTCCGTACTTCAGGGCCAGCGGTTCTACCAGCTGACCAACGCCACCGAGCACCTGTGCGCGCGGGCAGCCGGGCGGGAGAGCCCTTCGAGTATCGCCTGTAGGCGTACGATGCGGTCTGGACCGTACTCGGCCAGGATCACGTTCATGGCGGAATTTGCGGTGTGGGCACCGAAGCGGGCACGAGTACGGATCGAACTGGACGGCGCGAACCACGAGCTGCGCCAAGCCGACGGCGGTTGGTGGCGGGCGGAACTACCCGCTAGGCCGGACAGCGACTACGCATTCCTGCTCGACGACGATCCCACTCCGCTGCCGGATCCCCGCTCGCGCTGGCAGCCGAGCGGAGTGCACGGCCCGTCGCGGCGCTACGACCCGCGCGAGTTCGGCTGGACCGACCACGATTGGACTGGTCGGGCACTGCCGGGCAGCGTCCTCTACGAACTGCACATCGGCACGTTCACCCCAGAGGGCACCTTCGACGCCGCGATTGAGCGGCTGAACCACTTGGTGGAGCTTGGTATCGACCTAGTCGAGGTGCTGCCGGTCAACGCCGTCGACGGTCCCCGCAACTGGGGCTACGATGGGGTGCTCTGGTATGCCGTCACCGAAAACTATGGCGGACCGGTGGCGTTCCAGCGGTTCATCGACGCCTGCCACCGCAAAGGTCTGGGCGTGGTGTTGGACGTGGTCTACAACCACCTCGGTCCGTCCGGGGCCTATCTCGACCGGTTCGGCCCCTACTTCGCCGGGCGCAACATCTGGGGTCCCTCGCTGAACCTGGACGGTCCAGGCTCAGATGAGATCCGGCGGTATGTGATTGACAACGCGCTGCAGTGGTTGCGCGACTTCCACGTCGATGGGTTGCGGCTAGACGCGGTGCATGCCCTGGCTGACACCCGTGCTATCCACCTCCTCGAAGAACTCGCCGTCGAGATCGCCGCCTTGGAGGCGCATACGCGCCGACCGCTGACTCTGATCGCGGAATCCGACCTGAATGACCCGAAGCTGATCACCACCCGCGATGGTGGCGGCTACGGCCTGCATGCGCAGTGGAACGACGATGTGCATCACCAGCTGCACGCGACGCTGACCGGGGAGCGACAGGGCTACTACGCCGACTTCGGCTCGTTGCCGGGGCTGGCGGCCACCCTGCGGGGCGCCTACTTCCACGCCGACACCCCCTCGGCGTTCCGGCACCGTCGCCATGGCCGGCCAGTGGACGTCTTTCGGACCCCGGCGCATCGCTTCCTGGCCTACTTGCAGAATCACGACCAGATTGGCAACCGGGCCACCGGAGACCGCATTTCCGCGTCCCTCTCCCCCGGGCTGCTCGCCTGCGGAGCGGCGTTAATGTTGTGTTCGCCGTACACCCCGATGCTGTTTATGGGCGAAGAGTGGGGAGCGTCCACCCCATGGCAGTTCTTCTCCCACTTCCCAGATCCCGACCTGCGGGAAAAGATCCGGGTCGGGCGGTTCGAGGAGTTCGCCGAGCACGATTGGAATTCGGCCAAGGTTCCCGACCCGAACGCCGAATCCACCTTCTATAACTCAAAGCTGAACTGGGCAGAGCCGGAGAACGAACCGCATGCCAGCTTGCTGCGCACCTATCACGACCTGATCGCACTGCGCCGGTCCCACCCCGAGCTGTCCGACCCATGGCTGTACCGGCTCGGCGTGGACGTCGACGAAACGGCTCGCACGGTAATGCTACACCGGGGCGACCTGCGGGTAGTGGTCAACCTGGGGCATTCAGCAGCCACGCCGCAACTTGACCGGCCGGTAGCCGAGGTGCTGCTGAGCAACACGAAACCCACACTGAATGGGGGCACCTGCACAATCCCTGGCGAATCGTTCGTTGTAGTCAGAGTGAGCTCAGAGTGAGCTAGTCACCTACCGTGGGCAGCAACTCAGGTAGCATCAACAGGCATAAAGGTAAGTGTGAGCTTGTCAGAAGACGACATAACCTTCTTGGACAAGTACGCCCGCGAGCACGGCTATCGCTCCCGATCGGCAGCCCTGCAGCATGCGGTGGCGATCCTGCGCGCCGGCCAGTTAGCCAGTGCGTACGAAGACGCGTGGCGCAGCTGGTCTGTGTCTGGCGATGCCGAGCTCTGGGACAGCACCAGCGCCGACGGGTTGGGCGGCTGAGTGCGCAGAGGTGAAATCCGGTTGGTTGACTTCGAACCAGCGCGCGGGTCTGTCGCCCGGGTATACCCCTTCCAGGTCTTGCTCACCTCAACCACGACCAGGTTGTCTCGAGATAGCAAAGCCCAAGCCGAACAGGTTCGGTCAATCGCCGTCGAACGTGTCGGACGGCTGTGCGGCACCCTGACCGCCGAGCAGATGCACCAACTGGACAACGCGCTCCGATTGCACCTCAGCCTGTGAGAACAGTGATCTATTCATCACGAAATCTATTCACCACGAGCCGACCGGGCCCAACTTAAGCCGCGAGCCTATGGGTCAGCCTAGGACTCGCCGTCAGAAGCGCCACAAGGCGGTCACAGCTGATTGTCCCCGCTCTACAGTGCTCGGGTATGACCGTGCCGTCGGAGCCGTCGGACCAGACGACGCTCACCCTTGCCGCGGAGTTTCCCCCCGCCACCCGCGCCGAGTGGCGCGATCTGCTGACCGGGGTACTGAGCAAGGCTGGCCTGCTGCCCGAGAACCTGACCGGTCCAGTCGAAGATCTGCTGGGCACCAGCATCGCCGAGGGAGTCACGGTCGCGCCGCTTTACGTCGCTTCGGACGCGGCCAACGAGGCGCCTGGAATGCCCGGCCTGGCGCCGTTCGTCCGTGGCGCCAGGCCGCTCGGAAGCAGCCCAGATGGCTGGGACCTGCGTCAACGGCACACCGACCCAGATGTGGCGGCCACCAAAGAGGCCGTACTGACCGATCTGGCGAACGGCGTCACCTCGCTGTGGCTGGTGCTCGGCGAGGGCGCGCTACCGGTCGATTCGCTGCCGGTGGTACTGCGGGACGTGCTGCTCGAGTTGGTCCCGATCGCACTGGACGCCGGATCGCGGACCGCCCAAGCCGCCGAGGCGCTGTTCGCGCTGGCCGCTGAGCGGCAGATCCCGGCAGGCGCACTGGCCGGCACCCTGGGCGCCGACCCGCTGGGCTGGCTGGCCGGCTTGGACGCCGATACCGACACCGACGCCGGTCTCGCGCTGACCGCCATTCTGGCCACCCGTTGCGTGACCGAGCGGCCTAACCTGCGGGCGGTCACCGTCGACGCGACCGTTTACCACAATGCCGGGGCGGACGATGCCCAGGAGCTGGGCTGCTCGCTGGCGGCCGGGGTCGCCTACCTGCGCGCGCTCACCGACGCCGGGATGCCCGTGAACCAGGCGCTCACCCAGCTGGAATTCCGGTACTCGGCCACCGCTGATCAGTTCGCCACCATCGCCAAGCTACGCGCCGCCCGAGGGTTGTGGGCCCGAGTTGCGAGGGACTGCACCGGCGGCGAGCGGCCCGGTCCGCAGGCGGCGCAGCGCCAGCACGCGGTCACATCGGAACCGATGCTCACCGCGCGTGACCCCTGGGTGAATATGCTGCGTGTCACGCTGGCTTGCTTCACCGCAGGCGTAGGCGGGGCCAACGCGGTGACGGTGCTGCCGTTCGACGCGGCGCTTGGGTTGCCCAACCAGTTCTCCCGGCGCATCGCGCGCAACACCCAGTCGCTGCTGATCCACGAATCGCACCTGGCGCGGGTGGTGGACCCAGCTGGCGGTTCGTGGTACGTCGAGCGACTGACCACTACGCTGGCCCGCCGAGCATGGGAGGTGTTTACCAAAATCGAGCGCGACGGCGGGCTACTGGCCACGCTGCGCGATGGATCGCTAGCCGACGCACTGGCCAAGACCTGGGACGCGCGCGCCGACCGGCTCGCCACTCGCAAGGAACCAGTGCTCGGGGTGAGCGAGTTTCCGCACCTGGCGGAGACTCTGCCCGACCGGCGCCCCGACCGGCGCCCCGCCCCGCACGGCCTACTCCCCAGGGTGCGCCGGGCCGCCGCGTTCGAGGCGTTGCGCGACCGCGCCGACGCTCACCTGGCCGCCACCGGTGCCCGCCCGGCCGTCTTCCTGGCCGCTCTCGGCTCGCCGGCCGCACACAACGCCCGGTCCAGTTTCGCGGCCAACCTGTTCCAGGCCGGCGGAATGGCCACCCCAACCGGCAGCGGCTCGCCAGAGCAGATCGCGGCCGCGTTCGCTCAGGCTGACACCACCATCGCCTGCTTGTGCGGCACGGACTCGTCCTACGCCGAGCAGGGTCAGGCTGTCGCCGAGGCGCTCCGCGCGCACGGCGCGAGAAACGTATTGCTCGCTGGAAAACCGGGAACCCTCGTTGGGAAATCAGGAGGAAGCATGGACGACGCGGCGGTCGGCGGCTACGTCCACGCCGGCTGTAACGCTGTCGCGGTACTACGCGAGACATTGGACGAGCTGGGGGTGCGGGCATGACCATCCCACACTTCGGTGACCTGCCATTCGAGGCGCCGGCCGCGACCAGTTCCGCTGGGACAGGCGCCGAGTCAGCCAAGCAGTGGGCCGAGCTGGTGCGTGAGTCCACCGGCAAGGACGTTGAGGAGCTCGCCTGGGCCACCCCGGAGGGCATCACGGTCCCCCCGCTCTACACCCAGACTGACACCGAGGGCCTGGATTTCCTCGGCACCTACCCAGGCATCGCGCCGTACCTGCGCGGGCCCTACCCGACGATGTATCGCACTCAGCCGTGGACCATCCGGCAGTACGCTGGGTTTTCCACCGCCGCGGAGTCCAACGCGTTCTACCGACGCAACCTGGCCGCCGGGCAGAAAGGCCTCTCGGTCGCGTTCGACCTACCCACTCACCGAGGCTACGACTCCGACCACCCTCGGGTGTCCGGCGATGTGGGGATGGCTGGGGTTGCCATCGACTCGATCTACGACATGCGCCAGCTGTTCGACGGCATCCCCTTGGACCGGATAAGCGTGTCGATGACTATGAACGGCGCGGTGCTGCCGGTCCTCGCGCTTTATATCGTGGCCGCCGAGGAGCAGGGCGTGCGGCCGGAGCAGCTGGCCGGGACCATCCAGAACGACATCCTCAAAGAGTTCATGGTCCGCAACACCTACATCTACCCGCCACAGTCGTCGATGCAGATCATTTCGGACATCTTCGCTTGCACCTCGCGGCGGATGCCGAAGTTCAACTCCATCTCGATCTCCGGCTATCACATGCAGGAGGCCGGCGCGACCGCCGATCTTGAGTTGGCCTACACGCTGGCCGACGGGCTGGAGTACCTGCGCGCCGGGGTCGGCGCCGGGCTGGGCATCGACAGTTTCGCCCCCCGGCTGTCGTTCTTCTGGGCGATCGGAATGAACTTCTTCATGGAAGTCGCCAAACTGCGGGCCGGCCGGCTGCTGTGGGCCAAGCTGGTGCGGCGCTTCGAGCCGAAAAACGAGAAGTCGCTGTCGTTGCGTGCCCACTGCCAGACGTCCGGCTGGTCGCTGACCGCGCAGGATGTTTTCAACAACGTGGCGCGCACCTGTGTGGAAGCGATGGCGGCCACACAGGGTCACACCCAGTCGCTGCACACCAACGCGCTGGACGAGGCGCTGGCACTGCCCACCGACTTCTCCGCCCGCATCGCCCGCAACACCCAGCTGCTGCTGCAGCAAGAGTCCGGCACCACCCGGGTAATTGACCCGTGGGGCGGCAGCTACTACGTGGAAAAACTCACATATGACCTAGCGCGGCGGGCCTGGGAACATATCGAAGAGGTCGAAAACGCGGGTGGGATGGCCAGGGCGATCAATGAGGGCATGCCGAAGTTGCGCATCGAAGAGGCGGCCGCGCGCACCCAGGCGCGCATCGACTCCGGGCGCCAACCGGTGATCGGAGTGAACACCTATCGGGCGGACGCCGACGAGTCGATTGACGTGCTCAAAATCGATAATGCGGCTGTCTTGGCGCAGCAGGTGGATCGGCTGCGCCAGCTGCGCGCCGAACGTGATGGCCCAGCCTGTTCCGACGCACTGGCGGCATTGACCGCCGCGGCCCAGGCCGCCAAGCGAGGCGAGCGCGGTCCGGGGCTGGAGCAGAACCTGCTGGCGTGCGCGGTGGACGCGGCGCGGGCGAAAGCGACCGTGGGCGAGATCTCCGACGCGTTGGAGAAGGTCTACGGCCGGCACACCGCCTCGCCGCGCACGTTGTCCGGCGTATACCGAGACGAGGCTGGTCAGGTAGATTCGATCGAGGCCGCGCGGCAGGACGCGGCGCGGTTCGAGCGGGAGACCGGGCGACGGCCGCGAATCCTGGTCGCCAAGATCGGCCAGGATGGTCATGACCGAGGCCAGAAGGTGATCGCTACCGCGTTCGCTGACCTGGGCTTCGACGTCGACGTCGGTCCGCTGTTTCAGACCCCGGCCGAGGTGGCACGCCAAGCCGTGGAAGCCGACGTACACATCGTTGGGGTGTCATCGCTGGCGGCTGGGCACCTGTCGCTCGTCCCCGCGCTGCGCGATGAGCTGGCCGCGTTGGAAGCCTCCGACGTGCTGATCGTGGTTGGCGGGGTGATTCCACCCGATGACTTCGACGCGCTGCGGCAAGCCGGTGCGGCGGCGATCTTCCCGCCCGGCACGGTGATCGCCCGGGCGGCGCGCGAGCTACTGGCGACGCTGCGCGAGCGGTGACCGACCTTCAGCCGTATATCGACGGCGTCCGGCAGAACTCCCGGCGGTGGATCGCCCGGGCGATCACGCTGGTCGAATCCAGCCTCCCCGATCACCGGAAGCTGGCCCAGCAACTGTTGATCGAGCTGCTACCGGAGACGGGCAAGGCCCGTCGGGTAGGAATCACGGGAGTGCCAGGCGTTGGCAAGTCGACGTTCATCGACTCCCTGGGCACTCGGCTGACCGCCGCCGGTCACCGAGTGGGCGTGCTCGCCGTCGACCCATCGTCCTCGTACAGCGGGGGCAGCATCCTCGGTGACAAAACTCGAATGGTCCGCCTCGCCGCCGACGGCAACGCGTTCATCCGCCCGTCTCCCACATCCGGCACGCTGGGCGGGGTAGCCACCGCGACCCAGGAGAGCATGGTGGTACTGGAGGCGGCCGGGTATGACGTGATCATCGTCGAAACGGTCGGCGTCGGCCAGTCCGAGTACGCGGTGGCCGACATGGTCGACACGTTCCTGTTCCTCACCCTCGCCCGTACTGGCGACACCCTCCAAGGCATCAAGCGCGGCATCCTCGAGCTGGCCGATGTGATCGCGGTGAACAAGGCCGACGGTCCCGGAGAGCTCGACGCCCGCCGAGCCGTCCGTGAGTTGGCCGGCGCTCTGCGCATGCTGCGCGGGCCGTCGTCGGATGGCATCGGTTGGGAAGTGCCCGTGCTGACCTGCAGCGCGACCGCCGAGACCGGCCTCGGTCAGGTATGGGACAAAATTGTCGATCACCAGGACCGGTTGGCGGCCGTCGGCAAGTTGACCGAACGCCGACGACGTCAACAAGTGCATTGGATGTGGACGATGGTCACCGACGGGTTGCGCCACCAATTGCACCAGCACCCGAGGGTACGCGCGCTGGTGCCTGAGCTGGAGCGCTCAGTGCTGGATGGCGAGCTGACCCCGGCGCTGGGCGCCGAGCGGATCCTCAATGCGTTCCTCCGGCATCGTCCAGCCGTAGGCTGACTCTCCTCGTCAGCGGCTAGCGCCCAGACGCCAAGATCGAGATCAGCAGCCGGAACCCCGAGGGTTGCTCAGGGGGCTCAACCGGCCTCATCCGTCCTGGTCATCGGCCGGCACGGAATCCAGGTGTTGCCGGAAGAACGCGACCATGCGTTCGTGCGCGTCTTTGGCGCTGCGTTCGTCGTAACCAAGATGCATTCTCGGCACAAAATACCCGATCATTGTCAGCATCCGGTTCGGCATCCGGGTATAGAACGAGTGCCCAGCGTCGGGGTAAACCTTGACGTCGTGCGGCACCCCAAGCCGGTCCAGGTTCTTGATGAGCCGCGCGGGTGAGCTAGCCAAGCCGGCGTCCCGGCCACCGTAGCTGCCGACCACCGGGCACGATCGAGGCATTTTCTTCGGTGCCAAACCGTAGAACGGCGCACTGACTCGGTAATGGGCGTTCATGGCCAGCAACAAGGCGAACCCGCCGCCCATGCAGAACCCAACCACCCCGATCCGTTCGGCGTCCACCTCGGGCAACGCCGCCAACCATCGACGGGCGGCCTCCAGATCGTCCAGCGCGACGCCCTCCCCCGTTGCCACGGTACGCAGACAGCGCACGATACAGAGCGGTTTGTGACCGCGAGCGAACAGGTCCGGGATGAGCACCGTCCAGCCCTCGTCGGACAGCTCCGCCGCGACCCGGGTCATCTCGTCGGTCATCCCCAACGCCTCATATATCAGCAGCAGCCCAGGGCGGGGCCCGGATTGCTCAAAGGTAGGGGTGGCCAGCAGGCCGGGCATCGAGAACCCGTCGTCACAGCTGAAGCGGACCTCAGTCAGCATAAACTAGAACTCTACCGATTTCGCTTAGCGGCCACCCGCACCAAGCCTTCTTGAACGGTCGTGGCGACCAGCGCGCCCTCTTGACTGTAGAACCGCCCCATAGCCAAGCCTCGCGACCCGGAAGCCACCGGCGAATAGCACTCATAGAGCAACCAGTCATCGGCCCGGAACGGCCGGTGGAACCAGACCGCGTGGTCAAGGCTGGCCATCTGCACGTTCGCCGTCGAGCTGAGCTCATGGCGAGCGAGCACCGAGCCCAGCAAGGTCAGATCGCTGGCGTAGGTAAGCAGGCATAAGTGCAACAGCCGGTTGTCCGGCAGGGTGCCATCAGCGCGCATCCAGACTCGTCTCGCGGTGGCGGTGGCGCTACGCCGTGACGACGACCAGATCGGCTCCTCGACGTACCGGATGTCCAGCGGCCTGGGCACAGCGGTGAGCCATCCCCCGCCGCCCCCAGTGGGGATCCAGCTGTCAAGACCGGGCAACGACTCCGGGCTGGGTACGTCAGCCGGTATCGGTTCGGTGTGCACGAGTCCGTGCTGAGCCAGCTGGAACGAAGCCGAGAGCGAGAAGATGGCCTCACCGTGTTGAATCGCCAGCACCCTGCGGGTGGTGAACGAGCGACCGTCCCGCACCCGTTCGGCCTCGTAGACGATAGGGACGCTGGGATCGCCGGGTCGGATGAAGTAAGCATGCAACGAATGCACCGCACGGTCCGCCGGTACCGTGCGGCCCGCCGCTACCAACGCCTGCCCTGCGACCTGGCCCCCGAACACCCGGGTCGGCGAATGTGGCGGGCTCACCCCCCGGAATAGGTTAACCTCCAGCCGTTCCAGATCCAGCAAGGCGACCAGGGCGTCAAGCGCCTGCTGACCACGCGGTGTCTCGTCGGCGCCGCTGTCGAGTTCAGAACTCACCCAGGCAGTCTGCCAGGCACGGTGAGCCGGTCCGGGTCCGCGCCGACCGGGGCGGTCACCCAGTCCCGGTGGAGTCAGGCATGATCGTCCTCACCGAGCCGATGGGCCCGGATGAGGTTAGTTGAACCCACAGTGCCCGGCGGTGACCCAGAGACAATCACCACCAGATCCCCGGGTGCCGCGCGTTCGATGGACAGCATGGCGGCGTCCACCTGACGTATCATGGCATCGGTGGAGTCGACCTGCTCGACAAGGAACGTCTCGGTTCCCCAGCTTAGCGCGAGCTGATTGCGCACCGCGGGGACCGGGGTGAACGCCAGCAGCGGGAGCCGGCTGTGCAACCGGGCCAGCCGACGAACCGTGTCGCCAGACTGGGTGAACGCCGCCAACGCACTCGCGTTGAGTCGCTCACCGATGTCTCTGGCGGCATAGGACAGCACACCGCGTTTGGTCCGCGGCACATGGTTGAGCGGTGGTACCCCGAACGAGCCGGCTTCGACCGCTTCGATGATCTGCGCCATGGTGCGCACGGTTTTGATCGGGTAACGCCCAACGCTGGTTTCCCCGGACAGCATGACCGCGTCCGTACCGTCTAGCACGGCATTCGCCACGTCCGACGCCTCGGCCCTGGTCGGCCTCGAATTAGAGATCATCGAATCCAGCATCTGGGTGGCCACGATCACCGGCTTGGCGTTCTCCCTGGCAATCTGGATGGTCCGCTTCTGTACCAGTGGGACGTTCTCCAGCGGCAGCTCGACACCCAGGTCACCCCGAGCCACCATGACGCCGTCAAAAGCCAGCACGATGGCCTCGAGATTGTCCACTGCCTCCGGCTTCTCCAGCTTGGCGATGACCGGAAGCCGCCCCCCATCGATTCGGTCCATCACCTGATGGACCAACTCAATGTCGGCGGGACTACGCACGAACGACAGCGCGACGAAGTCCACCTGCAGGCCCAGAGCGAACTCGAGGTCCGCCACGTCCTTCTGGCTCATCGCGGGCACCGAGACGTTCATCCCAGGTAGTGAGATGCCCTTGTTGTCGCTGACGGTGCCGCCTTCGGTGACCTTGCAGACGACGTCCAGGCCCTCGACGGCGATGACCCGCAGCCCGACCTTGCCGTCGTCGACCAACAGCCGGTCGTCCGGGCGAGCGTCGTCGGCCAGACCGGGGTAGGTGGTCGACACCCGGTCGTGGGTGCCGGCCACGTCCTCGACCGTGATCCGCACCTCCTCACCGGTGAGCCACTCCACCGGGCCGGCGGCGAACCGACCCAATCGGATCTTGGGCCCTTGTAGGTCAGCCAGGATGCCCACCGCACGGCCTTCCGCGTCGGCGGCCTCTCGCACAAGCTGGTATACCCGCTTGTGGTCTTCCCGGTTGCCGTGGCTGAAGTTCAGCCGGGCGACGTCCATGCCGGCCTTTACGAGATCCCGGATCCGCTCCGGGCTCGCGGTAGCCGGCCCGAGGGTACAAACGATCTTTGCGCGTCGGGTCACTCGTCGAGGGTATCTCTGAGCCTATCCCCAGGGCATAGCAACATCGGCGACCGCGCGGTGAACGTTTAACGGTCAGCGGCGACGCGTGTAGCCACACCATTCGCAGGTACCGGTTACCGCCCGGCTCGCCACTCACGGGCACACGCAGTCACCGGCGCTGGCAGCGTCGAAGCGCCGGTGAGGTAGGCGTCCACGGAGTGAGCGGCCGCGCGACCCTCCGCGATGGCCCAGACCACTAACGAGGCGCCCCGGTGGGCGTCGCCGCAGACGAACACCCCAGGTACGTCGGTGGCCCAGTCCGGCCCGCAGCTCAAGGTCCCGTTCGAGGCACGGGTCAGCCCTAACCCCTCCAGCAGCGGCATATCTGCCACCCCGGTGAACCCGATCGCCAGCAGCGCCAGGTCGCAGGGCAGTTCGGTGCGGTCTTCGGACACGGGCACCACCTCGCGGCGGCCGCTCACCGCATCTTTCTCCACCCGTACCCGACGCAGGACAACCGAGGTGACCCGGTCGTTCCCGTCGCCGACGAACCGCTCGACAGCCACCTCGAACCGCCGCTGCCCGGTCTCTTCGTGCACCGGGTAGGTCCGCAGTATCCAGGGCCAGGTCGGCCACGGGGAGCGCGCCCAATCGGGGGTGTCGGGCGGGCGCGGATACTGGTCGAGCTGGTGCACGCTCAGCGCGCCCTGACGGATCGCGGTGCCGTAGCAGTCGGCGGCGGTATCACCCCCGCCGATGATCACTACGTGCCGTCCCCGCGCGGAGATCGGTGTCGGCGCGTCGCCCTCGCACTCCCTGTTCGCCGGCACCAGATGCTCCATCGCCAGATGCACGCCGGCCAGCTCCCGCCCCGGCAGCTCCGGCGCGTCGCGGCCAGTCAGCGCACCGACCGCTAACACCACCGCATCGAAATCCGCGCGTAACCGCCGCACCGACAGGTCCCTCCGAGCGGATCCGCCCACCTCGCACAAGGTGACGAACCGGGTGCCCTCGGCTCGCAGCTGTGCCAACCGCCGGTTCAGTAGCGCCTTCCGCATTTTGAACTCGGGGATGCCGTAGCGCAGCAGACCGCCCAACCGGTCATCCCGTTCGAACACCGTGACCTGGTGCCCCGCGCGGGTAAGCTGCTGCGCGGCGGCCAGGCCGGCCGGGCCGGAACCGACCACCGCGACCCGCTTCCCCGACGTTAGCCCCGGGCGCTTCGGCATCACCAGGTCGTGTTCCCACGCCAGATCGGCGATGGTCTGTTCCACCCGCTTGATCGCTACCGCACCACCGGCATCGGGGGTGAGCGCCAGCACGCAGGCTGTCTCACAGGGCGCCGGGCAGAGCCGACCGGTGAACTCCGGGAAGTTGTTAGTGGCGTGCAGACGGTCGCTGGCTCGCGCCCAGTCGCCACGGCGGGCCAGGTCGTTCCACTCCGGGATGAGGTTGCCCAGCGGGCAGCCCGCTGACCTGGAATGGCAGAACGGGATACCACAGTCCATGCAGCGAGCGGCTTGGTCCCGGGTCTGGCTGACCTGCCGCGAATCGGTGTGGTCGAGATAGACTTCACGCCAGTCGTGGACGCGCTCGGAGATCGGACGCTTGGGGACGTCTGCGCGAGCGTAGGTAAGAAAACCGCGCGGGTCAGCCACGGGCCGCCTCCATGATCGCCTGGTCCGGGTCACGCCCCTCGGCGCTCGCCCGCCGGACGGCCTCCAGGACTCGCCGGTAGTCCCTCGGCATAATCTTGGAAAAGGCCCTGGCCCGACGCGGCCAGTCCCCCAACAGCGAAGCCGCCACGACCGACCCGGTGAGTTGCGCGTGGCGGCCGACCACCTCACGCAGGTACGCCAAGTCATGCGCTGACGGTGCCTCTACCTCGACCAGCTCTCGATTGACTAGCCGGGGGTCCAGATCGAATACGTAGGCCACCCCACCGGACATCCCGGCGGCCACATTCCGGCCGGTCGGGCCCAGGACTATGACAGTGCCGCCGGTCATGTATTCACACGCGTGATCACCGACGGCTTCCGCGACCGCCAACGCCCCGGAGTTGCGCACGCAGAACCGCTCCCCCACGCTGCCCCGCAGAAAGATCTCCCCCGAGGTCGCCCCGTAGCCAATCACGTTTCCAGCGATCACCTGGCGCTCCGCCGTGAACGGCGCGTCAGGATGCGGGCGTAGGATCAGCCGACCACCGCACAAGCCCTTGCCGACATAGTCATTGGCATCCCCTGTCAGCTCCACCGTGATGCCATGGGGCAGGAACGCGCCGAGGGACTGGCCGGCTGAGCCCTCCAGCTGGATATGGATGGTGTCCTCAGGTAGACCGGCGCCACCGTATCGACGGGTCACCTCGGCCCCGAGCAGGGTGCCGACCGTTCGGTTGATGTTGCGCACCGGCAGCTCAAGGCGGACTCGATGGGCGTCCTCCAACGCGGCTTCGGCCAGCTGGATGAGGGTGCGATCCAGCGCCCGGTCCAGGCCGTGGTCCTGGGTCCGCATCCGCCGACGCGCCGCACGCGGCACGTCCGGCACCACGAACAACGGGGAAAGATCCAACCCGTGACCGCGCTTCCAGTGTTCGACAGCCGGGCCGGCGTCCAGCAGTTCAGCATGCCCGATGGCCTCGTCCAGCGATCGGAAGCCGAGCTGGGCGAGGTACTCCCGAACCTCTTCGGCCAGGAACCGGAAGAAGTTCTCGACGAACTCAGGTTTGCCGGTGAAGCGTCGGCGCAGCTCCGGATCCTGGGTAGCGATGCCCACCGGACAGGTATCGAGGTGGCAGACTCGCATCATCACGCAACCAGCCACGATCAACGGCGCGGTGGAGAACCCGTACTCCTCGGCGCCCAACAGCGCGGCGACCATCACGTCACGCCCGGTCTTGAGCTGACCGTCGGCCTGCACTGTGACCCGGTCGCGCAGTCCGTTCAGCAGCAGGGTCTGCTGCGTTTCGGCTAACCCGATCTCCCACGGCGCGCCGGCGTGCCTGAGTGAAGTCAGCGGCGCGGCGCCGGTACCGCCATCGTGCCCGGAGATCAGCACCACATCGGCGTGCGCTTTGGTGACCCCAGCGGCCACCGTTCCGACGCCCACCGAAGACACCAGCTTGACGTGCACTCTGGCGGCTGGGTTGGCGTTCTTCAAGTCGTGGATGAGCTGAGCGAGGTCTTCGATGGAGTAAATGTCGTGGTGCGGCGGCGGGGATATCAACCCGACACCGGGGGTGCTGTAGCGGGCGCGGGCGATCCACGGCCAGACCTTGTTCGGCGGCAGCTGACCACCCTCGCCGGGCTTGGCGCCTTGGGCCATCTTGATCTGGATGTCGGTGGCATGCAGAAGGTACTCGCTGGTCACACCGAAACGCCCAGACGCTACCTGCTTGACCGCGCTGCGTCGGACGGGGTTGTAGAGCCGGTCAATTTCCTCACCGCCCTCACCGGTATTCGATCGGGCACCGAGCCGGTTCATCGCGATCGCCAAGGTCTCGTGCGCCTCGGCGGAGATCGAGCCGTAGGACATCGCGCCGGTGTTGAACCTGCTCAGGATCGCCTCGGCTGGTTCCACGTCGGACAGCGGCACAGGCTGGCGTGCCTCAGTGCGGAATCTGAACAGCCCGCGCAGGGCGCCGCCCTGCGCCGCCAACTGGTCACATTCCGCCGTGTAACGGCGAAAAACGTCCCGCTGCCCGGTACGCGTGGAGTGCTGTAACAGGAACACCGTCTCCGGGGTGAACAGGTGAAGCTCACCGTCACGCCGGTAGGAGTACTCGCCGCCGACCTCCAATCGCCGGTCCAGCCGGTCAATCGGGTTCGCTGGGTAGGCGCGGCGGTGCCGAGCCGCCACTTCGGCGGCCAGCACATCCAGCCCGACCCCGCTCAGCCGCGAGGCGGTGCCGGTGAAATACTCATCCACCAACTCACGTGCCAGCCCGATCGCTTCGAAACCCTGCGCGGCGGTGTAGGCACCGACAGTGGAAATGCCCATTTTGGACATCACCTTCAGTACGCCTTTGACCACGGCCCGGACGTAGTTGCGCACGGCCACGGTTGGGTCGATCCCGGTGATGTCACTATTTATCACCAGGTCCTCGATGGTTTCGAAGGCCAGGTAAGGGTTCACCGCCGCGGCTCCGTAGCCGAGCAGCATGGCGGCGTGATGCACCTCCCGGCAGTCTCCGCTCTCCACCACCAGCGCCACCCGCAACCGTTCCCGCTGACGCACCAGGTGGTGGTGCACGGCCGAGGTGAGCAAGAGCGACGGGATCGGCGCCATCCGGTGGTCGGAGTCGCGGTCGGAGAGCACCAGAATCCGCGCGCCATCGGCGATTGCTTCGGACGCTTCCCTCCGAAGCCGCTCCAGCGCGGCCTTCATTGCTTGCTCACCGCCCTCGACCTCGTAGAGTCCGCTGAGCACGGCCGCCGCGAAGCCAGGGTGGTTGCCCTCGTGGTTGATGTGCAGGATCTTGGCCAGCTCATCGTTGTCGATCACCGGGTAGGGCAGCCGCAGGTGCCGGCAGGACGCGGCGGAGGGAACGAGCAGGTTCTGCTCCGGACCCATCACCCGCGCCATGCTGGTGACGATCTCCTCTCGGATCGCGTCCAGCGGCGGGTTGGTGACCTGCGCGAACAGCTGGGTGAAGTAGTCGTAAAGCAGACGGGGGCGCCCGGACAGCGCGGCAAGAGGGATATCGGTGCCCATCGAGCCGATCGGCTCGACGCCGCTCAACGCCATCGGGGTGAGCAGGATCCGTAGTTCTTCCTCGGTGTAGCCGAAGGTGAGCTGACGTCGACGAACCGCCTCGTGGGTCTGCACCACATGATCACGAGACGGCAGGCTTGCCACATCCAGCAGGCCCGCGTGCACCCACTCGTCATAGGGCAGCGCCGAAGCAAGCTTGGACTTGATCTCATCGTCGTCTATAACTCGGCCGGCCTCGGTGTCCAGCAGGAACATTCGCCCAGGCTGTAATCGCCCCTTGGCCACGACCTGATCCGGCGGGACGTCCAGCACGCCGGACTCGCTGGAGAACACCACCCGGCCGTCAGCTAACCGCCACCAGCGAGCCGGACGCAGACCATTGCGGTCCAGCACCGCACCCACCAGGGTCCCGTCGGTAAACGTGACGCAGGCCGGGCCGTCCCATGGCTCCATCAAGCTGGCGTAGAACTGGTAGAACGCCCGGCGCGCCGGGTCCATCTCCGGGTGGTTCTCCCACGCCTCCGGGATCATCATGAGCACCGCGTGCGGTAGCGAACGCCCGCCCAGGTGCAGCAGCTCCAACACCTCGTCGAAGGAAGCCGAGTCGGAAACACCTTCAGTGCAGATCGGAAACAGCCGCTCCATTGGTCCCGGGATCAGGTCGCTGGCCAGCAGCGCTTCCCTGGCCCGCATCCGATTGCGGTTGCCCCGGATTGTGTTGATCTCGCCGTTGTGCGCGACGAACCGGTACGGGTGGGCCAATGGCCAGGACGGGAACGTGTTGGTGGAAAATCGGCTATGCACCAACGCGACCGCGCTGTGCAGCCGGGGGTCGGTGAGGTCACCGAAGAACGTCGGCAGTTGGTGGGCGGTGAGCATGCCCTTGTAGACCAGGGTACGGGCGGACAGCGAGGCGAAGTAGGTGCTGACGCCCTGTTCGGTGGTCTCCCGCTCGGCTCGCCGACGTAGACAGAACGCCAGCCGATCCAGCGCTATACCGGCGGCCGGTGGACTTCCGTCAACCGGCGCCGCGCAGACGAACAGCTGGGCGAACCTGGGCATGCAGGCGCGAGCCGAGGGACCGACACCCGCCGCGTCGGGGTGCACCGGCGGCTCCCGCCAGCCCAGCACACGCAGCCCCTCCTCGTCCGCGATCCGTTCGATGAGCTCAACCGCTGTGGCCGACCGGTCCTCCTCGGTTGGCAGGAACACCAGCCCGACCGCGTACGCACCAGCGCCGGCCGCATCCGGCTGGGGCAATTCGAAGCCGGCCTCCGCGCGCAGCAACGCATCCGGTACCTGCAGCAGGATTCCGGCGCCGTCGCCGCTGGTCGGCTCGGCTCCAGCGGCCCCGCGGTGCGCCAGGCTGGCCAGCGCGGTGAGCGCGTCCGCCACGATTGAATGACTGCGCCGAGCGTGGGTGTCAGCAACAACGGCCACCCCGCACGAATCATGCTCGGCGGCCGGATCATAGAGCCCCTGCGTGCGCGGCAGAGCTGAAAAAGCCACCGCGAGTACCTCCTCGTCCTCGTCGCTGCTCACGGCATGCCGGGACGACGACGGCCCGCAGGTTTCTCAGACTGTAACAGGCCGGAAACCAGCAGTGCGACCATCAAGAACGAGATCCGACGTCGAGGTGTCTTGCAGCGTGTCCGACGGTCGGAATCCCCTGCCGAAGGAAAGTACCCGCGTCGCGGGCAGATCACCAGGTTCGATTCACGGCACTGAGAATTGGATCGTGAAAACGGGGACCAAACCGATTAAGACGCCGGTCAGCGCGACTACGTGCGGATCGGTTCCGGCTCGTCCAGGGGGGGCAATTCGGAAGCGTCCTCCCTCGGCCGGCGGACAGCGATCAGGTAAGCCACCGCGCCAAGGAACACCACCGCCGACACCACCACATTGATCCTGATGTCGCCGAACACCAGGGTCGCCTGGTCGGAGCGCATTAGCTCGATCCAGAACCGGCCGAATGTGTACCCCGCCACGTAGAGCCCGAATGCCCTGCCGTGCCCGAGACGGAACCTGCGGTCGGCCACCACCACGATCGCGGCCACCAGCAAGTTCCAGAGAAGCTCGTAGAGAAAAGTTGGGTGTACCGGCGCCCCGATTGGGATGTGGTCCACGGCGACGCCGTTTATCGAGTCAAGGCTGACACAGCCCAACGGGTCAAGTGGGACACAGCCCGGCTGATTAAGGATAGGATTCGACGTACCCGGCTGCACTCTCACTCTCTGGTATATCTCGAGGCCCCAGGGCAGTGACGTAGGCCCACCGTAGAGCTCCTGATTGAAGTAGTTACCCAGCCGGCCAATGGCCTGCGCGGTGACGATCGTCGGGGCCACCGCGTCCGCGAAAAACGGCAGCGGCAGACCTCGCTGCCGGCACGCGATCCAAGCGCCAACACCGCCTAGCGCGACCGCCCCCCAGATACCCAGCCCGCCCTGCCAGATCTTCAGTGCATCAATGGGGTTCCCGTTAGGGCCGAAGTAGCGCCACCAATCGGTGGCCACGTGGTAGAGCCGGCCGCCAAGAATCCCGAACGGCACCGCGTACACGGCAATATCCAGCACAGTGCCCGGCCGGCCGCCCCGCGCCACCAGTCGACGCTCGCTCCAGGAGACCGCTACCACGATGCCAGCAATGATGCAGAGCGCGTAGGCACGGATCGGAAACGGGCCGATGTACCACACCCCTCGGTCCGGGCTGGGAAAGGTGGCGAGAACATCAACCGTCAGCACGCACACACCGCCGTTACGCTGGCTGGGTGACCGGCCGGCGAACCCCGGCGGCCAGTTCCTCGGTGAGCGCCCGCAATGCCGGTTCGCCGGACGCAGCGGCGCTGACCAGCGCCGACCCCACGATCACCGCGTCGGCGAACCCCGCCACAGCGGCGGCTTGTTCACCGGAGCGCACGCCGAGACCGACCCCGATCGGGAGCGCGGTATGCGGACGGCAGCGGCCGACTAGCTCGGCGGCGGCCGGGCCCAACTTCTCGCGGGCCCCGGTAACCCCCATCACCGAAGACACGTACAGGAAACCGCTGCTGGCGGCGGCGGTACGGGCGATGCGTTCCTCGGTCGAGGACGGAGCGACCAGGAAGATCCGGTCCAGGCCGTACTCGTGGGATGCCGCGAGCCACTCCTGTGCCTCGTCCGGAATGAGGTCTGGTGTGATCATGCCCAAGCCGCCGGCCGCGGCCAGGTCGCGGGCGAAGGCCCGCACGCCGTAACGCAGTACCGGGTTGTAGTAGGTCATGACCACCGCCCGACCGCCGTCGGCGGCCACTCGCTCCACGACGGTGAACACATCACGTAACCGCACTCCGGCGCGCAGGGCGGATTCGGTCGCGGCCTGAATCGTCGGGCCGTCCAGCACCGGGTCGGAGTAGGCGACCCCGACCTCGACCAGGTCGGCGCCCGCATCGATCAGTACGCTCAGCAACCGGGCCGAGTCGTCCACGCTCGGGTAGCCGGCTGGCAAGTACCCCACCAGCGCCGCTCGCCTCTGGCCGCGGCAGTCCGCGAACAGCTCGTCCAGAGACCTCACGATTCCACCAGGCCGAACCACTTCGCGGCGGTGTTCACGTCCTTGTCCCCCCGGCCGGACAGATTGATCAGTATGATCGCGTCTGGGCCGAGCTCCCGGCCCAGACGCAGCGCACCGGCGACCGCGTGCGCGGACTCGATAGCGGGGATGATCCCCTCCGTGCGAGCCAGCAGCGCGAACGCATCCATCGCCTCAGCGTCGGTCACCGGCTGATAATCGGCCCGGCCGAGATCTTTGAGCAGCGCGTGCTCGGGACCGACCCCCGGGTAGTCCAGCCCAGCGGAGATCGAGTACGACTCCTGGGTCTGCCCGTCTTCGTCCTGCAGCAGGTAGGACATCGCGCCGTGCAGCGCGCCAGGGCTGCCCTTGGTCAGGGTGGCGCCGTGCCGGCAGGTCTCCACGCCGTCCCCGCCGGGTTCGTAACCGACCAGCCGCACCCCCGGATCGTCCAGGAACGCATGGAAGATGCCGATCGCGTTGGATCCGCCGCCAACACACGCGGCCACCGCGCTGGGCAGCCGCCCACAGCGAGCCAGCACCTGCTCACGGGCTTCCAGACCGATAACCCGGTGGAAGTCACGCACCATAACCGGGAACGGATGCGGCCCAGCGACCGTGCCAAGCAGGTAGTGGGTGTGTTCCACGTTGGTCACCCAGTCCCGCAGCGCCTCGTTGATCGCATCCTTGAGAGTGCGCGACCCGGTGCGCACCGGGATCACCTCGGCACCGAGCAAACGCATCCGCGCCACGTTGAGTGCCTGCCGATGCGTGTCCACCTCACCCATGTAGACCACGCATTCCAGGCCGAGCAGCGCGGCGGCGGTCGCGGTGGCCACCCCGTGCTGACCGGCGCCGGTCTCCGCGATCACCCGGCTCTTGCCCATCCGCTTGGTCAGCAAAGCTTGCCCGAGGACATTGTTGATCTTGTGGGACCCGGTGTGGTTGAGGTCTTCCCGCTTGAGCAGCAACCGGGCTCCACCGGCATGTTCACCGAGCTTCGGCGCGTCCGTCAGCGGCGAGGGCCGACCGGCGTAGTCTCGCTGCAACCGGTCCAGCTCAGCCAGAAAGTCTGGATCGCTCCGCGCTTTCTCGTAGAACACCGCCAACTCGTCCAGCGCCGCGATCAACGCCTCAGGGACGAACCGACCCCCGTAGCGGCCGAAATGACCGTGCTCGTCCGGTTCGTGCCCGCTGCGGATGGACAGCCCAGTACTCGCGGTCACCGTGAGATTCGCCCGCGCGGTCATCGAACGGCCCTTGAACAGGACGGATGAGACCCAGCGGCAACCAGCTTGGTCACTGCGGCGCGCGGGTCGCCGCTGGTCACCAACCCTTCGCCAACCAGCACGGCGTCCGCGCCGTAGCCGGCGTAGGTAAGCAGATCGCTGGGGCCACGAACTCCGGACTCGGCCACCCGCAGCACGCTGCTGGGCAGGCCGGGAGCCAACCGGGCGAACACCGAGCGATCAACTTCAAGCGTGTGCAGGTTGCGGGCGTTCACCCCGATCAACGACGCGCCAGCTTCCAAAGCCCGATCGGCCTCCTCTTCGTTATGCACCTCGACCAGCGCCGTCATCCCGAGCGACTCAACTCGATCCAGCAACGAGATCAACACGTTCTGTTCCAGCGCCGCCACAATCAGCAATACCAGGTCCGCGCCGGCCGCCCTGGCCTCGTGCACCTGGTAGGTACCAACCACGAAATCCTTGCGTAGGATCGGCAGGTCGACCGCCGCCCGCACCGCGACCAGGTCCGCAAGCGAGCCGCCGAACCGCCGACCTTCGGTCAACACGCTGATCACGCGGGCGCCACCAGCCGCGTAGTCCATTGCCAACGCCGCCGGGTCGCGGATCTCCGCCAGCGCCCCCTTCGACGGGCTACGCCGTTTCACTTCGGCGATCACCCCGATGCCGGGCGCCCTGAGCGCGGCCATTGCGTCCCGAGGAGGTGGGGCGGACGCCGCTGCTCGCTTGACTTCGTCAAAACTTATCTGCCTGGTGCGTTTGGTCACATCCTGACGCACGCCGTCCAGGATGGACTCCAGCACGCTCATCGCTGACCCACCAGCCGCGAGCCGTGCACGGCCGCGCCTCGGATCGGTCGGTTGCACTGCTCACGCACGGAAGCGATTCCCCCTTCCGGGTACGGCCTGCTGGCCGGCGGTTGTCGGCACGGGCGAGTGATCGCGCCGGCCATAGCTGTACTCCTGAAAAGAAACTGTGTGCAGCATGTTAACCCGCCCGGTCAGGCACCCAGGCGAGGGTCCTGGGCGGCACTCGATGGAGCGGTTGGATCCTCCCCCGCGTCCAGCGCCTCCCACCATGAGCGGTCTCGATCAGGCGACGGTCCATGCGTCCGATCCGGCGCCGAGAACCGCGCGCCGAACCGGGGCAGCCTAGGCTCCTCGCGAACCATCAACCCGCCGGCGACCAAGAGCGCGCACCCCGCGAACACCGCCAGCAACGGCGCCGGCGTGACGACCAGTGGCTGGTGGCGCAGCGCATCAAGCGGTATCCCCGGCGGGGGCAACGGAAACGCTGGGGCGATGGATTCTCCAGCCAGCGGGGACGGGCCGAACATCACGAATACGGCTTCCGCCGCGACCCAGCCCCCGAGCGCCGCGAGCAGCGCACCCAGTATCCGGCGCACTGGCCCAGACAACGCGAGGACAGCGGCGATCCCGGCCAACGCCACCGGTGCCGCCCCGCCCAGAACCGGCCGTACCTGCTCGCCGGAGAACGTGACCGGCACCGCGCCCCGCAGTGGCACTTCCGCGGTGACCCGATACCAGACCAGAGCCGAAGAAACCCACAGCGCGACGGCCGCCAAACCGAGCGCGCCGCAGACTGATAACAGCGTGCGGCGGCCGGAGCTCACGTCGACCCAGTGCCCATGCGCGAATCCGCAAGCGTCTCCGCGGTGCCCATGCGCGGATCCGCAAGCGTCTCCGCGGTCGCGATGGCGGACAGCACCGCACGCGCCTTGTTCAGGCACTCGGCATCTTCGGCCACCGGATCGGAGTCAGCCACGATCCCACCCCCGGCCTGCACGTACGCTCTACCGTCCCGAACCAGCGCCGTGCGAATCGCGATCGCGGTGTCCGCATTTCCGGCGAAGTCGAGGTAGCCAACGATACCGCCGTACAACCCACGCCGGGTCGGTTCCAGCCGCTCAATGATTTCCATCGCGCGCGGCTTGGGCGCTCCGGACAGGGTGCCCGCCGGGAAGCACGCGGTGACCGCGTCGAACGCGTTGCGTCCCTCGGCCAGACGGCCGGTCACCGTGGACACCAGGTGCATCACGTGGCTGTACCGCTCCACCTGGAAGAACCCGTGCACCTTCACCGTGCCCGGTACGCACACCCGTCCGAGGTCATTACGCCCGAGGTCGACCAGCATCACATGCTCGGCCCGCTCCTTCTCGTCGGTGCGCAGGTCCTTCTCCAGCAGCAGGTCCTCTTCCTCGCACGATCCTCGCCACCGGGTGCCCGCGATCGGATGGGTGGTCGCCTGCCCGTCGCGCACCGTGACCAACGCCTCAGGGCTGGAGCCGACGATGTCGAACCGGTTGCCGTCGACGTCGGCCAGCCGCAGCAGGTACATGTACGGGCTGGGATTGGTGGCCCGCAATACCCGGTAGACATCCAGCGAGTCGGCCGAGATCGCGGTTTCGAACCGCTGCGCGACGACCACCTGGAACGCCTCACCAGCCAGGATCTCCCGCTTGGCCGCCCGTACAGCTGCGCAATGCTCGTCGAGACTGCGTCGGCGGATGAAGCTCGGCTGGGCAGGCCGGTAGGTGGCGACAGTGGACGCCGAGGGGCGCGCCAGCTCGGCGGTCATCCGGTGCAGGCGCGTCACCGCGTCGTTGTAGGCGGCATCCACTCGCTCGGGCGTGTTATCCCAGTTGACCGCGTTCGCGATGAGGGTGACGATCCCCTCGTGGTGGTCCAGGGCAGCGAGGTCGGTGGCTAGCAGCATGACCAGCTCAGGCAGCCTCAGATCGTCGTGCGCCAGCTCGGGTAGCCGTTCCAATCGACGCACCACGTCGTAGCCGAGGTAACCGACCATTCCGCCGGTCAGCGGCGGCAGCCCGGGAAGTGGTTTGGTACGTAGCTCCTCGACACAGGCGCGCAACGCGACTAGTGGGTCACCACCAGAGGCCATACCAGCCGGCGGGGCACCCAGCCACGTCGCCACACCCTTATGTTCGGTCAACGTCGCCGCGCAGTGCGCGCCGACAAACGACCAACGCGACCAGGAACGGCCGATCTCGGCTGATTCGAGCAGGAAGGTGCCCGCGCGGTCGGCGGCGAGCTTGCGGTACAACCCTACCGGCGTCTCGTCGTCGGCCAGCAGCCGTCGGACCACCGGGATCACTCGGTGCGCCGCCGCCAGCTCGCGAAACTGCTGCCTACTTGGCGTCACCGCGCCGAGCTCACCGGTAGACTGGCCGCCCGTACTGATCGTGCCGGCGGTCACGATGTCGCTCCTGCCACGTAGCTCACTAGGGCATTGTGCCGCCCCGGCAGCCCTGGCGTCGCAAGTGGCTCCCAGCTGAGAAGATGGTCACATGAGCCGCCCCACGTCGGCGCGTGAGCCAGACGGCCAGCGGATCCGTCGAAGAGGCCGTCGACCCGCCGGCCAGCAGACCAAGGAGGCGCTGGTCGAAGCCGCCCGTGCTGAGTTCGCCGAGCGCGGCTTCGACCAGGCTAGGGTACGCTCGATCGCCACGGCCGCCGGAGTGGACCCGGCCATGGTCAACCACTGGTTCGGCGGTAAGGACGGGCTGTTCATGGCCGCCATGGACTTGCCGATCGACCTCGGTGAGGTGCTGGCTCGTATACTGGATGGCGCTCCCGCGCACACCGGGGAACGGATCGTGCGGACGTTCCTTTCGGTATGGGACCCGGTCAGTGGCGGTCCGTTCGCGGCGCTGCTGCGTAGCGTGTCCAGCCACGAGCAAGCCGCCATGCTGGTGCGCGAGTTCGTCGCCGAGCGGTTGTTCGGCCGACTCGTGGCTACGTTCGACTCCGACCAGCCGAAGCTACGGGCCGCGCTGTGCGCATCACAGGTGGTTGGGCTGGGGATGGCCCGCTACGTGATACGAGTGGAACCACTCGCCTCCGCGAAGCCCGAAACGCTGGTAACCGCGATCGGCCCCACCTTGCAGCGCTATCTCACCGGCGACCTTTCCTGAGATTTTGTTAGCCTGAAAATGAACGCTTTCTGTGCAAGTCCACCGGAACAGAGGTGCGAGTCTGTGTCCGACGCGCTCCCGAAACCGACGATGTTGGTGGACCGCCACCACCGAGCATCTACCCGCTTCTGCGATTACCCATAAATAACGCCGCGCCGATTCCTACCCAGCGCGACAGTTCTACTACACTATACCGATGATCAACAGTACATCACGTTGCTTTGACCAAGCTCGTACCACCATGACGTACTGTTGATCACCATCCAGGGACCCGAGCTAGAGGGCTGGACAAGGCACGACTCCAGGCCGCCGCCGCTTCTTATGGTTTCTCTGTGCGACCATCAACCGTCGAGCCGACAGCCTGGTCGATCGACGTGTAGCCCGCTTGCCGGAGAAGGCGGGCAAGACCTCGGTGGATCCTGCGTGGCCACAAGGGACCACCATACACGAAGCCGGTGTAGCCCTGCGCGAGCGTCGCGCCGGCCTGAATCCGCGCCCAAATATCCTCAGGGCTCTCGATCCCGCCCACCGCCACCAAAACCAGACGATTCCCGACCCGGCCGCGCAACCGGCGCAGCACCGCCAGCGAACGCTCCTTAAGCGGTGGCCCGGATACACCTCCCGCACCCAACGCCTGAACCGACGTCGGATCGCTGACGAGCCCCTCGCGTGAGATCGTGGTGTTGGTAGCGATGATCCCGTCCAATCGCAGTTCCAACGCGAGGTCGGCCACCGCATCGACGTCCTCGTCGGCCAGGTCCGGAGCGATCTTCACCAACAGCGGCACCCGACGCGAGCCGACAGTGTCTAGAGCCTCACGCACCCCGGCTAGCAACGGGCGGAGGTGTTCGACGGCCTGCAAGGCACGCAGTCCTGGGGTGTTGGGTGAGCTGACATTGACCACCATGTAGTCAGCGTGCTCGGCTAGCAGCCTCGCGCTGGCCGCGTAGTCGGCGACAGCTTCGTCCTCCGAGACCCGCTTCGTTTTGCCGATATTGACGCCCACCGGGACTCGACGGTCACGCCGGCGGCGCAGGCGGTCCGCGACCGCAGCCGCGCCAGTGTTGTTGAACCCCATCCGGTTCAACAACGCCCGATCCTCGACCAGGCGGAACAGGCGCGGTCTTGGATTGCCAGGCTGCGATTGCGCGGTCACCGTACCGATCTCCACAAACGTGAAACCGAGCACCCCGAGCGCATCGGGCCCACGAGCATCCTTATCAAATCCGGCCGCAAGACCAAGCGGACCCGGTAAATCAAGCCCGAGCGCGCGTACACGCAATATTGAATCGTGCTGAGCGAGCCACCAGCGCAACAGCCCGCAGACCCCTGGGATCCCCGCAACAACACGGATAACCCGGAAAGCAAAATGATGGACTTCCTCAGCCGGAAACCACCGGAAGACGATCGAGAACAACAGTCTGTACATAGCATTCCAATCGCGTCCAGCGAAGAGCATCCCTCGTAGCTTTTCGAAACTCGCCGACGCAACTCACGCCCGGCCGACAAGTAGATCCATACCGAAATTGACCTACCAAGAAAAGACATCCATTTAGAAACAATCTATAGCGAAGTTCGCAGGGAGCGGACTTTACCTCGGAGATCAAACCTGAGGGGATCGCATTACGTATGAGCGCATGACCACGGCGCCGCGATCAATCCGCTTCAAGGTCTATGTCATCAAGCAGGATGTCGGTATCGAAACAGGTGTGGGTGCCGGTGTGGCAGGCAGCGCCCTCCTGGTCGACGACCAGCAGCACAGTGTCGCCGTCGCAGTCCAGCCGGACCTCGTGCACCTTCTGGGTATGCCCGGACGTCTCCCCTTTCACCCAGTACGTCTGGCGACTACGCGAGTAGTAGGTCGCCCTCCGGGTCGCCAAGGTGCGGCGGAGCGCCTCATCATCCATCCAGGCCACCATCAGTACCTCGCCGGTACCGCGCTGCTGGGCAACCGCGCAGACCAGACCATCGGCGGTGCATTTGAGCCGCGCGGCGATCTTCGGATCTAGACTCATCAGATTTGCTCCTCCTGGTGACGGGCTACCGCTAGCTCGACCACCGCGGATACCGGGGTCTCAAGCGACGGGGACTCCTCGGGCTTCGAGCTCTCTTCAGGCCCTTGGGCCTCGTGTGTTGGCGACGCAAGCTCGACCGCTGAGTCTTCACCACCAAGCTGAGCGGCAGGGTCCAGCTCAGGCTGGTCGAAGTCACGATTTTCGGTCGCGGTCAGGAGGAACAGCAACACCAATGCCCACCCGTGCACGCACACCAGCACAGCGGAACAGACTCGTGTCCACAGCGGTCCGCTGTGCAATAACACCAAGGTGTGCGCCAGCATGCCGAAGATCGCCAACGCTTGGGCAGCCGAACGAATCGGATACCACGCGGTGAACAGCGCGGCTGCGATGAGCAGATCGGTGGCCAACAACACCAGCAACAACGACAGCGCGCCAAACCCGCTCGCCGCGAATACCCGGGGAATACCGGTGGCAACAAACAGCAGCGCCCCGGCCGCCAGCGTGCTAGCCGCGATCCGCTCGCGACCAAACGCCGCCAATGCGATCACCGGACTTCCACCTGCGCGGCCCGCAGCGCATCCTTGACCTCGCCGATGCGCAGCTGACCGAAATGGAACACGCTGGCCGCTAACACCGCGTCCGCACCAGCCGCGACCGCCGACGCGAAGTGCTCCAGCCGCCCCGCGCCGCCACTCGCGATCACCGGCACGTCCACCACTTTGCGCACCGCCGCGATCATGGTCAGATCGAAACCGGCTCGCGTGCCGTCGGCATCCATTGAGTTAAGCAGGATCTCACCCACCCCGAGCTCTTGGCCGCGCGCGGCCCACTCGACGGCATCGATCCCGGTGCCACGCCGACCGCCGTGCGTGGTCACTTCCCAGCCGGACGAAGTTGGCGGACGATCCGGTGGAACCCGCCGGGCATCCACCGACAGCACAATGCACTGTGCCCCGAACCGCTTGCTCGCCTCGCCAAGCAACTCGGGACGAGCAATCGCGGCGGTATTGATACTGACCTTGTCCGCTCCCGCCCGCAGCAACCGGTCCACATCGCCGATCGACCGGACCCCACCACCCACGGTCAATGGGATGAACACCTGTTCGGCGGTACGCGCCACCACGTCATACATGGTGGCCCGCTCCCCCGACGAGGCGGTGACATCCAAGAACGTCAGCTCATCGGCCCCCTCAGCGTCGTACACCCGAGCCATCTCCACCGGATCACCGGCATCGACCAGGTCAGCGAAATTGACCCCCTTCACCACCCGACCAGCGTCGACGTCGAGGCAAGGAATAACACGCACCGCGACCGACATACGCCCAGCCTAAGCTGTGCCAAATGGACGGCATCGTCCGGCTCGGCGCCAGCTCCTACCTGCTGTTCACCACGTTCCACCGGGACGGCCGGGCTGTACCCACCCCGGTGTGGGTAATCCCCAACGCTTCGCAACATGCTCGGCGGACTTCTCATCGATCGGTGAGGAGTCCGCGATAGCTCTATCCCGTCGCCAGCGACCGCTCGCTGAGCGCACCCAGGACCGGCGGCAGCGGCGCGGTGTGCAGGACACCCAATCGTTGGGTGGCGCGGGTGAGCGCGACATATAGCCCGGCGGCGCCGGAGGGCGAATCAGCGAGCATCAGGTGCGGTTCACACAGCAACACCGCGTCGAACTCCAACCCCTTTGCGGCGCGAGGCGTGAGCGCCGACAACCGAGCGGCTACCTCAGCTGGCAGCTGGTCGGCCAGCCCGCCCGGCAATCCGGCGCCTGGCGGCGCGATCACCGCCACCGTGCCGTCGCCGACCTGCGCGGCCAGCTCCAGCACACAGCTGACCACCGCCGACGCCAACTCACCAGACGACACCGCGCAACACCACGGCGCAAACCCGGTACGGCGCACCGAGGCCGGCGGACGCAACCGAGGATCGACCTCGGCCAGCACGGCGGCGGCGATATCCATGATGTCGGCCGGGGTGCGGTAGTTCACGGTCAGCTCACGGTACGCCCAGCGACCGGCCATGTAGGGGTCAAGCATGCGAGCCCACGACCGCGCACCCGCCGGCGACTCCCGCTGTGCCAAGTCACCAACAATCGTCATCGATCGGGTAGGGCAGCGCCGCATCAGCGCTCGCCAGTCCATTTCAGACAGTTCCTGGGCTTCGTCGACCACCACATGTCCGTAGGTCCAGTTCCGATCGGCGGACGCCCGTTCGGCCAGTCCACGCAGATCCAGCTGTTCTTGACGCTCGGCTAACCGTCCGGCTTCGATCAGGTCGACCGCCCGCAGCACCTCTTCATCGGGGTCCTCCTCGGTGTCGAGGATCTCCAGCACTCCCTCGGCGTAGGCCAGCTCGTCCTCGGCCCGCCGCGCGGCGGCGGCGTCCTCGGTGCCATCTGAGCCGAGCATGTCCACCAGCTCATCGAGCAAGGCGACGTCCGAGACCGTCCAGGCGTCCCCGGTTTCTCGGTAGAGCGCCTCCCGGTCGGCGGGCGGTATGACGCCAGCGGTGGCCACCGCCAACCGGTCGCGCGAGCTGAATAGGTCGGCAAGCAGTCGCCGCGGGGTCAGCATCGGCCACAGCTCATCCAACGCCTCGGCCAACTCGGCGCTGCCGGACAGCTCCGCGCGGACGTCGGCGGTCAGGTTCTCGGCTAGCGGCTCGTCCTCGAGTACCTCGCCGAACTCGTCACACACCTCCTCGCCGATATCGTCCGGCTGCGGCGGCTCGAGCCAGCCGTCGCCAATCAGCCGCACCGCTCGGTGGGTCAGCGCCTCGATGATGTGATGGTCGAACACCGCGCGGGCCTGGTTGTACACCAGCCGACTGCCTCGGGCCGCGTCGCGGGCGTGCCCAGCGAGCTCAGCGTCCAGCTGGACCGTTACGTCGTCCAAGCTGATCTCGATCGGCTCATCCGGCACACGCTGCCGGTCCAGAACGGCGGCGACCAGCACGTCCACCATCGTCGAGGTGCCTTTGACCCTGGCGGCTTCGGGAGGGTCGCGTCGCGCGGTCCGTATCCCAGGCAGCAACGAGCCGGGGGTGGCGAACACCACGTCGGTCTCCCCCAGCGCTGGTAACACCCCGCTGACGTAGTCCAGAAATCGGGGGTTAGGCCCAACCAACAACACCCCGCGCCGCGCCATCCGCTCCCGATGCTGGTAAAGCAGGTAGGCAACCCGATGCAGAGCAACGGCCGTCTTCCCGGTCCCGGGACCGCCTTCGATGACGACCACGCCGGTCGAGCCGAGTCGAATCACCTCGTCCTGCGCGGCCTGGATGGTGGCCACGATGTCGCGCATCCCGTCGGTACGGGCCGCGTTTACCGCCGCGAGCAAAGCCGCGTCGGACCCGGCCTCGCTGTCCGCGCCCCGGCCGAACCACTCGTCGGCGAAGTCCACCACCGCCCGGCCCCGGGTTCGGAACCGACGCCGACGCGATATACCCTCCGGATTCGCCCCAGTGGCGGTATAAAAGGGCCGCGCGATGGGTGCCCGCCAGTCCGTCAACAACGCTCGGCCCGCGCCGGCCGCACCGTTGTCGGACATGCTGGCTTCTGACAAACCGTTCTCAGACAGCCCGATCCGGCCGATGTGCACCGGACCATCCCTCTCGGTGTCGATCCGGCCGAAGCACAGACCACTATCGGCTACCCGCAGCCTGCGCCGACGGTCCGACCAGGTGTCCACGGCTGCATCCCGCAACCAGCGGACATCCGCCTCGGTCGCGGTGGCGTCAGACAGGGCTTTGTCCAGCTCCCGCGACACCCACACCCGCTCGGCATCCAACCGCACATACAACCGGGCGACATAATCACGCTCGTTACGGAGTTCCGCTTCGTGCCGAGAGCTGACCAAGTGTTCTCACACCTACCCGAGCTCGGCCACAGCGGCCAGCGCCTCGGGAAGGGTGAACCGGCCAGCGTAGAGCGCCTTGCCGACGATCGAGCCCTCCACTCCATCAGCGGCCAACCCAGCCAGCGCGACCAGGTCGGCCACCCTGGACACCCCACCGGACGCGATCACCGGAGCGTCAGTGGCCTTGCACACCTCCCGCAGCAGCTCTAGGTTGGGCCCACGCAGCGTGCCGTCCTTGCTCACATCGGTAACCACGTACCGGGCGCAACCGTCGGCGTCCAACCGGGCCAGCGTCTCCCACAGATCACCACCGTCGGTAGTCCACCCCCGGGCAGCCAGCCGGTGACCCCGCTCAGTGATCCGCACATCCAAACCGACCGCGACCCGGTCGCCATACTCGGCAATGGCCTTCGCGCACCACGCCGGGTTTTCCAGCGCAGCGGTACCCAGGTTCACCCGGGCACAACCAGTACTCAATGCCCTGGTCAACGACTCGTCATCGCGGATCCCCCCGGACAGCTCCACCCGCACATCCAGCCGCCCAACCACGTCGGCCAGCAACGCGGCGTTGGAACCTCGGCCGAAGGCGGCGTCGAGATCCACGAGGTGGATCCATTCGGCACCAGCGCTCTGCCAGGCCAGCGCGGCCTCCCACGGATCGCCATATCCGGTCTCAGTACCGGCGGCGCCCTGCACCAACCGAACCGCCTGGCCGTCAGCCACATCCACCGCTGGTAGAAGCACAAAACCCACAACTAGGTAGCGTACTAGGTCATGACCGGGACACGCGGCACTCATGCCTGCCAACGTTGCTGAGAACTATGAGCGCCTCGAGGATGAGCATTGGGCAGGAGTCGCCGCTGAAGCCCACGACCATCTCACGCGGCACCCCGAGGCCCCCGTTCCGTGGGATTAGGTCATCAACGAGGTTGAAGGCAGCGAGGATTAATCAGCAATAAGAATGCGCCGCTGCGTATTCAGGAGTGTGCCACATCCCCGGAATAAGCACAGGCTCATACCAACGCATCAGCCGAGTCTCACCCTCAATCTTCCGCGACGCTTGTTGCCGGCGTTTAGTTCCCGTACCAAGCACCCGACGCCATTCGACATACATTGCTTCAATGTGCCGAACCGTGGCGATAAGATCCGCTACCTGCCGCTCCGCATCCGGAAGGATCATCAGGCTTGCCATCGAGAAAGAGCTGGAAGGGACCAGCTTCGTCCGGGGTATGATACGCGTCCTGTACTTCCAAATGAAACGCTTCGCGAGCAAACCCTCGAAAGAGGGCTTCGAACGCCTTATCCCGCAACAACTCCACAAGCCTAGACCTCTCTCGCTATCGCGACTTTCACGCAGGTTTCGTGACCGGGTATATCCATCTGCGACAGGGCTTCAGGTCCGTGAACCCTCGCCCGACACAACGAAAATGCCACGCCCGCGCCGTACACCTCGACACCCAACCTCGTGCCAGGCGGCAGGCACCCACCCAAGGCTGGTGTCAGCAAGCAAGGACGGCATCAGCTAACGACCGTCATGCAGGACCATCGTCTCCCTCGACGTCACGTGCTTCCCAACCGACCCGGTTGTCACGCGGTGCACAACGCCTGCGAGATCATCAGGCTACCGCGCTACCTATCCTCGTATGTCACAGGCATCGGGCGGGCAAGTCCCCAAGCGCCGCCTGTATACCCCACTTGACGTATATCACCTCGCTCAAGCATTTCACCTGGCTGGTAAACGCTGCTTTCTCAACAACGAAGTCGAACCTTGGACATGGCGCTGAACTCCGGACTCAGCCCCCGCGCAAAGTATGGGAAAACCTTGGGCGATCGATTAGGATGGTTGTGATTGCTACCATCCCAAGCACTACCCGAGCTATCGAGCGGAGTGTCATGACCAACGTATTAATCATCGGAGGCGGCATTGCCGGACCCGTTACCGCGCTGGCATTGCGGAAAGCCGGGATCGATTCGATAGTCTACGAGGCATACCCCACCGGGGCGGACGATGTCGGGGCCTTTCTAACGATCATGCACAACGGCATGGACGCGCTCCAGGCGGTTGACGCGCACGAGCCTGTCATCGACAACTCATTCCCAGCGCACACCATCGAGTTGTTCAATAGCGCCGGCAAGCAGATTGAACATCGGCCCATCGGTGCTGGAATAGTCGGCGTGACCGGCCCGCGCACGCTCAAGCGCGCGACACTGTATCGGGTGTTGCACGATGAGCTAGCCCGACGTGGTGTGCGCATTGAACACAGTAAACGACTCATCGAAGCGACGATCACATCCGGCGACCGCGTCACGGCTTCCTTCGCGGACGGCGCCCAAGCGCAAGCGGATATCCTCATTGGCGCGGACGGCATTCACTCGGCCACGCGCACGATCATCGATCCGACCGCGCCACAACCCCGCTTCACCGGCCTGTACCGAACCTACGGATACACCACCAGCACCAGCACCTCTACCCCAGCAGCACGGGATGCGTACCGGATGATTCAGGGCAAGCGGGCCTTCTTCGGTTATACCACTTCGCCTGATGGTGAAACCTATTGGTTCGCCCGCCTCAGAGGCACTGAGCTCAGCAAGACCGAACTCGCGGCTATCACACCTGATCAGTGGAAACAACGGACGATCGAGGTCTTCGCCGAAGACAATACCCCGGCCGCTGACATCATCCGGGCTACCGGAGAGGACATCGTCGGAGGCAACACTTATGACGTCCCATCAACGCCGATGTGGCATAACAAGTCGATGGTTCTGGTCGGGGATGCTGCACACGCCGCGTCCCCAGCCGCGGGCCAAGGCGCCTCAATGGCCCTCGAAGACAGCGTGATCCTCGCCAAATGCCTTCGCGACGTATCCGACAAACACCAGGCATTTACCACCTACGAGCACCTTCGCCGCGAACGGGTCGAACGGCTCGTGGCGGCCAGCGCGGCACAAGATAATGGCATAAGGCCCGGATACCTCCGACGGCTGCTCCGTGACCTTTTACCGTCCCGAACGCTGCTCCCACGCCCTGAATCACGAACCTGGCTCTACGACCATCACATCGACTGGTCGCGCAATGTGACGCTTGGTTTACCAGGAGGCTCGACTCTCAGCTGACCACTTCGCGCAGCCAGTTGCGCAACACGGTGGCACCGGCGTCACCGGACTTCTCGGGGTGGAACTGGGTGGCCGACAGTGCCCCGTTTTCCACCGCCGCCACGAAGTCTTCCCCATGGCGGGCCCAGGTCACCACGGGGGGACGGAACGGCGGCCCGGACGTCAGTAACCACTGCCTGGCGGCGAAAGAATGCACGAAGTAAAACCTGGTGTCCGCGTCCAGCCCGGCGAACAATACCGAATCAGCCGGAGCACGCACGGTGTTCCAGCCCATGTGCGGCAGCACCGGCGCGTTGAGCCGATCAACGGTTCCTGGCCACTGACCACAACCCTCGGTGCGCTCTCCATGCTCCACGCCGAACTCGAAGAGCACCTGCATACCGACACAGATCCCGAGTACTGGGCGACCGCCGGCGAGTCGCTGGTCAATGATCTTATCGCCCAAGACCGCGCGCAGCCCCTTCATGCAGGCGGCGAACGCCCCGACCCCGGGGACCACAAGCCCATGGGCATTGAGCGCAGCATCTCCGTCGGCCGTGACCGTGACGTCAGCGCCAACCCTAACCAAAGCGCGCTCAGCGGAACGCAGGTTCCCCGAGCCATAGTCCAACACTACGATCCTCGTCACCGCGTAAGCCTAACCGTGCCCGAATCAATGCATCATCGGCCAGCTCCGGCTCAGCATCTCGAACGATCAGCAAGGTGTCGATAACCTCCCACACGTCCCGGGCCGCCGACCAGACCAGCACGACGACCGGTCGGCCCGGCCCGGAATGTGATGCCGGGGTGTTCTTCCGTACGCAGTGCCTCGTCCACGAAGAGGTTTGTGATCGATGACGCGGAAACCCCAGGGTGGTCGCGCACATATCGATCCAGGCGACGAAGCACGTCCCCATCAAATCGGACGGACCGTGGAAACGTCATAATTACAGGGTAGCCGACTGTCGCTACAGCACGCCCTTGGTGGATGGGACGCTGGTGATCCGGTCGTCCGGAGCAACCGCCGCCCGCAACGCGCGGGCCACCGCCTTGAACTGGGCCTCGGTGATGTGGTGTGGGTCGCGTCCACTGAGCACCCGCACGTGCAATGCCAACTCAGCGTGGAAGGCCATCGATTCAAACACATGGCGGTTGAGCACCGTCGGATAATGTCCGCCTACGACGAAGCCGGCCATCGTCTCCGGCTCACCGGTGTGCATACAGTATGGCCGACCCGACACGTCAACCACAGCCTGCGCCAACGCCTCATCCATCGGGACCCAGGCATCACCGAAACGGCAAATACCAGTCCGCTCCCCGAGCGCGGTGCGCAGCGCCTGACCAAGCACGATCGAGACGTCCTCCACGGTGTGGTGCACGTCCACGTCGAGGTCACCACTGGCCTGTACCACCAGGTCGATTGCCCCGTGCTTGCCCAGCGCGGTGAGCATGTGGTCGAAAAACGGTACCCCGGTGCTGATCTCGGTTTGCCCAGTACCGGCTAGGTCCAGCTCGACAAGAACCGATGACTCCTTGGTGATCCGTTCCACCCGTCCGGTTCGAGTCACGCGGCTATCTCCTTCGCTGCTTGCAGGAACGCGTCGTTTTCCTCGGGTGTCCCGATAGTCACCCGCAGATAAGCCGGAATGCCGACGTCCCGAATCAGCACTCCGCGGGCCAGGAACGCCCGCCAGCGCTCGCCGGCATCGGCGAACTCACCGAACAGCACGAAGTTGGCGTTGCTGGGTACCACCCGGTGGCCTAGCGCCTCCAGCCCGGCCACCACTCGGCCTCGTTCGGCACGCAGCATCGCCACCGAGGCGAGGGTTTCCGGCGCATGTCGTAGCGCGGCGCGCGCGGCGGCCTGAGTCAACGCCGACAGGTGATACGGCAGCCGAACCAACTGCAGCGCATCCACCACCGCCGGAGCCGCCGCCAGGTAACCCAGCCGTCCACCGGCGAACGCGAACGCCTTGCTCATCGTGCGACAAACGATCAGCTTGTGTCCGTACTCGGCGAGCAGGGTGGTGGCGCTGGGCCGGTCAGAGAACTCGGCATACGCCTCGTCCACCACGATCATCCCGGGGGCGGCGTCGATGAGCTCGGCGAGATCGGCTGACTCGATCGATCCGCCGGTGGGGTTATTCGGGCTGGTCACCATGACCAAGTCCGGGGC
>JAFASX010000003.1 GCA_019244295.1 Pseudonocardia sp.
CAGCGGGCCTTGGCCTGCGCGACCGCCCGCCGAGTGGTCCGCTCATCCCCCTCGAAACCCACCGCGACCAGCCGCTCATGGACCACATCCGCCCGCACATGCCCCCGGGAACGATCCACCCACTCCTCAACCTTGTCCACAAACGGGTCGATCAACCGCTCCCGCCGGCCCGGCCCGCTGACCGGCACCCCCCGATCCCGCCGCTGCACACACCGGCGCACCGTCTTGGGATCACACCCCACCAACTCCGCGGCCGAGTGCGCACACCCGGTCAAGTCATACGCCTCAAGGATCTCCATGATCTCCCTGTCATCCTTCTTCACGGTCCCCCCAGCGGGCTCGGGTCCAACGACAACCCGCAGTCCACCGCTGGGGGGATCACCCAGGACGGACCGACACGCCGCCAGCCCGGACAACCCCCCACAGGGAGATCAGCTGTCCGCCAAACGGGAGATGCGATGTCCGCCTACAAGGAGAATGGCGTGTCCGCTGTCACAGTTCAGCGGCCATCGCCGGCACCGCGTGGCTGATCCGGACTATCCGCGCGGATGAGGCGTTGGGCGTGTTCGGCGATCACATACAGGGTGCATGGCCATACCGATCCTCGGCAGTCTCGGCAGTGTCCGGTGCCGTCGTCCCGGTGCTCGAGCAGTAACCGGGGCCACCGGTCATGACCGAATCGGACCAGGAAGGCAGCCGCGGCCGCGATGATCCCCATGTCGTCGGGCTCGTCCGGGTTCGTGCTCGTCCGCGACGCGGCGTCTCGGTGTCCATGCCGACGGTGAGCCGCGACAACACCGTCATGAGCTGGGTGGCTCGGGTCGCACGCGCGGTCATCAACGCGCTCGGGTGGCGGCACGTAGGTCATCGAATGGACGGTCCCGGGCAATACTCCGTAGCGGATCATGGCTGCCACTTTCGCCCACGTCCGCTCGCGTCGGGCTGCCGAATCGCGGTACGTCAAGGGGATGGTTCGGGGAGGATCGCGATCATCCTTGTTGCCGTTTTGCCTGCTCTAGGTGTTGGGTGCGTGGCACGATGACCCGTGTCGAGCCATCCGCCAGGGAGGCCCCTGTGACTCAAGGCAACAATCAGCTACGTGCGGTTCGGGAACGGACCGGCTCACTCCTCCAGCCGGGCGAGTGTCTGTCGCGGCAGGAACTCGCCGAGTTGGTGAACGATCATGTCTGGCGTCACCGCGGGAAAATCGTGGCAATGGACGCCAACTACGTCGGCAAGCTTGAGCGGGGGATCATCCAATGGCCAGGAAAGCTCTACCGTGAGGCATTGCGTGCCGTGCTCAACGCTCCGACCGACGCCGCGTTGGGGTTCACGAACAAGCGCCGAGCCGTGATGAAGCTATCCGAGGCGAGCCGCAAGACATTCCTGCGCGCCGCCGCTCTCGGCGCTGGCGGTGTGGCACTGGCGCCGGTCATGGACCTGTTGGAGGGCGCCGAGCCCACCCCGGTGCCGGCGCGGGTGGGCTCAGCCGAGATCACGCAGATCCGCACCGCCGCGAAGGTGTTCGCCTCCTGGGATCATCTCTACGGTGGCGGTCTGTCCCGTGAAGCCGTGCTGGCGCAACTGCGTTGGTCGGCAAGCCTGCTCGACCAGTCGGATTACTCGGCGCAACACCGCGCGCCGCTGTTCTCGGCGGTGGGCTACCTGGCGCATACGTTTGCGTTCATGGCATTCGACAGCTACGCGCACGACGATGCCCGCCGCCTATTCCGGTTTGCGCTCGCGTGCGCCGAAGAGGCGGGCAACTGGCGGCTTCGAGCGAAGGTACTGTCCTCGATGGCACGGCAAGCGATCTGGGTCGGTCAGCCCGACGAAGGCCTGACTTTGACCGAGTACGCGCTCGTCAGAGCCGATCGGCTGACCCCGACCGAGCAAGCCATGCTGCACACCGCGCACGCGCGAGCGCTGGCGAAGATGGGGCGGGTCCGGGACACGCTCATCGCCGCCGGGCGAGCCGACGACGCGTTCTCGCACGCCCAACCGGCAAACGATCCGCCGTGGATGGCCTATTACGACGCCGCCCAGCACGCTGGCGATACCGGGCATGCCCTGTTCGACCTCGCGGTGCGAGGACGCTCGCCGGACACGGCACGCAACCGGCTGGCCGCCGCCGTAGCCGGACACAGCGACGCCTACCCCAGGTCCCGGATGATCTCCCATATCAAACTATCGAGCCTGGTGATGGCCACCGGTGACCCCCTGGAGGCAACCACGCTCGCTCATGGAGCCCTCGACATGGCTACGGGCATCCGGTCGTCCCGCGCCGCCGATGACCTGCGGGAGCTGGCCCGCTACTGCAACCGCCATGCCGGGATCAGCGAGGTGGAGGACCTGCGGCAGCGTGTGACGATGGTGGTCCTGGCAGGATGAGCGTCGAGTTGCGCGGCTACCTATGGGTGCTGGCCGACGCGTGCGCCCAGGCCGGGCTCGACCACACCGACGCCGAGTGCCTGCGCCTCGGCGAGAACGCTATCTTCACCATCCCCGGCCAGGTGGTTGCCCGTATCGGCCGGCCAGGGAACATCGCTACCGCGCGCCGAGAGGTCCAGGTGGCGCGCTGGCTCGCCGAACACCACGTCCCGGCCGTGACCGCGCTGGACGACGTTGACCAGCCGATAGAAGTCGCCGATCGTGCGGTGACGTTCTGGCGGCAGCTTCCACCGCACCGACACGGCACACCCGCCGAAGTTGCCGAAGCACTACGCCGGTTGCATCATCTCAGCCCGCCGCCTGGATTGCCGACACTTGATCCGTTCGTGCGGCTCACCGAACGAATCGATGCCGCCGCTACCTTGAGTAAGAACGACCGGGCATGGTTGCGCACACACCTGGCTGAGCTGGCCGACCGGTATCGCCGCCTACCGGCTGGGCTCCCGGCATGCGTCGTGCACGGCGACGCATGGGTAGGCAACGTGGTCACCACGACCGCCGGACAAACAGTGCTGCTCGACCTCGAACGCTGCTCCGTGGGCCCACCCGAATGGGATCTCGTATCGACCGCGATCAAACACACCTCGTTCGCCTGGATCTCCAAGCGGGAATACCACGACTTCGCCGACTGCTACGACCACGACGTCACCACCTGGGAAGGCTTCGAGCTGCTCCGCGACATCCGAGAGTTACGCATGACGTCCTACGTCGCCCAGCACGCCACCGAGAACCCCGCCGCACGCGAAGAAGCCGCCCTCCGAGCCGCATGCCTACGAGGCGTCCATGGCCCACGCCCGTGGAGCTGGACGCCAGCGCTCTAGCGGACAACCAGCGAGCCGGCCAAGACATGCGGATCCTCGAGGGCGTTTCCTTCCCAGCAGCTGGGTTCACCGTGCGGCAGTGCTGGTAGCGCAACGCGATGCCCTCGGCCGATAGGGTCCGGTCGCCACGGAGGAGCCAGCATCAGCTGCTCGCCCGGCTTCTCTACGTGAGACAGACAATCTTAGGTTGGACGCAGAGAAAGAGAACTGAATGCCAATCAAGCCATACGGAGTCCTGTCCGGAAATGTCGTCGACACCCGTCGCGAGGACAACTCCGACACCCCGCACTACCAGATTCAGCTGGTCGATTCCGACGACAAGCATTGGCGGGCGGCGGTCAACGTACTGTCCCAGGACGCGCCGAGGCAGTTGAAGTTCCTGGTCGATACGGATTTCCGCCACCCGATCACCGACGCCCTGCCGGAGCCCGGCTCAGGCTGGACAAACCTGCCCAACGAGCCGGGTGGGGCGAGCCTAGACTTCGTGCGGGCTAACTTATTCGATCCGTCAAAGATGCGGGTGCTGCCCTTCGGAGCGTCTGGTCCGGACAACGATCTGTCCAGCGTGTTGGACCACTACATTCAGCGCGCCGTCGGTGACAACACAATCACGGCTTACGTTTTCGGCCAGAGTTGGGGCCCGGAGCACAGAGCTGACAAGGTGTTCGGGTTCAGGCCCGGTGATGGTGTGCACCAGGTACATATGAACCAAGGCAACAGTGAGGATTACAGCAACGAGGACGGTACCTGGCAGGACGGCGGTCTGCTGCTGCACCTGACCAGCGAGTCGCGGTGGGTGGCGATCTTTCTAGCGTTCCAGAGCCAGAGTTGGCACACCGACGACGTCACCGGGCACGCTCTGCCCGACGCCCCCGATCTGCCCCCGACCGGGGGCGAACACGCCCGCATCCTGGCGGCAATGGTCAACCCGGTCGGGTCAGCGCCCGGAGCGCAGACCGTCACTCTGATCAACGCTTCGCCAACCACGATCGACTTCTCAGGCTGGCGGATCGCGGACCGGCGCAAGCACACCTGTCCCATCTCCCCGGACAGCCTGGCGCCCGGAGCCATCCTGCAAATGCCGCTCAGCAATGGGGTCAGCTTGGGCAACGAGGGCGGAGCCATCACGCTGCTCGATGCCGCGGGCCTCAAAGTCCACGGCGTTGCCTATACGGCTGATCGGGCACAGCGCGAGGGATGGACCATTACGTTCTGATCCAGAGAGCCAGGTGTGGACGCCGGCTGTGACAGCGCAGCGGCCAAGCGGCCGGCGCCACCCAAGATCCATTAGCCATACTAGGCTAAATCCTGACCGAGTTAAGATCGGCTGTATCAAACAGGCGGCCACTCGGCTCCTTCGGTGAGAAATCGTGGCCGTTTCTTCAGGAAGGACAGCTCTTATGCCTCCTCTTTCCGTAACGTTTGAGTTCACGCGCGGTAGCGCACCCGCTTCTCGTATCGAGGAAGTCGCCCGGGAGATCCTGGACGAACTCAACGACCCCGACAGCGAAGCCAGCGGCATGGCGCAACGAGCAGGCTTAAACCGAACGGAGCTGCTCGATGCCCAGACGGCGGTCACCGAAGGCGAGCACGGTGCCGACCCATTCTTGACCCCGATCATCGTGGGAATCATAGCTAATGTGGGGTCCACAGCCGCGGAAGCGCTCTGGGAAAAGGTGCTCTGGCCACGCATCCGTCGCCGCCTCGGCGCGGACGCGATCGGTGAGCAGAAAGTGCCCGCAAAGGACGGCTGATTGGTGCGCCCCATGTCTCCCTACGTCGGCCTGGAACCGGCCATGTGGCGCAATCTACTCGCTCTCGCCACGATATTCCACGCCACTCGGACCAAGTTGTGCGAGTTCTGTATCCATATCGACGAGAACAGAGTTGTTCAAAAGGTCATGCTGGACCTGGAGCTCCACGCCCAGGTGTGCGCCGCGCAGAACCTCGACGATGACGAAACCGTTAATCGGGTGATCAGTGGCTGGAAAGGACAGCTAGATAACGTCCTCGGACTCCAGCTGGAAACCGACATCGCTGACTTCCTCACCGAGCTTCGCACGCTCATGTGCCGCGACCGCGTGAGCGATCCTTTCCGAAAGATCTTCGATGGAGTCGCTAAACTCGCGAGCGCTGTCTACGGAGAGAATTGGCGGTTGCCAACGCTTGAGGTCGCGCACCTCGGCAGGCACCCACGCGAAAGCAGTAACGATGCGTACGCGGTCACCGCCGCAACCCCATGGCCGCCGGATGAGGCCAGCGCTGAGGTTGAACTCCGTATCTATTGCGACAGGTTCCGACCAGCCGCGTTCGCCGCCGTGCCTATGTTGCTTACCCACGAGTGTGTCTGCCACGTCCCGGCACGCCAGGACCGCGCCGCGAATGACAGCGCGTTCGCGGAGGGCCTGCTGGATTGGACGGCTTACGTCTACTACGAGAACTGGGTGGTAAAGCTTGATCGTGAGCTAGCTCCGGCGGCACGCCAGCATGCCGACTTGTTGCGGCGAGTATTGACCCAAGCCGACGGCCCGGAAGGCCGTGCCCGGCGCCTCGGGCACCTGGCCGCGGAATATCTGCAAGCGTGGTTTGAAGACAGCTGCGAACAGCCGCCAGCCGAGGCCAAGAAAACCGTAGCCCGACTCGCCGTACAGCTCAATATCGTCGATCGGCCCCTATCGCATAAGGACCATTTCGTCTCCCTGGTGAGTTGGCCAATGCGACCAGTTGTCGCGAACGCCTTGAGCAAGTGGGAGTACGATGAGGTTTCCGCCGAGGTCCTTCTCGACACGGCGACGGGACTACCACTACCATGAGCAAAGAGCAGATCCTGGCCGCGGCCGCCGCGCTCCGACAGTTCAGTCTCGATGAGATCGCCGCTTTCTGTGACGAGCAGCCACTGCGGATCATTGAGGTACTTGAATCGGTTCCAGACGCGATAGAACGAACCAGAGTCGATCTTGGTGGGCGATGGCGGGTCGTGGACCGCGATCACCTGCGCCGCATATTGAGGCGAACCGATGCGCCGAGAACTCTGGTACTCCCTCGTCGCGAGAGGGACGTCGAGGAACGCCTATGGCATGCCGAAGAAATGCTCGTCAAATGTGGCGCTGAACCTTCGGCGGATCAGCGTCGCGTGTTAGTGGTGACCGCGGTGAACCACTTGTGCCAGGTATTGGCACGTGATCTTCCGGGAAAACCGGACTGGTGGACTGTTGAACTCGACGACCGACTCACCGATCTGATAACCACGGCTCGGCTTCGCTTGGATGTGGCCGTGGCCCGACTAGCGGTAGGCAATGTCGCGGGAGTACGGATGCCAATAGACGAGCTCATCGATATGGTCACGCGTTTTCGCGATGAAACTATGCGATTAGACGCTGATGACCGATTGCGGCGACTCGTCCGTGGGTTCGTCGAGTTGGTGACCGCTCACCTTGCGCCGATTGCGGAAAGCGTTGTCAACCAATTACTTGTGGCGGTGGCCCGTCGTCGAGTTCGCGCCCAGGTCGGATTCGACCTCGATGCGGCCATGAGCGCGCTGGAGCTGCTGGTGTTTCTTCTCGGCCAGGACTCCGAGCACGCTCCAGTGCATGATCTCTATCGAATGCTCGATCGTCTCCCAGACGGAAGTGAACGTTCAATCGTCTACCGAGATCTGCTGCCGCTGCTTCCCACGCAATTGCGGTGGCATCAACAGCAGAAAGAACGACTGCCCGGTGCCCTCGTTGAGGTCGCTGGAGAGCCAGCGGTATCCCACCTGCTGCGAAACTGCGCCGGTCGGCTCGAATGGGATCTTCGCCGCGCCCGGTTTCAGAGCGATAGGGGTCTCATCGGCCAGGCCGCGCACGTGTTTCAACAGTTGGCGGAGCAGGGAGCCGATCGCGACGTGATATCGCGCAGCGACCAGACTCGGGCTGAGCTGATCAACTTGGCAAAGATGCCTGTCTGGCCAACGTTACTGACCCGAGACTCCGTAGGAATGGCGTGATCATGATGGCCGCCGCGCACGCTGTTCAACAACTCACCCGAGTGGCCTTGAATCAAGACCGCCCAGGAACCATAGAAGACCTGATAGAGGTAGTCGCCCGCTCCACCGAGTCACAAGGGGCGGTGCTGTGGGAGGCGCCCGATGAATCGCAGGGCGACAACACGCTCTCGGTGGTGGCGCTCTGGATCGATATTCCCGCGCCCATCCGCACCCGAGCGGTGCCAGCCGACCCGATCACGGAACTCTCCTTCGCCACCCGGTCGCTGGCTGTTCCTGACAATCTTGCCGAGATGAACCCGACCATCTTTAGTCACCCCGTCAACGCGGCTCTCCCAATCAATTACAATGACGGCGGCCATGGTGTCCTGAGCCTGCTCGGCGCTGATGGATTCTCGGCGGCCGCCTTCGAGACCACGGTCGAACTCGTCGAAATTCTCCCAGATCTCTGCAGCGCCGTACGCGAGCGTCAAACGCTGGCCCTGGTCAACGCCTGTAATTCGATCCTGCACGACGCGGACGTTGAATCACCCGGCCGACCGCTTTCTCGAGAGCGGCTCGGAGACCACCTGTCGAAGGTATGTAATGAGGTAGCGAGGGCATTGAGATGCGCCGATGTATCGATTTACCTGAGGGAACCGACGGATCGAGCTAGCGGCTACCGCAGGCTGTCCACATCCAGCGGTACCGCGCCCGGTACCTGGGAGTTCAAGGGCGAACCGGTCGACCTAGTCCGTTCCGGGCTCGCTCCGGGCAGCGAGCCCCTCATGGAGGTCCGCCTCCGGCACGGCGGCACGGTCCATGGCCTACTTCGCTGCCAAGGCAGCACCGGGCCGCCACATCACTTCACGACCTCGGACCTCGCCATGCTATTTCCCATCGCCGCACAACTCGGCAGGTATTGGCGGGGTTGGCTGCAAAAACGCGATATCCAGGATGAGAACGCCGCGTGGCGCGGGCTCGCCGCGGGAATGACGTCGCTCAATAAGCTACTTGCCCAGAATCTGGGCAGGGAGGTTCGCAGTGGGACTGACGACCAGCAGGTCTCCGAGGTAGCCGCCGAAATCATCCGCCAGGTGGTACCCGAATCGACCGGAGCGACCGTTTTCCGATTCCCGGCTGAGGCGGATATTGATTCGACACTCGTCCCGGTTGCATTGGCTGGCCAAGAATACCGACACGATTCCGCGTCTTCCGCCAGCGCACTCACCGCGTTGCGGACCGGTCTACAGCAGCACATCACCGACCCTGAGGCGCTGGCCGCCGACGAGCTCACTCCGGAGGTCGGTTGGTTGCTCTGTACTCCGATCCATATCGGAGAGCAACGGTACGGGGTGCTCGAGACCGTCGGACAAAATGCCCGGCCGCCCGCGAACTCCGCTCAGGTGCACAAGATAATCGCTGACCAGATCGGGCTTTACAACCGTCTTCAAGACACTCTCGGGCACCTATACGACGTCCGCCAGCGATTAGAGATCGCCCGGCGGACGGAGGCCGATGCGATGGAGGACCTCAAGCATCAACTCGTGAGCCCATTGCGGACCGCCGCCAGCCGCGCGGAGTTCGTACTCGTCGGTCGGCGGTTTGACGCGCGCGCCGAAAGCCAGCTGAAGGCCATCCGGGGGCTCTGCCGGAAGGCAAGCCGGGTTGCGATGTCCGCCGGCGTATTCGCGACGCTAAGCCAAGGCGGGCAACCGGAACCAAAACTCGAGCTATTCGGCAGGGATGACCTACTGCGAACCTTGATCGGGGTCGCGGATGACATACAGGTGCTGGGCGACCCGCGCCGGGAGATATATTTCGATGTTGACCGCGACTCCATTCGTCAGCTCGGCCGCCGGCTTGTGCAGATCGACGCTTCTTTTCTCCAGCAATGCATCGGCAACGTCCTTGACAACGCCGCGAAGTATGCTTACACCCGCACCCGGGTGAAAATCGAAGCAAGAATCTCACCCAAGACCGTAGCCATTGTTGTCACAAGTACGGGACTCCCTATGACCAAGGAAGATATAGCCCAGTGTCTACAGCGCAATTGGCGCGGGGACACCGCCCGCAGTACAACCGGCGAAGGCTCTGGGCTTGGTCTGTGGATCGTGGACAACCTTATGCACGCTATGAGCGGTCGTGTTGTCATCAGAGCGGACTTCGATCAAACTCGGGTAAGCCTGGTGCTTCCGCTCACCTGACCACGTTGGCAGCATATAACCCAGGAGGACGAGTGCCACGCTTCATTGTGGTCGAGGATGACCACCTGCAAGAGGCCCCCTTGCAGGATTACTTAACCTCTGTTTTTCCCGATTCAACCGTGGAGACGATCTCGACCGAGGAAGATTTCCGCTTGGCGATGCCAGCGATGCGCGCTAACATCCCGGATCTTGTCGTGCTGGACGTCATGCTGCGATGGTCCTTCCCACGTCCTAATCCGCCGAAGCCACCCAAAGACGTACTGTCGGGCGGGTATTATCGAGCTGGCTTGCGATGTGCTCAGCTCCTTCAGGAGGATGCCCTGCTCCGTGACGTCCCAGTGGTTCTCTATACCATCTTGGAGCTCAATGACCTGCTGCGCGACGGACAGCAACTTCCGCCGAACAGCACATATGTCGGCAAGAACTCAGAACTCGACGTCCTCGTTCGGCATATCCGCGGCGTACTGAGAAAAAAATCGCGCACCAAATGATGTGGCGGAACCCCAGGGACACCGCGTGAAGTTGGGCCGCCATTCACGAAGGCTGTGACGCTGGGGCCACAACCCACGCCATGGTCGACGGCGGCCACCGTGGTCTCGTGTCCAGCGAACAACAGCCCGGTCGGACCGCCGAGGATCTCCGAGCGTGACATCCTGGCGGCGTTGTCGGGATCTGGTTGGGCCCGCCCGTCAGCTGGGGCGGTTCGCGTCCATATACTCGTCAACGTACTCGTCAACAAATAATCGGCGACGATGAGAGCGTAGGGACCGGCTCCTCCCGAACAACTCCGGTTAACCACAATAGCGACAAGTTCCTACATCCCGCCTCAAGCCCGAATTAAGCTCGCGCCACCTACACGCCGAACACCGCCTGCGCAGTAAACACCTATGCCGGATCTCCTTCCCGCGTTCGTGGCGCACAACCTTGTTTGTAGGTGTTGCGGCTGCCCGCCGGGACCTCGATCACAACATCGACCCTCACCGCTCGTTCAGCGCTGCCCAGCACTGTCATCATCATCTTTATGGCGTCGGCGTACCCAGTTCGCACCGGTGCCCCACGTGCGATGCTCCGCCCAGGTTTCCGCCCGCCTCCACGGGTACTCGTGGGTATGGACCCGAGGATGAACGAAACGGTGGACAGATTGTTGAAACGGGCGGGTCAGACCTACGCGGAGCAAGCCGGAATTCGGCTCACCGACCGGCCCGACCCGCTCTACCGCCTGCTGCTGTTGTCGGTGCTGCTGTCCACCCGGATCACGGCGGACCTCGGCGTGGCGGCTACCCGTGAGCTGATTTCCTCCGGCATGGGCACGCCCCGTGGCATGCTCGACGCCTCCTGGCAGGACCGGGTCGACGCGCTCGGTCGGGCACATTACAAGCGGTATGACGAGAGCACCGCCACCGCGCTTGGCGACGGTGCCCGGCTGCTGCTCGAGGAGTATGACGGCGACCTGCGCAAACTGCGTGACCGGGCCGACCGCCAGCCGGCGACGGTCAAGAAGCTGCTAACCGCGTTTCCTCGTTTGGGGCCGGTTGGGGCCAATATTTTCGTGCGCGAGGCGCAGCGGGTGTGGCCGGAGTTAGCGCCAGCGTTCGACGGCAAAGCACGCGACGGCGCCCGTCGAGTGGGGCTGCCCACCCAGCCGGGCAAATTGGCTGGGTTGGTGCCCAACGAGCGGCTGGCCGACCTCGCCGCGGCGCTAGTGCGAGTCGCGTTGGATTCACGGTTGGCCGAACAGATCCAAATGGGCTGAGCACGGCGGGACGTGCAGCCGCCGTTACCGGGGCCCGGTCTGGCGCAGGGCGGCGGCAAGCGTGGGCACCAGACGGCTCATCGAAGGTGCTTAATACGACATGCTCAACCCCTCGGTCTCCAACAGATAAAACATCTGTTTCCAGTAAGCGCTGGTCGCTTCCATGGCCACCAACTCGACCCGCTCGCACCGCAACCAGTCCGCCAGCTCCGACAGCCAGCCGGGTCCGTCTCCACAGCTCCCAGCATCAGACTTTCTTACGGCCTCAACCAGGCGCGGCATGCCTTGGGCGCCGAGCCAGTGCTGGACCAGGAAGGTGCCGTGAAATCCAGGAAGGTCAAAAGTGGATCTTTCCGAGGGTCTCGTTCATCATCCGGCCGGTCATCTTGGGAAACCAGAAACAGACGCCGGAGTAGGTGGCGAACACGATGGTGCCGAACAGCACGTAATGGAAGTGCGCCACCACGAAATAGGTGTCGGTGATGTGGAAGCCCACCGGTGGGGAGGCCAGCAGGATGCCGGTCAGCCCGCCCAGTAGGAAGGTGATTAGGAACCCGACGGCGAACAGCATCGGTGTCTCAAAGGTGAGCTGGCCGCGCCACATGGTACCGATTCAGTTGCGGCGCTCCTCGTGGACAACCGTCGTCACACGAGGATTGGCGGAGGCGCACATCGGGAACACCCGCGAGCATGGGGAAACTAACCAAGCTCAAGAAATGGACAAAACGATCATCAGGCGCCACTCGGCGCGCCGAGCTAGCGGCCAAGCGCGCGGAGCAGGCAGCCGAGCGCGTGGAACACGAACTACGCCAGGTCCGAACGCTGCTCGCGGACCAACGAACTCCGAAACCCGAACTCGTACCGGACGCCGCCGAACGGCCGCCATTCTACACGGCCCCGGTCGAAGGCGGCTCGACACCACCCGCCGCGCAGGTGAAGAGCCAGCTGCGACAGTGACCTTGCTTCACTCGGTTGCTAGGTGTCGATGAGGGATTCTGGGGAATCCTATAAACTGACACTCGGCTTACCGAGACGTCATAGACACCATACGTTAGGTGAGGAGTACGCGATGGGTTTGATCATTGGGCTGCTGGTGCTCTGGGTCGTGCTCGCCGTTGTCGGCTTCGCGGTGAAATCCCTGTTCTGGCTGGCCATTGTCGGGATCGTGTTGTTCCTGGTCACCGGCCTCTTCGGCGGTCTGCGCGGACGTAGCCGCGGTGGGCTCCCTCGATAGTTGTTGGTGCACCGAGTCGCGCACAGCAGATCGGCAAGCCCGCGCCGTGCCCGGCCGTGCAGCCAGGGGCTGGTGCGGACCCTGGGTTGGGTGGTTTGGCGCAGCCGGCCAGCTTCGGTCATGGCGCGCCACAGCCGCTGTTCCTCGCCTCGCTGAACACCACGAGGTCGATCGGACCGGCCGGCACGCCGCAGGGCAGCGCGTCGGTGCACACCTCTACACCAGGAATCCTCCGACCCGTAGTCGGAGGATTCCTGGTGTAGAGGGATTCCTGGTGTAGAGCTCGGCGAACCTGCCCAGCGGTGCGCTGGGCCGGCGGGGTTCGCGGAACACCAGCTCCGCCGATGCCGAAAGTCGCCGAAAGTCTCGCCGCGCGGATGTGCCAGCCACGACCACCAGCCGCCGGTACTCGGACACCTCCAGCGCGGCCGGGGCGTGACGTGTGAGCGTCCGCGGTCGCCCTCGTCGCGGCCAGCGTGGTGCTGCGCTGGGTCGTCATGCTGCTGGCCGATGCCAACCCTCCGGCGTTTCGCCGGCAACGGCGCTGACGGCTCGAGCCGCCTGGCGTTATCCAAAGTGCGAGCAGCGCGAGGTCCGGATGATCGGCGAACGGGTCGCCCCGCACAGGGGGTGTAGCCAGGTGGGTGTGGCCAGGGTCAGCTGATGGTTGGGGAATGCCGCGTGGAGCGCGCGCAATGCGGGTACGGCGGCTAGGAAGTCACCGAGTCCCAGTGCGCGCAACGCTAGCAATGCCGGCGTATTCGCCACCGGGGCTGCCTACCCGTGGCGGGGTTCGTTCAAACAGTGGTACTACTCACAGTAGCAGGAAGACCACGGAGGTTTACCGGTCTTTGCCGCGGCAACTTCCGTGTTCGTGTTTGTCACCCCCTCAACCACGCCACCGCGGGCGGTGCTGTTTGACCGGGACGGCACATTGATCGTCAACGTGCCCTACAACGGCGACCCAGGCCAGGTTGTTTTGATGCGGGGGGCACAGGCGGCGGTGGGCCGGCTACGAGAGCTGGGCATCAGGGTGGGGGTGGTGACCAACCAGTCGGGGATCGGGCGGGGGCTGCTGACCCGCGCCGAGGTGGATCGGGTGAACGCGCGGGTGGACCGGTTGCTGGGACCCTTCGACGTGTGGCGGCTGTGCCCGCACACCCAGACCGCTGGTTGTGGCTGCCGCAAACCGGCGCCCGGGATGGTGTACTCGGCCGCCGCCGAGCTCGGCGTACCCACCCAGCGGGTCGCGCTGATCGGTGACATCAGCTCGGACATAGCCGCCGCCACGGCGGCCGGTGCCCAGGCGGTGCTGGTACCCACACCAGCCACCCAGCCAGCCGACCTCACCACCGCGGCGGCCATCGCCGCCATCGCGGCGGATCTGGTCGCGGCTGTCGAGCTGCTGGTCGGACCGGCGAGCGCAGCGGCGCCGTTGCCCGGCGCGGTGATGTCGCCGGGTGTGGCGTGTGGTGATTCCCAGGCGGCGTTGGAATGACGGTCTCGGTATTAGTGGCACGGTTGGACAGCGCGGGTGATGTGTTGCTGGCCGGGCCGGCGGTGCGCGCGATACGCGCGGGTGCTGACCGGGTAGTGATGCTGGTCAGCCCACACGGACAGGCAGCCGCTGAGCTGCTGATCGGAGTGGACGAGGT
>JAFASX010000064.1 GCA_019244295.1 Pseudonocardia sp.
CGCTCCCAGGGCGATCTCCTCAATACTGGGCTGGGTCGCCGCGGTAAGAGCCACGGAGTCCCCATCGCAACTCAGGCCCGCATTGATCCACAAAATATGGACGGTAGGGTCGGTCGCATTATCTGGCGTCGGCATTGTCGCCCCTTAGGCGTGTCAGACGCTGCGAACAAGCGCAGCGTGCGGCCTGGTGTGGTGGGATAACTGATCTTCTACCAGTCTGGACCAGTTGGAGTAAGTGGTTAATCCCGATAGATGTATCGGATCGCTCGTCGCGCGTCGGTCGCTAACCAGGGCTCGGCAACTGCTCGGGTCGTCGACGCAATCGGCAACTGTTCAAGGCGCCGGGGTGGACCGCCCCGCCGGCTCGATGATCCGGAAGCCGCGCGCTTCGTGATCCGGTAGGACAGCGGACCGACCGACTGCCGGCAGGTCGGCCAAGCGGCCTGGTTCGAACCCTCTAACCAGTGCAAATCGCCGCGTGGTTGGCCGGGCTGGCGGATGCCTGACTGAACGCCGATAGAGGTTTTCAGCCGTGATCCGCGGCGGATTTCGATGTCCTCCGAGCGCGTGAATGATCATTTGGTCTCATCTGGCCGGTAGCGGCAAGTAGAGCGGCCGACTCGCTGCTGGTTGGGTTGATTTACCAAGTTCACCCAGCTGGGTTAAGCAGAGCGGCTAGTCGGTGGCGCACTATTTTCGCCAGCGAGGCGACGTGATGGCGCGGCACTCGGCGTTGTCGCGTTGTGGCGTTGTGGCTTCGCACCAGCGCCTCGCGCGGGTACCGGGCGGCACTCGCAAGCCCATCCGTTTACCGGTCTGAGTGTTCCGCCAGCGGTCTGAGTGTTCCGCCAGCGGTCGGCGCCGGCCGCGGCTTCCGGTCTGACTGACCGGCTCGATTGGACAGATCGCCAAACTGGCTCATCGCGGAGTCTCGTCACCCTAGGTGATCAACGGTGGGAGGCGGGTGTCGCATGGCTCGTTGTCGATGCGCGCCTGCCGCGGCACGCCGTGACGTGTTGTTGCTCAAAGCTCCTGTTCGGGTGATCGTCGTCGACGAAAAACGTCTCCATCGGGTGAGAGCCGTGACGGTTGTCACGGGCTCTCGTTGGGCCCTGCTGACAGCATCCTGACAGCGGATCGGATCCGGCCCGGACGGGATCGCTCGTCAGCTTGTGTTTGTGGGCGGTTTCTGTACGTCTAGCTGTCGTCGCGTGCGTAGGTCGGGTGGACATGAGATATGTTCAGCTGGATTCTGCGTCGCCTCCGCCAGATATAAGGGCACGGGACATGATCGGAGCGCAAGGACGATGAAGTCCAGAAGGCTTGAAAAGGGGGTTCGGTTCAGTTGACTACAAGGAGCGAAGGCAGGTCAGGAGGTGGCCTGTTTTCCCTCGTCAGTGTGGTGGTGCTGGTTGTGGCCGTGATCGCGGTAGCCATTGCGGCCGTGTTCTTGGCGAAAACGTTGGCGGTGGCCCGTAGCATCAATGACAAAGCGACGGTGATCGCTACGACTGGTAGGGGTATCAACACCGCTACCGATTCAGTCATCCAGCTGAATCGCACTAACGAGAGCGCAAGATCGATCTTGACTTCCGCGCAACCGCTCCAAGGAGCGCTTGCCTCGATCGTCGGCGCCGCCGATGAGATCAACACTTTGGCGGGGTCGATCAATTCATCGGCCGGGACTATCAACAACTCGGCGACTGGAATCAACACGTCCGCGGGAACGATCAACACCAGCGCGAAGACCATTTACGCCAATGCTGGGAACATCAAGACCACCGCGGACCGCATCAACGGGGAAGCCAAAGGCATCAACGGCAGAGCGGCGGACATCTTGGAAGTCGCCCACTGGATCGACAGTGACGTTCGACACATCAACGAGGAGCTCGACCACACGATCAGCATCGCGCGGGCTATCAGGGGTGACACCGACGACATCGTTGCCGAGGTGACCCTAGCCCGTCGTATATCGGGATGTATCGCCGCCAAGCTGCTCGCGCCGCCGCCGTACAGCACCGGATGCCCCGGGAAGGGTCTGTGATGACTACACCTAGTAGCTCCACCGTAGTGCGGTGGTTGTGGATTTGGATCACGATCGGTATCCTGGTCGTGGTGGTCGTGATTGGCTTTCTGCTCGGTATCGTGCGAGCGCTGACTTCCATCGATGATGGTTTGGCTGAGGCGTCTAGCTCGGTCAAGAACATCGGACAAGACGCCGACCCGCTACCCAACGCTATCCAAATGATCAATGGGAATCTCAGCGCGATCGATACTGCGCTGAAGCCCATTCCCGGCCAGGCCGGTCAGATTGTGACCGGGCTGAACAAGATCCGAGACTCGCTTAAGCTCGTGGATGCTTCGCTGAAGAATACCTCTGGCTCGCTCGTTGATACCAACAATTCACTGGTCGATACCTCGAAGGTGCTGGTGGGCGTCGCGGGCACTACCGGAAACATCAATAGCTCGCTGGTCGACACGGCCAACATCCTCGCGGTGGTTTATGACCGGGCGAGTGGAATTAACAGTACGCTGCGGGAAGCTCAGCGAAAGGAGACTCCGGGTACGAGCGCGATTATCGGACGCGTGCGGCACGCCAACGATATTCTCCAGCGAGTGCAAGATGACACCCACACCGTGACCGGCCAGGTGCGCGGGGTGAACCAGAACCTCACCGCGATCTGCCAGTCGCCGTTGCTGTTCGCCTTGCCACCCGAGACGTGCGGTAAGTGAGCCGCCAATGTCCCCGATAAAGCCGCTGCGCCCGGGCTTGCTCCCGGTCATCGCGCTGGTCGTCGTCATCGCCTGGGCGCTGTTCGCGGTGTTGATGCTGACCGGCACCTTGGTTAGTGCCCAACAGATCAACGACCGGGTGGTCGCTATCAACACTACCTACCCACAGGTCGACAAGAATCTGAAATCTGTGCCGCTGGCGCTGCAAACGGCACAGATCGCCGGGCAGATCAGGCAGGCCGCTGAGCCGCTTGGGCCGCAGGCCATCAAGATCTCGCACGACGTCGACGCTATTCAGGGCAGCGCAACGTCCATTCTGAATGCCGCCAAGCAGATCAACACGTCAGTGCTCTCAATTAACGGCGGGGTGCACTCGATTCACGACGCGGTCATACCGATCGGGACCACTCTGACCGCGATCGACAGCGACGTCCAGTCGATCAATCATTCGGTGCACGGGATCAATGACAATTTCGGTGGCATTCTCGACACCGTCCACTCGATCAAGTATCAGGTCATTGCGATCAATAACCGGGCTGATGTGATTATTGACCAGGTTCGACAGATCAAAGACAACACCGGCCAACTCGTCTCGCCGCTGCTGCCCGACGTTCTGAAAAACTCTGGCGCCATCGCCAGGAGCCCGGTGCTGCTGTACCCGAAGTCGTTGACCGCGCAGAATATCCTCAAACGGGTCGGCCCGGAGTTGGAGATGCTGAAGAACCATCCTCCGGGAGTGGAGCTCCTCCAGTCCCACTCAGCAACGCCTGATCTCGCCAAGGCACCCGAAGTTGTTACGAGTGGCGGTCATTCCCCTCACACGGATGACCCACCCTCGAAGCATGATGATCCGGTGCGCTCTCCCGCTCCCTCGCTAAGCGGGTTGCTCGCCCCCAGGTAAAGGCGTAAAGGCCGAACTGCAGAGCGGTTGAGTGGGGGCGGACTTACTCAGTCCGTCTTCACTCATGTCTGTCGTCTCCCGATGGAGTCTTTTTCATCCCCGCCTGCGGTCTTGCTCTGGCTCAGTGTCATAGCTGTTTTGCCCGTGAAATAGTACAGCGCATCCCTGCACAGGGGTAACGGGCGACGGCTGTAGCCAGATCCACTTCGATTTATTCGAAGGCTGGATGAACAGCCCGACCTTCATCGAGTTTCTCACCAAGTTCCTGCACGACATCCCCGGCAACATCTTTTTGGTTGTCGACGGCGCCAGCTACCACCACTCCACAGACACCACAAAATTCGTCGAATCCCACCACACGGGCGACCCCGCCTCTGCTAGCTACCCTCGTACTCACCCCATCTCAACGCCGACGAGTGGGACGAGTGGGTGTGGAATAATCTCAAGAGCACCTAGGCCGGCCGCAAAAACATTCCCCGCGCATCAGACGTCACCGAAGTAGCCCGCCAAGCGCTCACCCGGCTCAAGGACACACCCACCATCACCCCCTGATCGGTGGTGGGGAGGAATACCGCCCCGGCGGCGCCCCAGGCCACCGGGATCGCGTTGGCGACGTTCGTCATGGCGCATGCTTATACGGGCACCCTAGCTCTTCAGGGTGCCCGTATAAGCTTTTGTGGGTGTACCGCGCGCTGGGAGGAGATCAGGTATTGCGGCCGATAGGGATCAGCCCAGCGAATATCAGTGAAAGGACCCCAGTCACCAGGTGTAAAAAGAAGTCCGGGTCGAGTCCGGGCATTACACCGAGAAACGTGAGGGAGCCGAAGTAACCCAGGATAGCGGCAAGTACATACACTCCACCAATCCCAAGGTTGACTCCTTCGGCGGCCGGACGGGTGAGTACGAATGCGGCCAGCAGCCAGACGGCGCCCACCCCGATGTGCACGATGTTATGGAACGGAGTCAGGTGGAATATCCCGAAAAGTGACGTCCCGGTGGCTTCAGTGAAGTTGCTGAATCCGGTGAAGAAGAAGCCAATTAGCCCGCCCACGACGTAGATCAAACCCGCGATAAGCGCAAACTTCTTGGCCGCCGAACCCACACCGGTAGTTGACTGAACACCCCACTTCACTTCGGGTGTATTCTCACGTATCGTCATATGTACTTCCCGCCTTTAGTCGATGATGCCGCGATTGGGCGTTTGCAAGAGAAGCTTACTGCCTCGCGCGCTTTGCCGCCGGGCTACCTGGTAAAGGAGCCCGAGGTTTCGGTACGACCACCCAGGGCGCCGGTAATTCAGGCTGGCGTTCGGTCGTGAGCACCGTGTGCAGCTTATCGTCCGCCGCGGTGAGGTCTTTGTTGATCTGGGTGATGACAGGGGCGAGAGGCGCGGTCTTTTCCGGGATCGCCCCCAGTCCAGCTGTGATCGTGGTGAGTCGGCTGCTGACCGCCTTTAGGGCGAAAGCCACATAGATAAGGTAAGCCGCTAGTACGACTACGATCAACAGCGCGCCCACTATTGCTACTACGGCCGCAGCGGTCATCTGAGCTCCATCCCAACGTCTTGTACCAGAAGTTCACTGGACATAATCACTCCTCACAGGACGCGCTCGACCGCATCCACGTAGCGAGCCAGACCTTTAGAAACCTGTGTGACTCGGTCCCGGGTACCTAGCAACATCGGCACATCGCCCAGCGCCGTGACCAGCCCGTCGGCTTGTTGGTCGATTGCCCTGACGTGCTTGCCGATTTGCACAACTGGTACGGTTAAGCGATGTAGCAGTAAGACCACGACCGGTGCGACGACCAAAATCAAAACAGCGTCGCCGATCCAAAACAGGGTCATCTTCGTGTCACCTCACTATCTGCGCTCACACTTATGCTTACTTCCAAGGCTTAATCCGCGAATCTAGCCGGGCTGGCTAGTGCGGAGCGAGAGACTCGGCCGTCTTCGCTAGCACCGGCAAGGCGTTTCCAATCGTGTCGAGCTTACGGTTCAGGGTCGCCGCGCCGGCCCCGACCAAACTGACGTGGCCCGCGATCACCCCTACCGCGGACGACACCTGCGCCAAGATGTCCGCAATGGCGTGGAGTCGCCGAGTTAGCGCTATGACGTACAACGCCAGCACCGCGACTAAGAGGACGATCTCCACGACGGTCGCTACCACCATCATGTCGGTGCTCATCAGGAGGTCACCCCCAGCAGCGCGGCGTGCCGGCCGGCCTCTGTCGCGACGTCATCCAGTGTGTCCGCAATGGTGAGCGCGGTACTGATGTTGCTAGTGTTCCCAGCTACCGCGGCGCCCACACCCAGCAGCTCCCGTGCACCTTGTTCAATGGAACGAACTAAGGCCAGTAGCATCCCGAGTAGGGCGATCACCACGATGATCACTACCGCCCCGATGGCAAGCGACACTTGCCAGAGGATCGTTTCTTCGGGACCTAACGCCACAACCGCAGTGACCATTTGCTATCCTCCCAACGCTTCTCTGGCTGCTCGTGCTCCGGACAAAATGCTGCGTAGTGTTTGGTTGGCGCGACCTAGTTCGGCGAGCGATTCGGTCCGTGTGCGCGTCACGTCCAACAGGCCAACCGACGTGCGTACCTGTCCGGCGATCCGCGATGCCAGAGCCAAGAGCGCCCCGACTATGATGACGACGACCAGCACGATGGCGAACCCAATGATTAGGCCTATCCACCAGCCGCCTAGATCGGGTTCGCCGAAATCGTTCAGAGCGAGTACCATCGCGACCTCCAAATTGTAGTTCCACAAATGTGGATCAAGCAAGGCCTGCCCATGATCGACTAACTAGCATAGTGATGGCTGTCACAGCCTACATGTGATCAAGTTGAGGTCACAGTCGCTGATTAGGGTGAAATCAACTGTTGGGGCGTGTCGTATCTTGACGTAGCCCTGCTCGTTGGTGCAGGCATGGAAACGATGGTCGGGCGTGGCATGTGGAAGGCGAGCGAGTGCTTGCGTAGAAGGCCCTTGCGGGCGATCGTTGCCGGGACTCTGGTGGCGCTCGTTGTTGCTGTGTTGGCTGTGGGAGTCGCGCAACGGCTGATCTTGCCGGCCGAACGGAACCCGGCGGCTACCCAGCCTGACTTCGTTCCATTCCGTGACACGAACGTCGGATTTTCGTTTTCTTATCCGCAAGCTTGGAAGCCTATTCCCGACCCTGACCCGCAGGTAAAGTTACTTGCGTCGAATGACGCCGCATATTCGTTCCAGGTTCGGGTGTTGTCGCTGCAAAGCCCGATTGGGCTTGCTCAGCTGCCGGCCGCGCAACAGGTCACTAATCAGATTGTGTTGTCGAACAATCAGGTCAAGCTGATTGCCGAACCCCAGCAGATTACTTTAGGGGGGTTGCCGGGCTACTTTTACCTCTATACCTTCACCGACCCCCAGACTGGGCAGACCGGGGCTCACTCTCATTTCTTCTTGTTCAAGGGAAACTCGATGATTACGCTAGTTTTCCAGGCGGTACCGGCCGAGATGTTCCGCGCCGGCTCCACGACATTCGACCAGATTACGAGCAGCTTCCAGGGGTAGAAGACCCCGTCCGGGAATTGTTGCCACGCGGCACAGAATCGAGGGATCACCGGCTTCGCCCGCATCGGCGCAGGGACGGCGCGCGGGCGAGGGAGCTCGCCACTGGGTCTGGCGACCATGCTTTGAAAACGGATGGCACAGCGGCGACCGGGCGAGCGTGTCTATCTGCTCACTGTGGAGTTTTCCTTAACAGGCAGGCGTGAAAACGGGTGCACCGGGAAAGTGAATTCCCAGCGCACGAAATAGAGAAGCCGCCTGATCGGTCTCCCGAATGGGTGGCTCCCTGACCTGACGCTGGCTACGTCACGGCGGGGAGTCTGCGTCGCTCAGCCGCTCCTGTTCCAGCCAGATAGAGACCTCGCGGCGGTCGTCAAACAAGCGCGCGGCAGCGATCACCGTGCGCTGGTATCGGCGCCGCGACCCTCGCTTCCGCATACTTGCCATGATGACTTCTTCGTTTGGTGTGCCTACATCGTCGCCGATTTTCGTGGTGGAGTCAATCGTATTTTTCGACGTAGCCGCCAGGTCAAGTATTTGCGTGATCATTACCGTGCGGCTGCTTGCAAGCAGCGGTCCAAGGCAGCGCTGCGCTTCTGATCGTCAGTGCCGAGTGAGCACGGAATGAGTGCGCCGCGCTCGGCGGTGCGCAGCTGAAGGGTGTACAGAACGCGATCGCCCGGCGTACGGGGAAACTGTGGCTAGTCAGTGGGCCTGGGCGGGGGCAGCAGTCGCGAAACAAGCACACGAAATGCATGCGTCGCATGAAGCAGTTTCGGCGCGGTCAGCGCCATCCACTCCTGCTTGATGTCGTCATCGATGTAATCGGCCTGATACAGTGCGATGGCCGCAATCTGGGGTGCTACCAGGAATCGCTGAACGACCTCAGAGAGGGTGGATTGGGTCACGAGCTCTCGTTTCTCGAGGAACTTAGGTAAGCCCTCGACCGGCACGAGCAGGTGCCGCGTCGAGGATCTTGATCTCTCAAGGCCCCGAGCGGTGTGGCAAGGTCGGCAGCTCGGTGATCACCAGCGGGCTGCCGACCAGGCCGGCGGCCAACGTGTTGCCGGTCGGTGGGTCGATGAGCAGGAAGGCGCCGGTGGCCCTGTTGTTGGCGTAGTCGTCGACCGGCAGCGGGTCGGCGGCGCGGATGCTCACCCGGCCGATGTCGTTGATTTTCAGCCGCTCTGGGGCGGTGAACGTGAGGTTGTCGGTATCCAGCCGGTCGTGTAGGGCGCTGACGATGGCTTGGGTGGTGCGGGTGCCGTGCTTGAGCAGCAGCCGAGCGCCGGGCCGCAACGGTTTCTCAGACAGCCAGCACAGGGTGGCCTCGAGCTGGTCGGTGACCATGGGTGGGTCGGCCGCATCGACGATCATGCTGCCGCGGGCCACATCCAGGTCGTCGGCCAACAGTATCGTGACGCTGCGCCCGACGCCGGCCTCGGCAAGTTCACCATCGGCGGTGTCCACCGTTGCGACCGTGGACTCCAGCCCTTCGGGCAACAGCAGCACCCGCTGGCCAGGCCGTACCGTACCGGCGGCGACCTGGCCAGCGTAGCCCCGGTAGTCAGGGTGGGTGCTCGTGCGGGGGCGGATGACGTACTGCACCGGTATCCGAAGCGGGGCGTCCAGCTCCGGGCTGGTTACCGGCACCGACTCCAGGTGCTCGATCAGTGTCGGCCCCGAGTACCAGGGTGTGTTGGCCGAGGTGTTCACCACGTTGTCGCCGAGCAGCGCCGACACCGGGATGGCGACGATGCGGTCCTCCGGGTAACCAAGTGCCTTGGCCAGCCCGGTGAAGCCCTTGGCGATGGCGGTGAACACGGCCTCGTCGAAGCTGACCAGGTCGATCTTGTTGACGGCCAGCACCAGCCGGGGCACTCGCAGTAGCGCGAGTACGGCGGCGTGTCGCCGGGTTTGCTCGACCGTTCCGTGTCGGGCGTCGACCAGCAGCACGGCGAGCTCGGCGGTCGACGCGCCGGTCACCGTGTTGCGGGTGTACTGCACGTGCCCGGGAGTGTCGGCCAGCACGAACTCTCGGCGCGCGGTGCTGAAGTAGCGGTAGGCCACGTCAATCGTGATGCCTTGCTCCCGCTCCGCGCGCAGGCCGTCAACCAGCAGTGACAAGTCCGGCGTCGCCAAGCCCTTGTCGACCGATGCGCGCCGCACGGACTCGATCTGGTCGGCCAACACTGACTTGGTGTCGTAGAGCAGCCGACCGACCAGGGTCGACTTGCCGTCATCCACGCTGCCGGCGGTGGCAAACCGGAGCAGGTCCCTTGTACCGTCGGCCATATTCAGAAGTAGCCTTCGCGCTTGCGGTCTTCCATGGCGGCCTCGGACAGCCGGTCGTCGGCGCGGGTGGCGCCGCGTTCGGTCAGCCGGGACGCGGTCACCTCGGCGATCACCTCGTCCAGCGTCGTCGCGGTGGACTCCACCGCGCCGGTGCAGGAGCCGTCCCCGACCGTGCGGTAGCGCACCGACTTCAGCTCAAGGGGCTCGCCGTTGCGGGGGCCGCCCCACGGACCCTGAGCGAGCCACATGCCGTCGCGGCGGAACACTACGCGTGGGTGCGCATAGTAAATCGAAGGCAGCTCGATGTTCTCCCGCTGGATGTAGCGCCAGACGTCCAGCTCGGTCCAGTTGGAGATTGGGAACACCCGAACGTGCTCCCCGGGGGCGTGCCGGCCGTTGTAAAGGTTCCACAATTCAGGACGCTGCCTGCGAGGGTCCCACCTGCCGAACGCGTCACGCAAGCTGATGATCCGTTCCTTGGCGCGGGCCCGTTCCTCATCCCGGCGGCCGCCCCCGAGCACCGCATCGAATCGATACTCATTGATTGAGTCCAACAAAGGCACGGTCTGTAGTGGGTTGCGGGTGCCGTCGGGCCTCTCGGTGAGCCGGCCGTCGTCGATCCAGTCCTGCACGCGCGCCACCACTAACCGTAGGCCGCGCTTGCGCACCAGGTCGTCGCGGAACTGGATGACCTCCGGGTAGTTGTGCCCGGTGTCCACGTGCAGCAGCGGAAACGACATTGGGGCCGGCGCGAACGCCTTGACCGCCAGGTGCACCAGCAGAGTGGAATCCTTACCACCGGAGAAAAGGATCACCGGGCGGTCGAACTCGCCGGCCACTTCACGGAAGATGTGGATGGCTTCTGACTCGAGGGTGTCCAGCGCATCGAACGTGCTTGGCCGAGTCCAGGTGTTGGTGGACAGCGCGTGGGCGCACAGTGCGGCGGTCATCCGTGCAAGCCGCATTCGGTCTTGGCGCGGCCGGCCCACCGGCCGGAACGCGGATCAGCACCGGGTTCCGATGTGGCCGTGCAGGGTGTGCACCCGATCGACGGGTAGCCCTCGGCAACCAGCGGGTTGACCAGGATGTTGTGCTCGGTGATGTATCGATCCATGTCCTCGTCCGTCCAATCAGCGATCGGATTGACCTTGACCAGTCCGTGCTTGTCGTCAAACGTGATCAGCGGAGTATTAGCCCTGGTCGGAGCGTCCACCCGGCGCACCCCGGTGACCCAGGCGTCGTAGCCGGCCAGGATCCGCCGCAGCGGCGCGACCTTGCGCAGGAAGCAACACCGATCCGGGTCGCGGGCGAACAGGTCTTTGCCCTCGGCCTCGTCCTGCTCAGCGACGGTTGCCTCGGGCACCGCGTTGATCACCCGGACCGGGTAGGTCGCCTCAATGGCGTCGCGGGTGCCAATCGTCTCGGCGAAATGGTAGCCCGTCTCCAGGAACAGCACGTCGACCCCGGGGCGGGCGACCGACGCCAGGTGGACCAGCACCGCGTCCTGCATGTTCGACGCGACGATGAACCGATCACCGAACGTGCGCGCGGTCCACGCCAGCACCTGCTGCGCGCTGGCGTTCTGGCCCAGCTCGACGGTGCCCTGCTCGGCCAGCCCGCGCAAGTCCTCGATCACCGAAACGGTCACTGTGAAACCGCCCCTTCTGGAACTCCGATCCCGACCAGCCTTACCGTGAAGGTGCGCAGGCACCCCGCGCAGCGCCACGCTCCGTATGGTTCCTCCACCGGACGCAGGTCTTCCTCGCCGCAGTACGGGCAGTAGAACGGCACCGCTCGCTCCGCATCGCTCATTGGAGATCCGCCTCTTCGGCGCGCGCGACCCACTGCGCAAACCGCTCGCCGGCATGACGTTGTTTGACGAAGTTGCGGACCACCCGGTCCACATAGTCGCCCAGTTCGCTCGACGCGACCTTGAGACCACGCAGCTTGCGCCCGAACCCCGCGTCCAAGCCGAGCCCGCCGCCCAGGTGTACCTGGAACCCGGGCACCTGGCCGCCGGCGGTGGTGATGATCTGCCCCTTCAGCCCGATATCGGCGGTTTGCGTGCGGGCGCAAGCATTGGGACAGCCGTTGAGGTGTATCGCGATCGGGGTGTCCAAGTCGGGAATGTCCGCTAGCCGGCTCTCCAATTCGGCGACCAGAGCGGCGGCGCGTCCCTTAGTCTCCACAATGGCCAGCTTGCAGAACTCTATGCCTGTGCAGGCCATGGTGTGCCGCCGCCACGGCGTCGGATTGGCGTCCAGGCCCAGCTCGGCGAGCTCGGCAACCAGCTGATCGACCCGGTCATCAGGGACGTCCAGCACCAGTAGCTGCTGTTGCACGGTGGCGCGAAGGCGCTGGGACCCGGCCCGTCGCGCCACCTCGGCCACCCGGATCAGCGTGGTCCCGGACACCCGACCAGCGATCGGGGCGGCACCGACATAGTTGCGCCCGTCGATTTGTTTGTGCACCCCAACGTGGTCGCGCGGACCGGTCCAGGGCTCGGGCGCCGGCCCGTCGATCAGCGAGCGCTTCAGATACTCGCGTTCCAGCACCTCACGGAAGCGCTCCGGGCCCCAGTCATCAACTAAGAACTTGAGCCGGGCCCGGTGGCGAAGCCGACGGTAACCATAGTCTCGGAACAAGCCGGTGACCCCGGCCCACACGTCCGCGACCTCGCTCAATGGCACCCACGCACCCAGGCGTCGACCCAGCTTGGGGTTGGTGGACAGCCCCCCGCCAACCCACAGGTCGAACCCCGGGCCGTGCTCGGGGTGGCGCACGCCGACGAACGCGATGTCGTTGATCTCGTGCACCACGTCATGCCGGGGTGAACCAGAGATCGCTGACTTGTACTTGCGCGGCAGGTTGGAGAACTCTTTGCTGCCGAGGTAACGCGTCGCGATCTCCCGGATAGCTGGGGTCCCGTCAATGATCTCGTCGGCCGCGATGCCCGCGACCGGGGAGCCGAGTACGACCCGAGGACAGTCGCCGCAGGCCTCGGTGGTGGATAGCCCGACCGCCTCCAGCTTCGCCCAGATCGCCGGCACGTTCTCGATCTCTACCCAGTGCAGCTGGACGTTCTGCCGGTCGGTGATGTCAGCGGTGTCACGCGCGTAGTCCCGGGAGATCTCGCCGATCGTTGTGAGCTGCTGCGTCGACAGCGCGCCCGAGTCAATCCGCACCCGCATCATGAAATAGCGGTCATCCAGTTCCTCAGGTTCCAGTGAGCCGGTGCGGCCGCCGTCGATCCCCGGCTTGCGCTGGGTGTAGAGCCCCATCCACCGGAACCGACCACGCAGGTCGGCGGGGTCGATCGAGTCGAAACCGCGAATCGCGTAGATATTCTCGATCCGGGCCCGGACATTCAGCGGATCATCGTCGCGTTTGGTGCGCTCGTTCGGGTTCAGCGGCTCCCGGTGACCGAGCGCCCATTGACCTTCGCCGCGCTGGCGTTTGGGCGCTTTGGACCTGTTGGACACGCTGGCCTGGGGCCGTGGTGATGCTGCCGTTGCTCGTGGTGTCGCCGTTGCCGCTTGTGGCGGGACCATGCTGGGACAGACCTCCAGGTTGCGGCGAGCAAGCCTGGAACTCCGGCCGGCCGAATGATCAGGGCATCACCTCTGGCCGGGGTAGGCTTGCCCGGCCGTCGTCGCTCGTGAGCGTGGGGACATTGGCGCGGGTTAGGCCGAGAACCTGCACATTGCGCTCGCGACGCGTTGATAGTCGACGTGACGGCGAGCCACGAGTCGCATGCGCAGCGCGGAGATCACATCGTATAATATGCCACCTGGTCCCTGTGTGTGCCCAGTCGTGCCCAGATGTTGGGAGCCTCGTCACAATTCGTTGCGCTGTTGTGGGCCCTGTCGGTGTCGGTTGGCTCAGCGGCGGTTGGCTCAGCGCGAAGGTCCATAGCCAAGATAGCTAGATGACCACCGCCAACGTGCATGAGGCGAAGACGAACCTGTCGAAGCTGCTTGATGCGGCTGAGCGTGGCGAGCAGGTCTTCATCACTCGGCGGAGGCCAGGGGTCAACCGGTTTGCGCTGGTTCCCGCTCCCCGGCCGAGTCGCGGTGAGCTGTTCGGCGCATTGCGCGGGCAGATTCACTACTCTGACGATTATGATCAGGCAGATGCTGAGGTCGCCGATTTGTTCGACGAGTCCCAGCGCTGAGGCGTCGGGTGCGCCTGCTCTTAGCCACCAACGCCCTGCTCTGGTTGCTCGACGGCGACGAGCGACTTGGGCGCGATGCGCCTTTGTGGAGCAGTTGATCGTGCTCACGGCAGATAAGGTCTTCGCTGGTTACAGTGTTAAGGTAATGGACGCGCAACAAATTGAGTCCAATACGCTCAATTTGGGGAGGGCGTCCCTTGACTCAGTAGCCCGGTGACTAGGCTGTCCAGCCCGGCCTTGATGCGTTCGGGGCTCAGGTGCAGCTCGTGGCGGTGGTGCTGGAAGAGTCCGGCGCTCAGCAGTGTGAGCAGTGCGTCGGCGTGGTAGGCGGGGTCCTGTGCGCCGGCCTCCGTGAGCAGCCAGCTCAGGTGGGTCCGCGCGGTGCGGTAGGCGCCGTTGTTGTAACGGCCCGTCGGGGAGCTGGTCTCGGCGATGGCGTGTAACTCGGCGTCGGTCTCGAGCCGGTCGATATAACAGTGCAGGAACGCTCGGATCCGGGTTTCCGGCGCGGCGCCGGGGCCCAGCGGTGGTGGTCCGGTCAGGAACGCGGCTTGGAACTGGCGTTCGGAATCACCCAACAGCGCGAGCGCGAGCCCGCACCGATCGGTGAAACGGCGGTAGACGGTGCCGATCCCCACCCCGGCTAAACGGGCAACCCGGTCCATTGATACCGCGCAGATCCCCTCACTGAGCATCAGCTGACGGGCGGCGGCGAGCAAGACCTCCCGGTTGCGGGCCGCGTCCGCGCGCTCGGGCGCCGGGCCGTCCGCCAGTGGCAGCGGCTGATGCCGCGGTCTGGGCACGTCGACCTCCCTTTCTTCCGTACTGGTCCGACCACTGGTCTGGGTGAGGCGGAAAGTTCTCACTAACCTCTGGTGAATCGGAGCATCTTCCGGTTAGTATCAAACGGAAGACGCTCCGCTTAACCGATAATAGGGGTCTTTGATGACTGTCACCACGCACCCGTTCAGTGGCACCTTCGTGGCCGACCCGGTGCATTCATCTTTATCGTTCACGGTCACGCACATGATGGTCTCCCGTTTCAGGGCATCCTTCGCGGACGTCGAGGCAACCGCGTTCACCAGTGACGACGGCGTGCACATCGATGGATCGATCGGCGTCGAGTCGGTGTCGATCACGACGCCGGAACAGTTCCGCGAGCACGTTGTGTACGGCAAGGACTTCTTCGACGCTCGCCAGTACCCGAGGATCACCTTCCGCTCCACCAAGGTCGACCTGGCGCCCGATGGTAAGGCGGGCGTCGACGTTGAGCTGACCATCAAAGGGATCACACGGCCGGTTCAGCTCACGGGGCAATGGATCGCGCCGGTGGAGGACCTCGGCGGACGACTCCGTGGCGCGGTCACCCTCAGCGCGACCGTGGATCGCCGGGACTGGGACATCACCTGGCAGGCGCCGCTGCCCAAAGGCGGCGACGCACTCGGCACCGAGGTCACGCTAGAAGCCCAGGTCGAACTGATCGAGCAGACCGAATCATGAGAATCCTGGGCATTGTCGGCAGCCTGCGCGCCGGCTCACACAATCGACGGCTGCTCGCCGCCGCAGCGGCCGCTGCGCCGTTCGGGGTGAGCATCGAGGTGTACGAGCGCCTCGGTGAGATCCCGCCATACAACGAGGATCTCGACGCGCCCGAGCCAGTGCTGGCATTCCGGGCCGCGATTGCCGATGCCGATGCGGTGCTCATCGCTACCCCGGAGTACAACGCTTCCATTCCGGGGGTGCTGAAGAACGCGCTGGACTGGGCCTCGCGCCCGTTCCCGGACAATGCGTTGCGCGGCAAACCCACTGCCGTGGTCGGAGCTTCGACTGGACTGTTCGGGGCAGTGTGGGCGCAAGCCGAGCTCCGTAAGGTCCTGGCCACCATCGGAGCCGACGTGGTGGACACCGAGCTGCCGGTCGGACAGGCTGATCAGGCCTTCGACGAACACGGGCGCCTGCGGGAACCGGCCACACAGGCTGCGCTAGTTGCGCTGCTGACCGAACTCGGCGCGACGGGAGACCGCCGCATCGCCTAAGTGTGCGCCAACGGCGTTTCGCGACTACGGCGCAGTGCACAAGCCAGCGCACAATAGGACAATAGGGACGGTGACAGCGGTGCAGAGGACACTCGAACTGCCGGTCGCCGAGCTGGCCGGTCCGGGCGTGCGGCCCTTCGGAGTGTATGTGCACGTGCCGTTCTGCGCGGCTCGCTGCGGCTACTGCGACTTCAACACCTACACGGCCTCCGAGCTGGCCGGTTCCGGTGCGTCCCCGGCGGGCTGGCTGGAGGCGTTGCGCGCCGAGCTGGCGCTCGCGGCATCTGTGCTGGGCGCTCCGCCGAAGGCCGACACCGTGTTCGTCGGTGGCGGGACCCCGTCGCTGCTGGGCCCCGACGGGTTGAGGTCCGTGCTGGTCGCCGTTCGGGATACGTTCGGACTGGCCGCTGATGCCGAGGTGACCACCGAGGCCAACCCGGAGTCCACCTCGCCGGAGTTCTTCGCCGGGATCGCTGACGCTGGTTACACCCGGGTGTCGCTGGGTATGCAGTCGGTCGCGCCGAAGGTACTGGCGGTATTGGAACGCCGGCATACCCCGGGGCGGCCGGTGATGGCGGCCGCCGAGGCGCGGGCCAATGGGGTTGCGCAGGTCAGCCTGGATTTGATCTATGGAACGCCCGGGGAGTCCGACGACGACCTACGAGGTTCGCTGGACGCGGTACTGGCGGCTGGAGTGGATCATGTGTCGGCCTACGCCTTGATCGTCGAGGAGGGCACCGCGTTGTCGCGGCGGATTCGGCGTGGCGAGCTGGCCGCCCCGGACGACGATGTGGCCGCTGACCGCTATGAGCTGGTGGACGATGTGCTCTCGGCGGCCGGCATGAGCTGGTACGAGGTGTCCAACTGGTCGGTTTCGGCGACGACCCGATGCCGGCACAACCTCGGGTACTGGCGCGACGGCGACTGGTGGGGCGCCGGCCCCGGCGCGCACAGCCACGTCGGCGAAGTGCGCTGGTGGAACGTCAAGCACCCAGCACGGTACGCGGCGATGTTGGCCGGCGGAGTGGTCCCGATTGCCGGGCAGGAGCGGCTCACTGCCGAACAGCGGTACGCCGAGCGGGTCATACTCGGGCTGCGGTTGGCTGAGGGGCTAGCGGTGGATTCGCTCACCGACGCCGGCCGGCGGGCGGCTGACCAAGCGGTGGTCGACGGGCTGCTGGACCCCGGCGCCCTGCGTAGCGGTCGAGCGGTGTTGACCCGGTGTGGTCGGCTGCTGGCCGATGCGGTGGTGCGCGCCCTGCTCGTCGGGTAGCGGCGGTCACGGTCGCGTGACCAAAGACCGTACCAGGAGCGCGGTGGCTAGCATGCACGTCTATGAGCGAGCGCCCTTTCGACCAGGCCGGGAAAACGTTGCCACCGTTGCCGGAACCTTGCGCCGACCCAGACGAGCGAGGCCGTGCTGTTATGGCCTGGTGGGTGGCGCGCCATGGCGCACCCATGCTGTGGAGCATTACCAGAGGGTCTATGAGCGCTTGGGCCTGGAGTGGCCGGGCGAGGAGGAGGTGCGGCGTCGTCACTTCGTCGCCGATGTGGTCAGGGGCCCGACCGCATGATTGGTGGCAAAGTCCTTGATGCGTCGTTTATCGCGGCGTCTGTCCGAGGCAATCTTGCCGCCGGTACCTGGCTGGACGTCGCGCGTTGGAGCGGTATTGCGCTGTACGTACCGGCGCTGGCTCTGGAGGAGGTCCGTGCAGTGATGCCGGACGCGCCCGGTGAGTTAGCCGAGCTGCTCGATCATCCACGATCGAACTCTTGAGATCGACGGCATATAGCCTGATCAGGCGGTGTGTATAGCCGTTCGGCGACACATCTCTACGGGTCTAACTTCGGCTGAACTCGATGGCGAGGCAAGCACCCCGCTGTTTTAGTTTCGCTGCGTCGCCGGTGCCCGGACTCGCCCGAGCCGATGCCGACCTGTTTGGCGCTATGCCTGGCCGGCGTCGTGCTTTCCGGCCCACCACCAGGGGTGGATCTTGGTGATGGACTCGCGCGCTGGGGCCGGGGTGTATCGGTTGGCGCCGAGGCGTTCGCTGAGCGTGCGTCGACATAAACGTCGACATAAACACAGAGGGCCCGACGATCGCACCGGTCGCGCTATCCCCGGATGTGTTTGTCAGCGGGTCGTGGAGCCGGACCCCGCTGACCTGGGACTCGGTCGCGAATGTGTTCGTTGGTGAGCTGCCGGCCCAGGGCCCGGGTCTGTACGATGTGCAGGTCCGGGCCGGGCGGTGCCGGGGCGCGGGGATCTGGAGTGCGCGGATACGGTGGCGGTGCTCGAGGGTGGCTGAGGCGTTCACGTGGAGGCTGACCGGGGAGCCGTTGGGCCTGCTGCGCGCGGCGCACCCGCGGGCGGTGGCGCAGTATGTGGGCATTCCCGATCCCGCCGCTGACACGGAGCGGTCGCACCGGCTGACGCGGCTGTACGAAGAACTCGCGAAGCGGCGGATTGGGTATGTGCTCCCGCCGCCGGAGTTCGCGCCAGGGACCCAGGTTATCCGGCCACCCGAGCAGGTGCTGGGCGTGCCTCGGCACGGGACGTGTCTGGATCTGGCCGTGGTGTTGGCTGCCGGCTGTCTGAGGGCCCGGCTGCGTCCGGCGATCGCGGTGCTCACCTTTCCCGACGGCCGGGGTTTCGAGCACGCGATCGTGCTGGTCAACCTGGGTACCGACACCCAGCGCGGGGCCGGGGGCGCCGCCGAGCTGGATGTGTGGCACTCGTGCCCAAAGGGCTGGCTGCACGAGCTGGACGCGGCGTTTGATGGGTCCGGGGATGTGGTGGCGATCGACCCGATGGGGTTCGCCGTCCAGCTCGGTCCGAGCGCCCACGCTGGGTTGGATGTTGGCTTGCCCGCCGCCGTCGCTAACGGCGCGGCCTACCTGCGGAAGTGGACGTGGCGGGTTGGGGTGGATGTGGGCAGCGGCTGGCGTTCCTCCCACGAACCCCCGCCGGATCGGTTGCTTGACGAGCCGCTGCGCAAGCCCTACCGGACGGCGGGTTCTGAGCGCTCACCGCTGCGGTTGTTGCGTGCGGAGTACCAGCTGGTTCCGTTCCGGTCCCGGGACGAGTTGACGATCCTGCTGGACTGGTGGTAGCTATTCAGCACCCCCTGGCTGGTGGGTTTGGCTGATCCACTCGGCGTGTCGGCTTGATCGTGGTGGTGGTTTGGTGAGTATGGCGGGGTGGCTGAGCCGTCTGTGTCCGCTGGTGAGCGGGATGCGGAGCTGGTCATTGAGCTGCGTGCGGTGATTGCCGCCCAGGCGACCCAGATTGAGGCGTTGACCGGGCAGGTCGCCGAGCAGCGGGCGCGGATCGCGGAGTTGGAGCGTCAGCTGGGCGCGGATTCGTCGAATTCCTCGTGGCCGCCGTCGTCGGATTCTCCGTATCGCAAGCCGGCCAAGCGCTCGTCGCGCCGGGCCTCGGGGCGCAAGCCAGGTAAACAGGCTGGCGAGCCGGGCACGACGATGCCACTAGTCGATAACCCGGACGAAATCATCATCCGTGATGCGACCCGCTGCGAACAGTGCGGCGCGGACCTGGCCGACGCGCCGATCTCCCAGGTGGAGCGCCGTCAGGTCACCGATGTGCGCCCGCCTCCGCCACCGCGGGTCACCGAGTACCAGATCCTCACCCGAACCTGCCCCTGCTGTACCGCGGCGAGCGCTGGGTCATCACCGGCAGGGGTGCCCGCGCGGGCGCAATACGGGCCCGGGGTGCTCGCGCGGGCCGCTGAGCTGCTGTGCGCCCACTACCTGCCGGTGGGCCGCGCCACCGCGCTGATGACATCCCTGCTGGGGGTGCCGGTGTCGACGGGGTTCATGGGCGGTGTCCGCGCCCGCGCCGCCCGCTTGCTCGAGGCGACCTTCATGCCCCGGGTCCGCGAGCTGCTGCGCTCAGCGGGTGTGTTGCATGTTGACGAAACTCCCGGCCGCGCCGCCGGCGGCCTGGAATACGTCCACATCGCGGCCACCGAGTTCCTGACCGCGATGCACACCGGCGGCCGGACCACAGCTGACATCGACGCCGGTGAGGTCCTGCCCGGCTACACCGGCACCATCGTGCGCGACGGCTACGCCGGCTACACCCATTTGATCGACGCCCACCACGCCTGGTGCGGCGCCCATTATCCCGACTTGCGGATTATTCCGGCCTTGGTGTGGTTTGTGCTGGTCGCGGGGGGTGCCCGGGGTGGCGAGGTCGGGATAATCACAGTGACTCGAGGAAGGCGAGGAGCTGGTCTGGGGGTTGGTAGCGGCCGGGTGGGCTGTTCAGCGGGGTGGTTCGGTTCAGCGCTTGTTCCTTCAGTGTGAGGTCGGCGTGCAGGTAGGTCTGGGTGGTTTGCACGGATTCGTGTCCGAGCCAGAGCGCGATCACGGTGGTGTCGACCCCGGCGTGCAGCAGGCGCATCGCTATGCTTATCTGTATTTAATCTTGAAAAGTGCCTGGTAGAAGGCATTTCAGTGTGTGAGGCACGTGAGTCACGTGTGGGACGTTGGGGAGGGCCGCGGGGCGGGCGGTGGCGTGGTTTACTGGTTTGCCTGCCTGATCACGCGGCGCAGGCTCTCGCGGGTGGCTGTGAGCTCGTCTTCGAGTTCGCTGATCCGCCGCTGGGCGTGGCTGGTCTCGGCGACGCGGGCGTCGCGCTCGGCGGCGTGGACCACCCCGAGTTTGTTGGAGGTCCTCGTTCTGGGTGTACTGGGGTCTTCATCCCAAGCAGTGTTGATCTTTCCAATGTGACTCCTGTGTGTGGCAGGGGTTGTTACCGTTTCAGCGTGGTGTGCCGTGCTCCGGCCCGTTTCGTCGGGCCCCTCGTTCACACTGGTCTCCGGCAGAAGGGAGGGGCACCATGGTTGCTATGACCGAGTCGGTCGGGATCGCTGAGGGTCGCCCGTTCACGGTGTGTGACCTGGAGGCGATGCCTGATGACGGTAAGCGGTACGAGCTCA
>JAFASX010000085.1 GCA_019244295.1 Pseudonocardia sp.
CACTGGAACCAGAACGCGAAACCCTTCACCTGGACCGCCACGTCAGACGAGATCATCACCAAAGTTCGAGTCATGCACCAACAATTCAAGAAACTACTCGACAGTAACGACAACCGCTAGCGAGGAGTTTCAATTACGAGACACTAGTGGCCTCGATTTTCAGACGGCACGCCGACTACTGCTTGTATGGCCGTACTCGGGTCAGGTTGCGGAGCTCGTGCTCGATACTCGAATTGCGATCTACGGACGCCTGCCGGATCAGCAGGTTCAGGTGATTGCTAGCCTGGCCTCGGGGGCAGACATATTGACGCCGTTCTACCTCCTGTGTCACTCGACTCGCCACTCACCAACCCGGAAGCGCCGCAACGGTCCCAGCTGAACGCGTAGGTGCCGCCGCGCAACCCGCGTCAATCACCAACAGCAGCCGCCACGCCAACAACCGATCCCGACACAACCGTTCGCTCCCTGGCTAAGCGCCCGCGTAACGTGCTCCCATGGCGACAGCGGCGCAGTGGATATCTGGCGCTCGGCCGCGCACACTGCCGAACGCGCTGGCTACACCACCTCACCGCCATCCCCACCCCGGCGGGCTAATCGAAGATTGGGATACGCGATGGCCAAGGCATGATCGCCACCCGCGCCACCGGCTCATCCGCACCCCCTGCCGCCGGCTCAGGGCCCCGGCGCCAGGGTCATTCCAAGATCTGTGATCAGGAATTAGCCAGCAAGATCCGAGCGCCCGCAAAAACCCATTGTCGTGTTCTAGCACTCGCTTGGTCGCAGCGCCCCAGGACGGGCTCGGGTGGCGGTGTGGGGCGCACCAGCTGTGGATAGCTCACGCCAGGCGTGCAACCACGTATCCCCGACAGCCCCCGCCGAGGGTGCGCCGGTCACTGCCATTGGATCTTCACAGCCTCCAGCGACAACGCCTGCCCCGCAGTGCCCACGCCCAAATCCCGGGCGCACTGGCCGCCCTGCCAGCCCACATTCTGCACGTGCCCTGAGGCGCACACCGAACGGGCGGTTATTGATCTCAAATGCAGGGCCTCCATCCGCAGGGCCTGACCGGCTGTGCCAACACCGATCACCTGGCCATCGCCTTTACACTGCTCGGTTTCCCAACCAACGCTTTCCACATGAGCCTGCGCACAGAGCCCACCCGAGTTGTCGGTGCGGATCTCCAACGCCTCCAGCCGCAGCGACTGGCCGACTGTTCCCGCCACCGAACCATCGCACGTCCACCCTTGCCAGCCGATATTTTCCACGTGCGCCCGATAACAGACCCTCGGCGACCCCGCCGCCTGCGCCACGCCCACGCTAGCCAGTGCCATCAAGGCGATCACGCCGCTGAGCACAGCCATCGCCCGCGTAAACCAACTAGCAATCATCGGAAGGCCCCTCTCCTTGCCAGCGAATCGCGCCGGGTGATCCCGGGCTTGATTTTCGATCTTAATTTTCGATCTTGCCGCGACGCGGCGAAGCAACGCTAGCAGAATGCCCCGCTCGACCCAGCAGACCCTCCGGCCGGCTGGGACTGCCCCGGAGATGTGGTTCGTCTCCGGGGCAGACATTTGGCTTGACCAGCCAGGCGGAGCCGTACCGTACGATCAAGAAGCCATTGCCTTCTATCGAGATGCTGGCCCATCCGAGCGCTTGCCAACGAGAAAAACTATTTCCCGGCTCGACCTCAATGCCGCTAAGTTAAGGATCGTTTCCGCAGGTCAAGAGCGGTTTTCGGTGTCGAAGATGGCATGATCCGCAGCCTCGCGTCACGCGCCGCGCTGGTGCTACCTAGGGTTTCGTTGATCGCATGCTCCGAAGGGATCAGCTTGGTCATGCATCACTCCTGGTCAAAGCGTCTACATCTGCCCTGACCAGGCCACATGTTTCACCACGCGGCAGTGCCGCCGGAGCAAACGATCGTCATGACGTGACACTAGCTCCACGCACACGTTGTGTACGCCGCACACGTGTTGCAGCGTGTGTGCGGCGTACACACGGTGTGTGCGAGCGTGAGCCGTTTGCCCATGCCCACATCATGTGTGACTCATCCCCCGTGCTCCGTTCCCCAACGCCGCGCAATAAGGATCGTTTCCGCGGGTCAGGAGCGGTTTTGGGGGTCGAAGATGGCATGATCCGCAGCCTCACGCCTCGCGCCGCACTGGCGCTACTTGGGGTTTCGTTGATCTTATGCTCCCAAAGGGATCAGCTTGGTCATGCATCCCCCCGGTCAAGGCGTCTACATCCGCCCTGACCAGGCCAAATGCTTAACTAAACGGCATTGTGCTCGACCTTGCGTTGGCGCACGCTGAACTCGGACAACCCGACGATTCGGCCGAACAGATCGACCGGGCGTTGAGTTCGGAGCGCATCACGGGATTGATACTTAGCCGGCTTGGTGATCTGATGGTGCGTATGCGACCCAAATACCCCCAACTTGAGACGCCGAAAAATTAGCCGACCAGTACTGAACGATGGCAGCTAGGCTAAATCATCGTGAGCTGCCACGCCCGTAAGCTGACGGAAAAGTCGACGGGGTAGATCGTCACGGTTGACTTCCGTAACGGTAAGCAACTCAATCTCTTTTCCGCGCTTCAACGCGTCGGTCACCGGGTGCGCCTTGACATGAACCGTCGCCACCACAGCCGCAGGGTGAGCAAAAATCGTCTCAAAGATTGCACAAAGCGAGCAGATGCCAACCCCATGTCCGCGATCTCGTCAGTAATCGCCACGCCCTCTTTGTCTCGCGCAAGCCGAGCCGCCCTCTCCAGAGCCACTAGCCCAACTTTCTCAAATGCGACTATATCAACCCAAAGCGGCCCACCCAAATATCGGTATCCAGATCTTGGTGAGCCAACCACGCTTCCGGACCTGCCAAATCACGAACTTTGAAGCCAACCCACCGCCCGTCGTCGCCAAGCACCTCACGGGTAACGAAACCATCAACCCGCACACATTATCCACAAGCAGCTTTACCAACTGCTCTATAACGGTGGTCTTACCTACCTTGGGCGGGCCTTCGAGAAGGAGACGGAAAGAATAAAGTTCGGTCGGGCCAGCGCGCATGGTAGACAAGGGTGGCGGCACGGGGCCGCGCCTTTTACCGGCTCTCCGCGTTCCGGGGGCGAGCAGTGACGTTGTGATAGCTGGTCGCCCCACCCCGTTTGGCGTGTTTTTGACGGGCGCGACGTGTTACGCGCCAACCCGTCACACCCCTCACAAACCTATTCACTCCAGTTTCGACTCGCGTCACGACGTTAATCCTATCGGGTTATTGGTTCCTTCGAATGATCAACACCGGTACTCGATGCTGATCATTGGATCGAACTGGCAGCGCTACCGTGACATTCATTCGTAACACGAAATCCGCGCACATCCGGACGTGAAGATCAGTACGGTACATCGTTGTCGACGTCCGCGGTATTGGTGCCGAGACCCACACCCACCACCTGCAACAGCAGTCCCCAACGTGGAACCGACAGCTGTCCGGAAAACGCACGGGCAGCTCAAGAACCGAGCTCCGCGCGGTCGAGGACATAGTCTGGATTATGTCGCTACGCAACATACCCGGCTCGGCAGGTCCAGAGCTGACCTTGCCGGGGGATGATCCCCTCGCTCTGGCGGTCCGTGCGGCGATCCGCAGGGTCATCCGCTTGACCCCAATCTCGATCTTGCTCAGATAGCCCTTACTGTAGTGCATCCGCCGCAACGGTCCCAGCTGAACACGTAAGTGCCGCCGCGCAACCCTCGTCAATCACCAACAGCAGCCGCCACGCCAACAACCGATCCCGACACAACCGTTCGCTCCCTGGCTAAGCGCCCGCGTAGCGTGCTCCCATGGCGACAACGGCGCAGTGGATATCTGGCGCTCGGCCGCGCACACTGCCGAACGCGCTATCACCGGTGCTGGTCGGCACTGGAGCGACCATCGGCACTGGCTCAACGCGACCTGGTTTGGCCGCGCTTGCACTGGTGGTAGCCGTTTCACTGGTGGTCGGAGTCAACTACGCCAACGACTACTCCGACGGCCTCCGGGGCACCGATAACGACCGGTTAGGTCCGACGCGACTGGTGGGCTCGAGCGCGGCCAGCCCTGCCGCTGTACGCACCGCGGCGCTGGTATGGCTGTCGCTGGCCGCGCTGGCCGGCGTCGCTTTGGTGGCGCTGAGCGGACGATGGTGGCTGCTCGGAGTCGGCGCGATCTGCCTGGCCGCCGCCTGGTTCTACACCGGCGGACAGCGCCCATACGGTTATCAGGGGCTGGGCGAGGTCGCGGTGTTCGTGTTCTTCGGCCCGGTCGCCGTGCTAGGCACCGCCTACACACAGGGCAGACCGCCAGGCGCGATGCCACTGATCGCTTCGATCGGCGTGGGGATGTTGTCAGCGTCGGTGCTGGTGGCGAACAACCTGCGCGATATCTCGACGGACGCCGCAGTCGGCAAGCGGAGCCTGGCGGTGATCCTGGGTGACACGGGCACCCGTCGGCTCTACGTCGTGCTGGTCCTCACCCCGCTGGCACTCAGCGTGATTACCGCGCCAGATCATCCCACAATGCTGCTTGCTCTACTGGCCACGCCGCTGGCCTGGTCACCGGTCCGCGCGGTGCTCAGCGGGGCCGTCGGTCGACGACTGATCGGTGTGCTGGGCGGCACCGGTGTCTTCATGCTCGCGTGGTCGGTCGGCACCGCCATTGGCCTGGCACTGGCCAAGCCTGTCTGACAACTCGTCACCCATTAGGGGTACCGACTCGCCGCGCAGCTGTGCGCGCAGCCGAGCCCGGCGCGCCCCAGCCGTTGCGAGCGCGGCGTCCAGCTCACTGCGCAACCTGGGGAACAGCAGCATCGACAGCGGCACCGCCGCCACAAGCGCAACCAGCAGCCCCACCAGCAGCGGCGCACCGATCAACACAAGCACCCCGGTCACCGCAGCCACCACAGCGGCCCTAGCCAGCCCGTAACGCACCACCGCCGCGCCGAGGGAACGAGGCTGATCAGCCAACGAAACCGCAACCTTGAAGCTCACGACGTCCACACTACGGATCACTCAAGATTATCCTGGCTTGTTACCCCCCAAAACAACGCCGCTGGACTAGCCTTCAAGGGGGGAGGTGGTCGATGTGTTGTTCGCAATGGCGCTCGCGGTTGCGATGGTCGGGTTCCTACTGTGGTGGACGATGAGACCTCAGCGTCCGGCACCGCCACGGCAACCGGTCCGGTCGAGCGCTGCCGCTCCCGACGACGACCCTGAGTTTCTCCGGAAGCTGAGCGAGCGGCTGCGCAGCGAGGGCGAAGACCCGCCGGCCCGGCGATGACCGATTGGTCAATGACCAAGCGAGCGGCCAGGGTGCGCAGAGCAACCTCAAATCTTCTTAACTTGAACCGCGGCGACGCAGGCGCAAATTAGTCTTATTGCATACCGGCGGCGTCACGGGTTGGTGAGCATCCGCCCGGGCCAGCGCCCCCCAGCGGTCGGCTCCGGGCCTCCATGCGGCGGGCCGGCGGTGGCCGGCTCGGAAAGGGGGGAGTCGGCCACGGCCGGCCTGTCGGCACCCCAGAAGCGCTCGGCTCGATCTCGTGTGACCGTTAGTCCGGTAATCACCTGAGGTCGATCTCGGACATGGATCAACTGACTCCGGCGTAGGAATGCAGCCCCGCAGTAACCAAGTTGACAAAGAAAAGGTTGAACAGCATGACCGCGAAACCAACAACGTTTACCCAGGCAGCGCCTCCGTTGCGCCATCCGGCGGTCGCACGGGCATGCAAGTAGCCCCCATACACTACCCAGGCCACAAAGGCAACCGTCTCCTTGGGGTCCCAGCCCCAGAACCTGCCCCAGGCCGCCTCGGCCCAGATCGCGCCGGTCATGATGGCGAATGTCCAGATCGGAAACGCAATCACCGTGAGGCGGTATGCCACCCGGTCGAGCGTGTCCCTGGTCGGCAGCAGCGCGACGAACCCGTCGGTCGCGTCCCGCGGAGCCCGGACGCGTACCAGGAACAACGCACTGGACACCCCAGCAACCAGCAACAACCCACCGGAGATGCTGGCGGCGGTCACATGTATGGCCAGCCAGTACGACCGCAGCGCGGGCATCACCGGAGCGGCCTGCGCATAGAGCACAGTGCCAGCCAAGAACAACAGCACCACTACCGGCAACAGTACGAACGCACCGACGCGGCGCATCGCTGGCGTACGGCGCAGCACAAAAAGCCACCCCAGCACCGCCACCAGACAGATTGCTGAGCAGAACTCATACATGTTACCCCACGGCCAACGCAATACCGCAGCCCCACGCAGTGCCAAGGATCCGACGTGCAAGCCGGCGCCCAGAATGGTCAGCGCGACCGCGGTGCGACCGAAGCGCTCGGCTCGCGATCGCTTGGCGCGGCCAGTATCACCAGCTGGTTGGCTGATGGGGGCCGGTGCGCCCACCGCGACTGGGACCGCGACCGAGGAGACCCGGTCGCGGGCGTACTCACCCAGGTGCAAGACCATGGCCACCAGGTAGATGACGACCGCCGTCCGGAACGCGTAGTCACTGTAGGCAGCCAGGGTCTCGTTGACGAACGTCACGTTGGGCATCAGGCTCCGCCTCCAGTTTTGCGTTCTCTCAACAGGTCGGCCCGCAGCCGGAAGAACTCCTCACCGTAGCCGGCCTGATCGGTGCGGGCCAGGCCACCGATCTCCATCGCGGTACGGCCAGCCCCATCGGCCGGGCGTAACCGGACCCAGAACCGCCGCCTCTTGATCGTCAACGAGGTAGCCAATCCGGCCAGCACCGCCACCGCGAACACCAGTACCCATTGCTGTGCTGGGTCGTGCGATATCTGCAGCGACACCCACTGGGTCACCCGATCGAAGCGCACCGTGGTGCCGTCGTCGAGGCGAAGCTGCTCGCCAGGGCGCAAGTTCTTCCTGGCCACCCTGGTCAGCGCACCGGACGCGATCTGGCGCTGGTCAACCTCGAAGATCGACTGGCCGCGCCCGTCGTCCAACCCAAGATCACCGCGCAAAATGTCGACCGCGACCTCAGGTCTCAACAGCGCGGGAAACACCGACGTGATCAATGTGCCACCAGAGGATGTCGGAGCGAGCAACCCAGTGATGGCCAGCTGGTTGCGCCGCCGCTGCGCCTCATCGGCCAATCCGGGCCGATCGATCTTGGTGGCACCCTCGGAGAGCAGCGTATTCGGATCGGCCGGCCGCCACTGCGTGGTCGCGGTACGTACTTCCCCGTCGGGGAAGGTGACGGTGAACACCGGTGCGTAGCCATGACCGAGTAGATACACGCGGTCCCCGACAATTCTCAGCGGCGCGTTCACCTTCAGCTGATAGGGCCGCCATGGCCCGTTCGGGCCGTTCGCCAGGTCCGCGCCGACCTGGTAGCCGATTCCCGCCCGATAATCGGCTGGCTGCCCGGAAGGCAGATAGTCGGCGTCGAAGGTGTCGACTTTGACGCAGAACGGGCTCAGCGAGGTGCCATCCACCAGGGTGCCAGCCTGGAAGGAGTCATAGCCAAGGATGCCCGTGTTGCAGAACTGGTTACCGTCGGTCAGCACAATGACCTGACCTTCGTAGCCGAAAAGCTTGCCGACCGCGAAGGCGATCAGCAGCCCCACCAGCGCCAGGTGGAACGTCAGGTTCCCGGCCTCCCGTAGGTAACCTCGTTCGGCTGAGACGGCGTGGCCGCCATCCGGCTCAGGCGATACCGCGACCCGCCAGCCCCGCAGCCGACGCCAGACGTCCGCGAGCACCTCGCCTGGACTGGCATCGACGGTGCCGGACGCGTAGTGCGGCATCCGAGACAAGTTGCGCGGGGTGACGACCGGGGCGGCTCGGCAGGCTCGAGCGTAGTCCAGGGTGCGCGGGCCGAGACAGCCGATCAGCGAGATGAACAGCAGCAGGTAGATGGCCGCGAACCAGGGGCTGGCGAACACCTCGAAGAAACCCAGCCGTTCCAGCAACGGCGCCAGGCTCGGGTGCTGCAGACGGTATTGCTCGATCTTCGCCGGGTTCAGCGAGCGCTGCGGCAGCAGCGCACCCGGCAGCGCGGCCAGCGCGAGCAGAAACAGCAGCACCAGCGCGGTCCGCATGCTGGTCAGGCCGCGCCAGGTGTTGCGCAGCAGCGCGATCGGTGTCCGGTGCCGCGGCGGCTCGGCCGACTCTGTCGGCTGCGCCGGCTCGGCTCGCGGGTGCGTGGACAGCGACATCAGATCGGTGGGGCGTAGCCGGCAACAGAGGTCTGCATCGTCGCCACCAGCATCCCCCACAAACCGCTGACCAGCAATAACCCCACACAGACCAGCAGCACACCGCCGCTGATCTGAATCACGCGGACGTGCCGGCGCAGCCAGCTCAGCGCCCGCACCGCGCCGGCCGCACCCACCGCGAGCAGCACGAACGGCAGCCCCAGGCCGGCGCAGTAGGCCAGTGTCAGCACCACCCCGCGCAGCGAGCTACCGCCGGTGCCGGCGGCCACCGCAACCACCCCGGTGAGCGTGGGACCGATACACGGCACCCAACCCAACCCGAATACCGCACCCAGCAGCGGCGCGCCCAGCAGGCCGGCACGGGGCACCAGGTGTGGTCGACGCTCCCTAGACAACGCCGGGATCAAGCCGGCGAACGCCAGCCCCATCACGATCGTGACTACTCCGCCAATCCGCTGCAGCAGCAGCTCGTTGCGGGTCAGCGCGTCGGCCACGCGGACCACCCCAACCATGATGACGCCGAACACCAGGGTGAAGCCCGACACGAACAACACCGCCGCGCCGGCCACCCGCCACCGGCGCCACCGACCCGCTCGCGCGCCGTTGTCGGGGCTGACCGCCGGCGCATCCGCTCCGACCAAACCGGCCAGGTAAGCCAGGTAACCCGGCACCAGCGGCACCACGCACGGCGAGGCGAAGCTCAGCGCGCCGGCCGTCACCGCGACCACAGCCGCGAGCAGCAACGGTCCGGAAATGGTCAGCGTGGTGACGTCAGAAAGCAACACAATGTCACCGAGAGTATGCCCGCCTTCCCCGACTTGCACACGAGCCAGACGGCGCGTTCCGGCAGTTCCAGCTCCAGCGCCCTACTTTACACCGAGCATGGCGTGGCTCACGTAGCCTGCTACTTCGAGCTCGTGCTTTTCACCGTGTTCGGCCTGCCGGAGGCCCTGCCCGCGCGGTCCGCGTCGTGATCACGGCGCGGAATCGGGCATGGCGGCTCGAGCGGATGCGCTGCGTCCCTTCGGCTCCTCCCACTCCTCTTGCCGGCCATCCGCACAATTTCCGCAACTGAGTATCCGTCAGCTCGCCAACACCATCCGCGCCCGCGCTGATACTGATCCATCGTAACCCGCGGGTCAAAGTAGCTCTTCAAGGCCAGCTCTATCTTCGGTTGCTAATTCTACAATATTCATGCGGGAATTACGCCACAACTCCTCAGAAATCAAAGATCTTCAATTACCCGACACTAGTGTTTGGTAATTGAAGGTACTTCATTTATCGACTCCTTGTGGCATAATTTTGTCATGAGCACTATGGAATTGGCGAACGACGGTCGCATTGGCCTCGAGGCACTGCTTAGGCCTTCTGGTTACGACCGATCAGTATCGGCCCGCGCCCAGATGGTGTTGTGGCGAGCGGATGGGTATTCAGTTTCAGAGATTGCGCGGATGGCGAGCACGACGAGCCGAACAGTGTACACATGGCTCGCCCGATATCAGTTACACGGCGTGGATGGATTAATTAACCGCGTTCCTACTGGACGGCCTCCCAGTGTCCCGGTCGAGGTCCGGTCGAAAATCCTGGCGCTAAGCCAGCAAACGCCACCGGATGAGACCGGACTCTCCCACTGGTCGAGCAGGGAGATGGCGCGCTATCTTAAGCG
>JAFASX010000123.1 GCA_019244295.1 Pseudonocardia sp.
CCGGGCCAGCCCCCGCGCCACCAAGAAGGCCGGCGACTTCTCCGCCCGCAAAGACCAACCCAGCGTCGTCCGGGTCACCCACCGACTACAAATCCACTGCCTCCAACGCAACAGCGTCCTACTGAAAGCTTAAAGCAAGGCCATTGCGCCTATAGCCGCAGTGTACACTAATCGCATCAATACGGATGGCTTTACCGGTGGTCCTCGTAGAGTCGGCGCCCACATTTTCATCTGTGGCACTCCATCCATCGCCCTCCTCTCAAAGGTGTGCAGAGTAGATACCCAACCGACGAAGCCGTCTAGGCAGAATGGCCAAACGGCGGCCCTCGACACGGAGTTGTGACCGCTCTGAGATACGACTTCTACAGAGACTGTTGAAGAGACCTGAAAATCACCAATTTTGATGATGTGAAGCTGCCCAAAATGTACATAATTTAGCATCGTGTATCGTCGCTGGGCTTAGCCGCTCGCCGCTCGATAAATTGGAGAGTGAGGAGAGCTGAGTGGTGTTGGTCTTTGATGGTGTCGCCACACTGCTGACCTTAATTGGAAAATTATTCCGACGGCCGCGGTTTATTGACTGCATGTTTCGTCGCCAACGGCCCGCCAATAATGAACTGCTGCCGCTTGTCCTGTTAATTCGCGCGCCTGGCGCTGGGCAGTTTCTGGGGGACCTGTTTAAGCGTTTTCATGACGCGGTTCCACGCCAGGTTCCTCATGCGCTTGTCGATGTGGAAAAAGAGGCTAGAGCGGCGACGCAAAGACAGCCGGGCCCAGATGAAAAGACGGATCCGCCGCCACTTCCGCTTCCGATTTTGTTGAAGCTATGCGAGGGACTCGAATCTGATCGTTTCGGGATTGGGAGGCGGCAGCGTTTTTCTCGCTACAAGCTAGCCGCGTGGCTGATCCGTCAACCGTTTGACCACGGGGTGGGAAGTGATCCGCGTCGTGATCTGGCGCGGCGGTTGCGGAGCTTCCTTGGTGGTCACGGTATTGCAGACGCTCCGTTCTCCACGGTGATCCAGAATGTTACTGATCCGGTTTCGAAGCTGATATTGTCGCTGTTTAGCGCGATTTGGCCGGCGTTGCGCTTCTGGTTGTGGGTTAGTGGCAGTGTGCCGGGGTTGGGGCGGGAAAGCCGATGGTTCATGCGGCAGCGTTACATGGCTCCTCGTTTATCAGCGGATTTTTTGGGATTCGCCGATCGTCTCACCCGAGAACCCCGGAAGAAGGAGGATTCAGCGCAGGTTGACAAGCTGCTCGTGCACGCCTTTTTGGAGGACCTGCGGTTTGCTTACCGACGTCGGCCCTGGCGGCCCCACACGTGGCGGCGGACTGCTTATACCGTTGCGCTCCTCGATAATGTCACTGATGACAATGGCGGTCACGAACTGATGCGGCTGATTAATGCGGTCCGCAACGAGACGGGTCAGCTCGATCCGCTGCTCGTGATCGCGGCGAGCAACTCTAAGCCACTGGACTGGTCCGACTCTGACTCGATTGAGTGCGCGCGAGATGCCGAGGTCGCATGGGGTGCATGGCTGCGAAAGCTGACCAACAAACGCCTGCTACGGACGTCCACAGCGTGGTTTCTGCCGCTGCGGGTCCCCGCGTCGCCTGACCCACCAGGACATCTCGCGATCTCCGATCGTGAAGCATGGGTCACCGTCCCTCCTTATCTGCCTCGGCGACCGCCATTGCTCGCCCTACCTTCCGTAGAAGCGTTGGCTGGCGTGCTGTTAGCGGCCGCAGCCGTCTTAACGGGGGTGTATATGGTCTTTCCCTACCTCCACGCAAATTGTGCTCTGCCACTGACCTTGCCCTGGCAGGAGGAGGTTTCTGTCCGACCAGTCGATGTCACCGTCAATAATGAGTCGGAGACTGAGTGCATCGGATACAGTGACAACGACCGTCAGATTTTCGGCAAAGACCCACGGCTACGGCTCGATGAGCATCTTATTTTCCAGCAGAATGACCAAGCCAAACGTTACCACGAAAATAGCCCCGGGAGAACGTATGTTAGCATCGTGTACTTCGTAGGGTTAACACACCCACTCGACCAAACAGACTCCGACCGAGCACAATCAGAAGAACTCGAGGGACTCCTTCTCCAACAACGTCAGAACAACACCGAGACAAGCCCTCAACCGCTTCTGCGAGTGATCGTCGCGAACGGCGGCGCGCACATGACGAAGGCCGTGCAGGTAGTGAATGACATGCTCGTACCACTCTTCCAGGACGATCCCAGCACGCTCGCCGTGATCGGGTTCGATCGCAGTGTTACTGAAACACGGGACGCAATCGCCGAACTCGGCAAAGACGGTATACCAATGGTGGCTACCACACTCTCCGCCGATAATTTCGTCGGATCTTCACGACTGTACTTTCAGATGGTGCCAGACAATAACAAGGTGGCAGAACTTGTAAAGGATTATGCCCAGAACCGACGGGTAACGATCTACCATCCAGCGCTCGGAAGAGGAGACATATACATCGACTACCTCGTTAAAGACCTCCATGACACGTGGTCCATGGCGAATACAATGGATAGAGACCTGCAGTGGTCGGATGACAGCCACGGCCTCGGCCTCGCGTCTCTGTGCACCAACCAGAACCAGAATGCCAGCAATCAAATCGTCTTCTATGCAGGGCGCCACGAGGATTTCGGTGAATTCTTAAAAGAAGTGACCTCCGGTTGTTATGGTCAGCTGAAACTGACGATCATCGCCGATGATGCCGTCTCCCGGTTCGTCGCGGACGACCAACTTCGAAGTGATACCCAGCTACCCGACGTTGCGGTCAACTACATCTCAAAGGCAAGCCCAGTGGTACTTTCCGGACAGCCATGCCTCGACGGAACACTACCCGCTAGTACTAGTGGCGGCACCACTCTAAAGACCTTCTGCGACACGTACAATGGCGTGTACAAGGATTTAAGGAAGCAATTGCCGAACGGAATATCTCTGCTGTGGGTTGGAGAACGCGTTGGTGTAGCCTATGATACGGCAGGAATGTTACTAGATGCTGCCGTAAGGAATTATAGACGCACCGAACCCGCGGTATATAGTCCAAATCGCTTGGCGATCATCCAGGAACTTACGTCAGCAGACAGCACGAATGGCTTCTACACTTTCTTTGGTGTCACGGGGCCGACCAGTTTTTCTCAGTTACATATCTCAGAAAATAAGGCTCTCGCGATTCTCCTGATTGAAGACATCCATGACCTCAGCAGCCGCCCCGCGTGCGTGTATATGATCGGGAGTGCGTCCAGTAGGGCGGGAGGAGAGGCTGTGAGTTGAGGTAGTAGTGGCTGATCCTTGTGTTCGTCAGCTCGTCGTCGCCTGCCGGTGTGAGTCCGGTCCGGGTAGCTGCCAGGAGGCCCGGTAGCAGGCTGGCAGCGTCGGAGGGAAACGTCCGGCGTTGAAGCCCAGCGTCAAAAGCCCTTATGGGGGAGCGATGATGCGGTCCGTAGCATGAAGCGAAGCCTGCGGCGTCGTCAATATAACCCGCCTGTGAGGGTGGGGATCAGGGAGTGCCGAGCCCCCTCCATCAGGGCGAAGGCCACGGAAAGCACCGAAGACCTGGAAATGCGGGTGCTCAAGGACTCCTCGGCGTATGGGGCGCGGAACGTATCAAGGGTGGCGGCGGGAACTGGAGAGGCCCTCCCCGGCCCGGTGACCCGTGGAGATGTAGTCATCGGAAGCGATGTGCCTTATAACCGGTATTCCGGGAAGTGGGTGGCGTGTCGGGTGGGCGTCGGAGGCGGCAATAGTACCGATTGAGCCGACAGGACAACATAACCTGCGGTGAGGGAAGGGCCGCTGCTTCGTCGATGCGTAGTGCTGACTTGGAGGTGCCCGGTGAGTGCCGTTGTGGCTAGTTCCGCCGCTGTGGGGTCTGTTCAGTTAGACCCGGTTCGTGCCTTGCAACATACGCTGTACCGGGCGGCCAAGGCCGATCCCGGGCGACGGTTTCATGCGCTGTGGGACAAGGTCTATCGCGGAGATGTCCTGTGGCGTGCGTGGGTCGCGGTGTTCCGCAATGGCGGGGCTCCGGGCATCGACAAGACCACGTTGGCTGATATCCAGGAGTCCGGGGTGATCCGGCTGTTGGGGGAATTGGCCACGGAGCTGAGGGACGGTAGCTATCGGCCGTTGCCCGCGAGACGGGTTCTTATCCCGAAGTCGGGTGATACGGTGGAGATGCGTCCGTTGTCGATTCCTTCGGTTCGTGACCGGATTGTGCAGGCTGCGGTGAAGATCGTGCTGGAGCCGGTGTTCGAGGCGGACATGTTGCCGTGCTCGTGTGGGTTCCGGCCGAAACGCGGTGCGCATGATGGGCTGCAGGTGCTCATTGATGAGTCCTGGCGGGGCCGCCGGTGGGTGGTGGAGACGGATATCGCTAACTGTTTTTCGGCGATACCGCACGAGAAGTTGATGCAAGCGATCGAGGAACGCGTCTGCGACCAGTCGGTCCTCAAGCTGCTGCGCGTGATGTTGCGTGCGGGAGTAATGGAGGATGGGCAGGTGCGGCGGGAAGTAACGGGTACGCCGCAGGGGGGTGTGGTCAGTCCTTTGCTCTGTAACGTGTATCTGCACCGGATCGACCGGGCATGGGACGTTCGTGAGCACGGGGTACTGGTCCGCTTCGCCGATGACGTGCTGGTGATGTGCAGATCCCGTGAGCAGGCCGAGGCCGCGTTGGCGCGGTTGAGGGTCCTGTTGGCTGAGCTTGGTTTGCAGCCGAAGGAAGCCAAAACGAGGATTGTGCATCTGGAGGTCGGTGGTGCCGGGTTTGATTTCCTCGGGTTTCATCACCGGCTGGTTCGGGTGACCGGGCGCCGTAATAGGCGGCGGTCGGTCACGTTCCTCGCTCGCTGGCCTTCGGACAGGGCCATGAAGCATGCCCGTGACCGGGTCAGGGAGCTGACCCGCCGGTCGCGGATACTGCTTCGGGTGGAGGTGATCGTGGATGAGGTGAACCGCTTCGTGCGTGGCTGGGCCGCGTATTTTCGGTATGGCAACTCCACGGTGCGCTTCGAGAAGATTATGCACTACGTGTGGACGCGGATAGCGTTGGTCGTCGCCAAGCGCCATAAGCGGTCCCGCGGGTACGGGTGGTCCGTGCTGGCGTACCAGTCTCCGGACCATTTCGGGCTGATCTCCCTGTCGGGAACTGTTGTCGCTCCCAGGCCTTTCAAGGACTGGCGGGAGAAACCGAATGCCGGCGGTGAACGACGTCGGTAAGCCGTGTGCGGGAGAACCGCATGCACGGATTGACGGGCGGGAACTGGAAACGGAACCACGATCAGACCACGGTCGCAGAGAAGAACAACCCCACGGGAAACCATGCGGTCCCAGCGGCTCTGAGACCTACCGTCGATCAAGGCCACCGCGCCAGTTCCCGACCCTCCATCGGATGTCCTCGGGGAGCTATTTTCCGCCTCCGGTGCGGGCAGTGGAAATACCGAAGCCGCACGGTGGGGGGACCAGGATGTTGGGTGTTCCCACTGTGGCTGATCGGGTCGCGCAGACGGTGGCGGCGCTGGCGCTGGAGCCCCGGACGGAGTCCATTTTTCATGAGGATTCCTATGGGTACCGGCCTCGGCGAGGCGCGTTGGATGCGGTGGCGAAGTGCCGGCGGCGGTGTTGGGGGAAGGACTGGGTGATTGATTTGGACGTCCAGAAATTCTTCGACTCCGTGGACCACGATCTGATGGTGAAAGCGGTGGAGGCTAACATCACTCCGGACCAGCGGTGGGTGGTGTTGTATGTGAAGCGGTGGTTGACGGCGCCGATTCTCATGCCCGGTGGGGAGTTGGTTGAGCGGGACCGGGGGACTCCGCAGGGTTCGGCGGTGTCGCCTGTGTTGGCCAATCTCTTTATGCATTACGCGTTTGATTCCTGGTTGGAGCGTGAGTTCCCGGCTGTGGAGTTTGAGCGTTACGCTGATGATGCGGTGGTGCACTGCGCGACCGAGCGTCAGGCCAAGCAGGTGTTGGCCGCGCTGGCCGAGAGGATGGAGGATGTCGGGTTGCGTCTGCACCCGGAGAAAACCAGGTTGGTGTACTGTAAGGACAGGAAGCGGCGGGGTATGAGTGAGAATACGTCGTTTACTTTCCTGGGGTATACTTTCCGCGCCAGGAAAGCTCCCACCCGAGATGGGAAGAGCATGTTCTGTGCGTTCCTGCCGGCGGTGAGTGGGAAAGCCCTCAAGAAGATGGGGGAGGTGGTCCGCCGCTGGCGGATACACCTGCGTAGCACCACGGATCTGGCGGAGCTGGCCGAGTGGATGAATCCGATCATTCGTGGCTGGATGACCTATTATGGCAAGTTCTACCGGGTCGAGCTGAATGGTCTCCTGCGACGTATCAATACCTACCTGGTGCGATGGGCTCGGCGGAAGTTCAAGCGGTTGCGGTCGTTCAAGAAGGCTAAGCGATGGTGGCAGGGGCTCGTTCAAAGACAGCCCCGTTTGTTTGCCCACTGGGCCTGGACGACCGAGTTCTAGCAGATTAGATGAGACGAGCGGAATGACGGGAGACTGTCACGTTCCGTTCTGTGGGAGCCCGGGGGTGAAATCCCCCCGGGCCACCCGGCAGCCAGGACGGATGCCCTGCGCCGCCTCACGGCCCTTATGCAAAAACTCGATAGTCCCTGGCCCCTATGCGGTGACTTCAATACGCCAGCCGAGTCCTGGCTCGACCGTACTTGTTTTGTTGTGGTGCGCCCGGAGTCGGCCCAACTAACCTACCCGGCGCACCAGCCGGTTGAGGCGATCGATTACTTCCTGGCGTCGCCTGGTCTATATGCGACGGGCAAGGTTCTGGAGGTTGAGGATTCGGATCATTTGCTGGTGGTGGTCCTTTACAATTGCCGCCCGCCAGTTAGTTACGATGTACCCGTGACTTGGTGGATGGCGGCCGGGATCGCGGCGTCTACCGGTGGAGCCGGGATGCCGTACGCTGGGCTCACCGCGCGCCTCGGTTGGTTGGGCTACACCGGGAAGGCCTTGCGCAGGCGCGCCAGGGTGTAGGCGGCGATTGTGGAGGCGTCGACGATGCGCCCGTCTAGGATCATCGCTTCGACCTCCGGCCGCGGGAACCAGGCCGCGCGCAGGTCGGTCTCTTCCGCGTCGTGATCCGCGTGGGTCGGCGACAGGTCGGTGGCTGCGAAGGCGTGGCAGGCCTGCGACGACATGCCGGGCGCGTTGAACAGTCGGCCCAGGTACATCATGCTGGCCGCGGCGAGTCCACATTCCTCGGCCAGCTCCGCTCGTGCGACGTCCTCGGGGGCACCCTCGCGCCGTTCCGGGAATGTGCCCTGCGGGAACTCCCAGTACCGGGCGCCCAGGGTGTACCGGTACTGTTCGACCAGCCACAGGCCGCCGCGCTCGTAGGGGGCGATGATCGAGAAGGCCGGCTTGTCGATCACGCCGTAGATACCGTCGCTGCCGTCCGGGCGGCGGATCTGGTCCTCGCGCACCGTCATCCACCGGTTCTGGTAGACGACACGGCTCGACAGCTGTTCCATGCTCATCCCTGGTACCGGTACACAAGAGTCTGCCGGGTGGGAGCTACCACGCGGTGGGTCACCTCCACGACCTTGCCGCCACTTTCTTCAAAGCAGCGCCGCCACACCACCATCACCGGTTGTCCTTCGGGCAGGTCAAGCCGTTCCTGCTCCCGGGCGGTAGGCATGCGCGCATTCACCTCGTCTTCGAACAGCAGGGTGTAGCCGAGCTCCTCAATGCGAGCGTGAATCCCGCCCGGCCCGGTATCCACTTCCGCCAGCCGCGGGATGGCGTCTGAGATCTCCGGCGGCACCCAGGTCGTCGATAACTGGACGTGCCCGATATCGCGGACACCCTGCCGGCGGGCCCGGCGCGGAACCTCCGTGCCGGCCGGTAGCCGGAGCCTGGTTGCCACCTCGCTCGCGGCGGCTACCCGGTCCACCTCAGTCTCGGTGTATGGCTCGCTCCCGGCGACACTCGCCGATACGTGGAAGCCGCGCCACTTCCCCTGTCGTGGCCGTGATGTCTCGTACGTCGCGGGCCCGCGCGGCCGGTCGAACCTGGGTCCCGGCTGCGGCATGGTGAACTACCAGCCCTCGCTCGGCGAGCAACGCCACGGCTCGCCGCACCGTTGTGCGGTTGACGCCGTAGTGCGTCGCCAGGTCTCGCTCGGGCGGTAACCATCCGCCCGCTGGAAGGATGCCGTCGTTGATCGACGATGCCAGGGCTCCGGCTACGTCGTGAGCTTTGACGGGTGGCCTGGGCACTCAACTCTCCTGGCGATGTTGGCTCGTCTCGTCATGCTCTCACGCGCACCATCACCAACCACAGCTCGTCAGAGATGGTCGCGGGGGAGTTTTTGGCCTTGGAAGGATGTCTTTGGTCGCTCTATGGTCGTCTAAATAGCGATTGAGCTCTCGGAGTGATGCCATGACTGAAGGGATTCGCGTCTACGCGGTGCATGCTGTGCGCCCGGACGAGATCTGCGCTACCGAGGTGATTTGGCACGCCAAGACCGCCGCTGAAGGGTATGCTCGTGAGCTCTCCACCGACCCGGGCGTCTTAGCCGGCGCCGTAACCCGGTTTGTGTTGGATACACCTGGTGATCGCACAGCCGTCGCGCTCTTTGTCAGTGGTCAACGACAGGCGGTGCCGCACGTGAGCAACGACCGGCGGATAGGGGCGAACGGCTGGATCAAGCACCCAACCCTGCGGCAAAGAGGGCAGACGTGAGCTTTCTTCGCCTTTGGAGTCGACTCTCAACGCAACGGCGCCTGGGACGAGCATCCCAGGCGCCGTGGAAGGCCGAGGATGCCCTCGTTCTGGAACCGGGCGTCGCTGATCTCCGAAGGGAGATCGACAGCATGTAGGACGGGCCGCCGTTGCGCAGCCGCGGGCGGTGCATCGCGTTGCCGCCGGGGACCGGCCGCGAGTGCAGCTTGCCGATCACGCCGCAGAGCTATTGTCAAGACCTGCGGATGAAGATTTTTTAGGATGAAGATTTTTTAGGCGGCTTCCGGTAGCTGGATGCCGGCGGCTGGCTCGCCGGGTTGCTCGACATCGCCGCCGGGTTGTTCGACGAGTTTGCCGTTGACGAACTTGTCGCCGGCGCGCACACGCGCGACCAGGTGTGGCGCGTTGACCATCCGCCAGCGGGCTTGGGCGGCCTCGATGAGCTTGAAGGCCATGGCCAACCCGGCCGCGCGGGAACCCGGACCCTTGGTGACCTTGGTCCGGTGCCGCACGGTGGCGAACGTCGATTCGATCGGGTTGGTGGTGCGCAGGTGCACCCAGTGCTCAGCCGGATAATGGTAAAACGCGAGCAGCTCGTCCACATCGTCGGTGATCTTCGCGGTGGCCTTGGGGAACTTCGCGCCATAGGCGGCCTTGAACGAGTTCACAGCCTTGCGGGCATGGTCGCGGTCCTCGGCGTTCCAGATCTCCGCCAGCGCCTTCTTCGCGCCCGGCTGCGCGGACTTGGGCAGCGCACCCAGCACGTTGCCGATCTTGTGGAACCAGCGGCGCTGCTCCCGGGTCGCGGGAAACACCTCACGTAGCGCGCCCCCCAACCCCAGCGCGCCATCCCCGATGGCCCACACCGGGGCGCGCATCCCCCGGCGGGCGCAGTCGCGCAGCAGGTCAGCCCAGGACTCGACTGATTCCCGGTAGCCATCGCTGAGGGCGATGAGCTCTTGATAGCCGTCCGCCCGCGCGCCGATCATGACCAGTAGGCACAGCTTCTGCTCCTCCCACCGGATATTGACATGAATCCCGTCGGCCCACACATAGACGTAGTCGACCTCGCAGAGATCCCGGGTGGCGAACGCGCGCTGCTCGGCTTTCCAGGTCTCGGTCAGCTTCGTGATCGTCGAGGCGGACAACCCCGCCGAGGAACCCACAAACCGCTCCAGCGCTGGCTTGAAGTCGCTGCTGGACAACCCGTGCAGATACAGCAGCGGCAGCACCTCGGTGAGCTTGGGGGTCTTGCGGCACCACGGCGGAGGAATCGCCGAGGAAAACCGCTGACGCTGTCCCGTGTCCGGGTCGACGCGACGGTCGTTCACTCGAGGCGCGGTCACCTCGACCGCCCCCGCGCTGGTCAACACCGTGCGAGGCTGATGACTACCGTTGCGCACCACCAACCGCCGACCGTTCTC
>JAFASX010000021.1 GCA_019244295.1 Pseudonocardia sp.
ACCGTGTGTACGCCGCACACACGCTGCAGCACGTGTGCGGCGTACACAACGTGTGCGTGGAGCTAGCGTCGCGTCATGACGATCGTGTGCTCCGGCGGCACTGCCGCGTGGTGAAACATGTGGCCTGGTCAGGGCAGATGTAGACGCTTTGACCAGGAGTGATGCAGGACCAAGCTGATCCCTTCGGAGCATGCGATCAACGAAACCCTAGGTAGCGCCAGTGCGGCGCGTGACGCGAGGCTGCGGATCATGCCATCTTCGACACCGAAAACCGCTCTTGACCTGCGGAAACGATCCTTAACTTAGCGGCATTGGACCCTTCGCGGTCAACTCACAAAACGCGCCTAAGAGGCTGTAAACAAATAGTTAATTTGATGGAGTGAAACTGTCAGCTGAGGCGGAATCGTGGGGTCGTGGCGGAATCACGGCCGTTCATAACGCTACCGGTGTGTCACGGACAACGATTCGAGCTGGCGTGGAGCAACGTATCCCCGGCACGACCGTGCAGTACTCCACCATCAGCGCGATCGTCACCGACGCTTGGACCGCGTTAACCAGCACATAGTCACCGGTCGAATAGTCGAATAGTCGAATCCGGAATAATCCGAAACCGACTACGTTTCGCCTCCCGTACGGCCCTTGCCGGCACCTATGTGTATACGGCCTTTGCCGGCACCTATGCCGTATCGGCATAGACCTCCGCCACATCGAGTCCTGGCACCTCATGCATGGCGCGCGCTCTCTCCGTCACTGGCGGTCACTGGCGTCGGTAGTCCCTGCCTCCAGCGCCAGTACTACGAGTCGCCTCCGGCGCCCAGTGATACAAGTGATTACCGCTTCCGCTGCTACCAGCGCTTACCCGGACGCCACCGCGCGCACCCGGTTCTTGATCCGGCTGAGCATCGCCACCATGCCGCGCAGCCGAAGCGGGCTGACCGCCTCGGCCAACCCGAGCGCGGTGTAGAAGTCGTTCGGCACGGCCAGCACGGCCCGCGCGGGCTCCCCGTCCAGACCGGTGTGCATGATCGAAGCGAAGCCCCGCGTGGTTGGTGCCTCGGCGGGCGCGTCGAAGAACAGGTGCACTCGCTGCCCGGAGTCCACTTCAACCGCGAGAAACAGTGGCGTCTGGCACTCGTGCACCTGCTCCATATCCTCACGGTGCCCTAGATAGCGGGCAGGAAGCGCTGGGAGTTCCTCGGACAGCTCCAGCAACAGCTGTAGGCGGTCTTTCGCGCCCACCGAGGCGAACTCCTCGACCAGCTCGGCCAGCTTGGGCGGCATGGCGGTGGTGCTCATCGGCGAGCTCACTCGGGCGGTTCGCCCCGCTCGGTGCCGACCGCGATCGGTACTCGCACGGAGTTGCCCCACTCGGTCCAGGATCCGTCGTAGTTGCGTACGCGCGGGAAGCCGAGCAGGTGGGTGAGCACGAACCAGGTGTGGCTGGACCGTTCACCGATCCGGCAGTAGGCCACGATCGAGTCGTTCGGGCTGAGGCCCTGCTCGGTCTGGTAAATCGCCTCCAGGTCGTCGCGGGTCTTGAAGCTGCCGTCTTCGGCCGCCGCGCGAGCCCACGGCACGCTGGCCGCGCCCGGGATGTGCCCGCCGCGAACCGCGCCTTCCTGCGGGTAGTCGGGCATGTGCAGCAGCTCGCCGGAGTACTCGCCCGGTGAACGGACGTCGACCATCGGATGGCCGAGGTGTACCAGCACGTCGGCCTTGAACGCTCGGATCACCGTGTCGTCCCGCTCAACCACCGGATATTCGACATGCTCTGGCTTGGACACATCCCTGGTCAGCTCCCGGCCCTCGGCGATCCACTTAGCCCGGCCGCCGTCCAGGATCCGCACGTCAGGGTGGCCGAAGAGGCTGAACACCCACAGCGCGTAGGTGGCCCACCAGTTGTTCTTGTCGCCGTAGAACACCACGGTGGTGTCTCGCCTGATGCCGCGTTCGGCGCAGATCTCGGCGAACCGGACGCCGTCGACGTAGTCGCGGGTCACCGGGTCGTTGAGCTCAGTGTGCCAATCCACCTTGACCGAGCCGGGGATGTGACCGGTGTCATAGAGCAGCACGTCTTCGTCGGACTCGACCACGACGAGCCCAGGTTGCCCGAGATGCTCGGCGAGCCACTCGGTGGTGACCAGACGTTGCGGATGAGCGTAGGCGGCGAGCTTCGGATGGGTATCGTTCGGTACCGGCATAGTCTGAACCCTAGCCCTTGTCCCTGACATTGTCCGCCGTGCGATGGGGCCGATGGGGCCACAGATCGGTGAGTGCTACGCCTACTTCGGCTAGCAACCTTCTGGTCAGCGGCAGGCTGATGCCGATCACGTTCGAAGGGTCACCGTCGATGCCCTCGACGAACCACCCGCCGAGCCCGTCGAGGGTGAACGCGCCGGCCACCGCAAGCGGTTCACCGCTGGCCAGGTACGCCTCCAGTTCTCGCGCGGTCGGGTTGGCGAATCGGACCGAGGTAGCCGCGTGTTTGACCGCTGAACGTTCCACCACCCCGTCGCGCACCAGCAGCACCGCGTGCCCGGTGAACAGGGTGCCGGTCCCGCCGGCCATCGCCGTCCAGCGCTGCCGGGCTACCTCTGGGGTTCCGGGTTTGCCGACCAGCTCGTTGTCCACCCACAGCATCGAGTCGCAGCCGACGATGACCGCTGGGGCCCGGTCGTCGCCGTGCGCGGCGTGAGCGGTCTGCGCACTGGCGATCCGCCTGCCGACCGCCTCGGCCTTGGCGAGGGCGAGCGCGCAGACCCGTTGCTCGCAGGGCGCCGGGGGCAGCCGGGCCAGTAGCGCTTCCTCGTCGACCTGCGACACCTCGACCCTCGGACTGAGGCCCGCCGCGCGCAACACCCCGAGACGGGCCGGCGAGGCTGAGGCGAGCACGAGCTGCACAGCGCCAAGCGTAGTTCGACCGGTTCAGCATGCCGCGTGAGCTCGGTAGTGCCCTCGGCATGTGCCGCTCGTCGATTCATGGCGTCCGTTTAGCGTCGTTTAACGTGCTTAGGCGTGCTCTTCGCGTCCTTCCGGTGCGCGGGGAAAGCCGGACAAATACTGACACGCAAAAGATGTGACACGGCGTGTATGGTCTCAGGGCAGTTTCCCTGGCTGAAGGAAGCACTCCGGCAGATGGTTCGACGAGCGACTCTCGAAGACTACTCTATTCGGCTTAATCGTTCGTTCTGGAAAGGGCGGTGCCACAGCTGATGGACAAGATCCTGCGGTACCTGCCGCGAGGCAACACGCTCGAAGACGAGGCGTGGAAGAAGCGGCATCATGTCGTCTTGTGGGTTCTTGCCGCTCATCTACCAGCGCTTTTGCTGTTCGGGATCATCATGGGCAGCGGTTTGAAGGTGCTTGTCGAGTGTCTGGCCGTGCCGGCGATCTGTCTTGGTTTGGGGTTTCTTGTCCGTGGCCGCAGGTCGGCGTCGATCATCGTCACGGCCGGCTTGACGTGGTGTTCCGCGGCGCTCGTGGTCTTGTCTGGGGGCACAATCGAGGCCCATTTCCACTTCTTCATCATCCTCGGCTTCATTGCGCTGTATCAGGACTGGGTCCCGTTCCTGTGGAACATTGTGTTCACAGTGATCAGCCACGGTGTTGGCTCCGCGATACCCAGCGTCAAGATCTTTAATCACCCGGCGGCATTAGCGCATCCCTGGCTCTGGTCGGGGATCCATGGTGTGGCCGTGTTGTTCGCCTGTGTCGGTCTGGTGATCTTCTGGCGAGTCAGTGAGGAAGACCAGCAGGCCCGCGCCAGGCTGGCGCAACGACTCGCCGAAGCCGAGATCGGGCGCCGCCGCTTCACCTCGGACCTGCTGATCAACCTGGCCCGGCGCAACCAGAGCATGCTGTACCGCCAACTCGACATCATCAACCAGCTCGAGGAGAAGGAGCGTGACCCGGACGCGCTCGCCGAGCTGTTCCGCCTCGATCACCTGGCCACCCGGATTCGGCGCAACGCGGAGAGCCTCATGGTGCTCTCCGGGGAGACGCCCGCACGGGTGTGGAGCGCGCCGGTTCCGCTGCGCGCGGTCGTGCAGGCCGCGATCGCCGAGACTGAGGATCTGAACCGGGTGCGGTTCACCGTCGACGAGCGTCTCGCGGTGGCCGGCCACATCGTGACGGATCTGACCCACTTGCTCGCGGAGCTGGCCGAGAACGCGGTGCGCTTCTCGCCGCCGGACAGCAACGTGACGATCAGCAGTCGGGTTCTGCCGCAAAGAGATGGCGCGCAGCTGCTGACCATCGAGGACTGGGGTGTTGGGATGCGCCCGGACCGCATCAGGGAGACCAACCAACTGCTGGCCCACCCGCCTGAGGTGGATCTCTCCGTCTCGCAGCGCCTCGGCTTCCACGTGGTGGCGCGGCTCGCCAAGCGCCACAAGATCGAAGTCTCGCTGACTCCGACTCCCGGGAGCGGGGTGACCGCGGTCATTGTGTTGCCCGCCGAACTGTTCGCCGCTGGCCCAGCCGAGGAGTCGACAGCATGGGGGAGCGCCGGGCCCGCGCTAGCCGCGGCTTACCCCGGCATACCGGTTCAACGCTCGATCATCTCCGCCGAGCCGAACGGCATGTGGCGCCCACCCATGCCGGCCGCGCCGTCGAACGGGAACGGTTGGCGACGGGCCGCGGCCACCGCAATTGACGGTCCCGCGTCGTGGGACGGCTGGTGGCGTGCCCCCGACTACGCCCAACAGTCGGACGAGCCGGCGCAGCGTTCCGGGTCGGGAACCGCGGATGACGTTGGCGGCCCGACCGAGAACGGCGGTCCGCCGGATGAGCAACCGCCGGATGAGCAACCGCTGGTTGATCAGCCGCTGGGTGATCAATCAGCGGATGATCAGCCCTCGGCCGTCGACCAGGCCACCGATCAGCCGATCAGCGCCGGCCCCGGGCGGCTCAACCGCCGACGCCCGCAGACCCATCTAGCACCGGAGCTGCTGCGGCCGTCGCCCCAGCGGCCCCAGCCGCGGGTAGTGCCTGACCCAAGGCCGGCTTCCGAGGCGTTGTCGCGCTATCAGGCCAGCCGTCAGGCCGCCCAGGTCGAAGCGGACAAGCGTGGGTTCGGATCTCAGAACGGAGAAGCGTAATGACCGTTGCGGGGCAGGGACCCCGTCAGATGGACTGGCTGCTCGATGACTTCGTCAGAGCCACCCCTGGTGTGCTGCACTCACTGGTCATTTCCGGCGACGGGCTACGGCTGGCGGCTTCGCGCGAGGTGAGCACAGCGCTCGCGGATGGCCTGTCGGCGGCTGCCTCCGGGCTGGTCAGCCTGGCCAGGGGCGCGGCGGACTTGTTGGCGGCCGGGCCGGTCAGCCAGACGATCGTGGAGATGGCCGGCGGGTACCTGTTCGCCACCTCGGTGAGCCAGGGGTCGATCCTGGTTGTGCACACCGAGCGACATTGCGACATGGGGATGGTTGGTTACGAGATGACCATGTTGGCTAACCGGGTGGGGCACGTGCTCACCCCGGCCGTGCGGACTCCGGTCCGAGAGTCGCCGTGATGACCGTGCCCTACGGTCCGGATAACCGCGCTGGCGGCCGGGTCGTCCCCGTTTATGCCCTGACCAGGGGACGTACTCGGTCGGCCGGAAAAGACATGCCGATCGAATCACTGGTGACCGTGACCGAACACGGCCTGCGCAGCCGTGCCTCCCTGGACATCGAGTACCGAAAGATCATCGAGCTGGGACAGCGGCCCGTTTCATTGTTCGAGATCGGCATCGCGCTGGGCGTGCCGGTAGGGGTGGCGCGGGTGCTGGTGAGCGATCTGGCCGCCAGCGGCCACCTCGTCGTGCACGCGCCACCGCCGGTGGAGGCGGGCGGCGGCCCAAGCCCGGAACTGTTGGGGAGGTTGTTGGATGGACTTCGCGCCCACTAGCCCCGGCACCAGGGCCGGATCGATCACCCCGACCCCGCTGAAGATCCTGGTCGCCGGCGGTTTCGGGGTCGGCAAGACCACGATGGTCAGCACGCTGTCGGAAATACCGCCGCTGAGCACCGAGCAGGCGATAACCGAGCTGTCCGAGGGTGTTGATGACCTTAGCGCGGTGCCGGACAAACGCACCACGACGGTAGCGATGGACTTCGGCCGGATCACTATTGACAATTCGTTGATCCTGTACCTGTTCGGCACGCCCGGCCAGTCCCGGTTCTGGTTCATGTGGGATGAGCTCGCCTCCGGCGCTGTCGGCGCGGTGGTGCTGGTCGACCTGCGGCGGATCGACGACTGCTTCGCGGCCATTGACTACTTCGAGAACCGGCGGTTGCCGTTCGTCGTCGCGGTGAACGGTTTTCCCGGTAATGACGAGTTCGGTGCGGAGGCGGTCCGGGAAGCCCTGGTCGTCGACCCGGACGTGCCGTTGATCTGGACCGACGCGCGTGATGTCGAATCCGGCCGGGCCACCTTGGTCTCACTGGTCGAGCACGCGTTGGCCCGCGCCGCAGCCACCGCGGCCTGAGTTCCCGCGGTTTCCGTCTGGGTTCTTATTCCAGAGAATTCCAGGAACGGATTGTGCACGGTCAGGCCGCCGAACCGCCGGCCGTGTTCTAGATCCTCGGTGAGCAGCGCCTGCGCGGTCTCGCATTTCCGCTGTGCCCTAGCGTCATGCGCGTAGACCAGGACGTAGACCAGGACAGTGGTGTCAATGAAAACCGTCATCGTTCGAATCGAGCCAACCGGTCCTCGTAGAGCTCCTTGCGGGTCCATCCTCGGTCACCGTCGGCCGGCAATTGGTCTGCTGTAATGTGCGCGTCTTGGCCCGGCGAATCACATCCTCATCCAGCTGCACAGTAAGGTTTCGTTTAGCCTCCGCATTAACGGACGCGGGCTATCATGTGGACCACGTTGGACCACGTGTGTTGCTGTGGTGATGCTTTGGTGTGCGCGGCGCGCCCGTTGAGTCGATCTCGGTCGATCTCGATTGATCTCAGCGAGGCCAGGTGGACGTCCGCCACGCGCCAGGTCCAGGGTGCAGTGGCTGGCGCAACATGGCCTGGCGGTTCACCCAGGAGCTAAGCGGACGTCCGGCGCTTTCGTCAGCGGTTGGGGCACGTGAGGCGGCGACGAGCACCGTGGTCAGCGCGGCCACCTCGGCGTCGTCTGGTTCGCCGCGTACCACCCGAAACAGCGCGCGTCGTTGTTCTGGGGTTAGCTCATTCATCGTTCATGCCTCGCGCTTTACACGGGCAGCGTAGCTGCACTAGAGCGGAATGTTTCCGTGCTTGCGGGCCGGCGCGGCCTCCCGCTTGGTGGCCAGCAGGCGCAGCGCCCTGCCGACGCAGTCGCGGGTGTGTGACGGCGGGATGACGCCGTCGATATAGCCTCGGTCAGCCGCCAGGTAGGGATTGCACAGTGTGTCCTCGTAGTCCTGCTGCAGCTCCGCGCGTTTGGCGGCCAGGTCGTCGCCGGCGAGGCCGGCGAGCTCCTTGCGGTACAAGATGCTGACCGCGCCCTGAGCTCCGGTCACCGCAATCTGCGCGGTCGGCCACGCGACGTTGACATCCGCGCCCAGGTGTTTGGACCCCATCACGTCGTAGGCGCCGCCGTAGGCCTTGCGGGTGATCACGGTGACTTTGGGGACGGTGGCCTCCGCGTAGGCGTAAATCAGCTTCGCGCCACGGCGGATGATCCCATTCCATTCCTGGTCGGTGCCGGGTAGGAACCCGGGCACGTCCACGAACGTCAGCACCGGGATATTGAACGCGTCGCAGGTACGCACGAACCTGGCGGCCTTTTCCGAGGCATCGATGTCCAGGCAGCCAGCGAACTGGGTGGGCTGATTGGCCACCACGCCAACACTTCGGCCATCCACCCGGCCGTACCCGACGACAATGTTGGGCGCGAACAACGCGTGCACTTCCAGGAACTCGCCGTCGTCGAGCACTCTCGTGATTACTTCATGGATGTCGTACGGCTGGTTGGGGGAGTCCGGGATGAGCGTGTCCAGTTCCAGGTCGGTCTCGGTGAGCCCACCAGCAACGGACCCCTCGGCCGAGGCGAATACCGGCGGCTCGGAGAGGTTGTTCGACGGCAGGAACGACAACAGCTCCTGAACGTAGGACAGCGCGTCTTGTTCGTCGGCCGCGAGGTAATGCGCCACGCCTGACCTCGAGTTGTGCGCACGACCACCGCCCAGGTCCTCGAAATTGACTTCCTCGCCGGTCACCGTTTTGATGATGTCCGGCCCGGTGATGAACATGTGGCTGGTCTGGTCGACCATCACCGTGAAATCGGTGAGCGCCGGGGAGTACACCGCGCCGCCGGCGCAGGCGCCCATAATCAGCGATATCTGCGGGATCACACCGGAGCTGCGGACGTTACAGTTGAAGATCTTGCCGTAGAGGGCGAGCGCGAACACGCCTTCTTGAATCCGCGCGCCGCCCCCGTCGTTGATTCCGATCATCGGGCAGCCAATTTTCACCGCCAAGTCCATCACTTTGACGATCTTCTCGCCGTACGCTTCGCCGAGCGAGCCACCGAACACCGTGGCGTCCTGGCTGAACACGCAGACCGGGCGACCGTCGATGGTGCCGCTGCCGGTGACCACGCCGTCGCCGAACGGCCGGTTGCGGTCCATCCCGAAGTTGGCGGACCGGTGCCGCACCAGGGCGTCCAGCTCGATGAACGAGCCAGGATCGAGCAGCTGGTCGATGCGCTCACGAGCGGTCTGGCGACCCTTGGCATGCTGGCGCTCGACCGCCTTTTGCGAGCTGGCGTGCAAGGCGTTGTCGTAGCGGTGGTAGAGGTCGGCCAACTTGCCGGCGGTGGTATGGATATCTGGCTCGCCGGCCGGCGGCTCGCCAATCGACGCGGTCGCGGTGCTCATGGACGCAGCGTAACCAGCTGGACCTAGCTGGATGCCATGGCAAAATGAGCGGACTCACGGTCAGTGGTTCTACTCTGCCGCGGTGGATGGCGAGCCGTTAGATGTCTGTGCCCTGCGCACCGCGCTAGCTGAGCGGGCTAAGCGGGTTGCCCGGCTCGACGTGGTGGAGCGTACTGGTTCCACCAATGTGGATCTGCTCGCCGCCGCCAGGGCCGGCGCCCCCGACCGCTCGGTGCTCATTGCTGAACGGCAGGACGCCGGTCGAGGTCGATTGGACCGTTCCTGGGCATCGCCGCCCGGCGCCGGGCTGACGTTCAGCGTGCTGCTGCGCCCGAGCGAAGTCCCGCCGGCCCGGCTGGGTTGGCTACCGCTGTTGGCCGGCCTGTCCGTGCTCCGCGCGGTCCGAGGGTGCACGACGCTGCCCTCGGCGCTGAAATGGCCGAACGACGTGCTGCTCGGGCCGGCGCACGGCAAGTGCGCCGGCATACTCGCCGAGGCCTGTCACGGCGTCGAAAGAGGCGATCAGGCGATCGTGGTCGGGATCGGGCTGAACGTCGGTACCCGGCGCGACGAGCTGCCGCCCGGGGCTACCTCGCTGCGCGCCGAGGGTGTCCAGGTGGATCGTGCCGACGTTGTGGTCGCGCTGCTGGGCCAGCTGCTCGAGGACGAGACGCGGTGGCGGTCGGCTCGTGGTGATCCCGATGCGATCGGGCTGCGTGTCGCTTACCGTCAGGAGTGCGCCACCCTGAACCGGCCGGTGCGGGTTGCGCTCCCCGGCGGCGCTGTGCTCACCGGCACGGCGCGGGACGTGGACGGAGACGGCCGGCTGGTGCTGCGTGAGGATTCCGGCGCGCTGCGTTCGGTCGCGGCCGGGGACGTGGTGCACGTGCGAGCGATGCCGTCCTGAGGGGGCGGGCGTGGCCTATCCGGATGAGTTGCTGGTCGAGGGTGAGCGGTTGTTGATACACCAGCACCCCCATATCAAGATGTTGCTGATCCCGGCGTTCATGTTCCTGCTTACCTGTGGAGCTGGTGGGTATCTTGTCGCGGTGGTCGGTCGCCAAGACTGGCGGGTAGGCGGCTGGTCGGCCATCGCGGTGGCGGCCGCGATGGTGCTGGCCTGGTTCGTGCTGGCGCCGCTAGCTCGCTGGTATAACACGCACTTCGTGGTCACGACCCGCCGGGTGCTGGTCCGGGAAGGGGTGTTGCGCCGGGTCGGCTTCGAGATCCCGATGAACCGGATCGAAGGCGTGAGCTGCTGGCAGGGTTCGCTCGAGCGGCTGCTCGGCTGCGGCACCCTTGGCATCGAACCCTCCGGCGACTCTCCGCTGGAGTTCGAGGACATCCCCGCCGTGCAGCGCGTGTGCGCGGTGCTGCGGGACGCGACCGATCGAGGCTAACCCGGCGGGCTGCCCGCGGGTTGCCCGCCGGGTTAGCCGCGCAGCAGGGCCAACGCCGTGTCGTGCAGCGCGCCGTTGGAGGACAGCCCGCTGCCGCTGTCGTAGCGGGGTACCCCGGCCAGGTCGGTGAACCGGCCGCCGGCCTCGTTGACGATCACCTGGATAGCCGCCAGATCCCAAGCGTTCGCCTCGCCGTCCACGGCGATGTCGATGGCACCCTCGGCGACCAGCATGTGCTGCCAGAAGTCACCCCATGCGCGGGTGACCCAGCAGCGCGCGGTCAGCTCCAGATACCGGGGCAGGGTGCCCAGCTCCGACCAGGTGGACAGCTCAGTGGTCGATAGATAGGCGTCTTCCAGCCTGGCGACCCCGGACACCGACAAGCGGCGCCGGGTGCCGCCCGGGTCGGTGCCGTAAGCTCCGCCGCCGGCGCTGGCCCACCACCGCCGACCCAGCGCTGGCGCGCTGACCACGCCGACGACCGGCGTGGCCGCCACCGTGAGCGCGATCAAGGTGGCCCACACCGGCACTCCCCGGGAGAAGTTCTTGGTGCCGTCCACCGGGTCGAGCAGCCAGGCCCGTCCGCTCGCCGAGCCGCCTCGTTCCTCGCCGAGCACCCCGTCCCGGGGACGGCGAGCGGCCAGCGTGTCACGCAGGGCGTCCTCGGCCGCGATGTCGGCGTCGGTGACCGGGGTGCGGTCGGGTTTACGGTCGACTCGCAGATCGCTGGCTCGGAACCGGCTGATGGTGATTTGATCAGCAACCTCGGCCAACTCGAGCGCGAGCTCCAGGTCGTCGGCCAGCGCGTAGCCGGGCCTGGTCTCGCTCGCTATGTCGGACACCTCGATTGGGGTCAGAGCTTGCCGACCGGCAACTGGCGGACCCTGGCCCCCGGATGCGGGAAGACGAAACGCCGAAACGCCCACCAGCGAAACGCCATGCCGACCAGCACCCCGACGACCTGCCCGCTGACGAAGTCGGCCAGGTGCTCGCCGAACTGCGAGATCTCCGGAACGCGCAGGTCCAACACGTACCGGGAGACCCACAGTGGCGCGGAATAGACAATCACGCTGAACCCGCTGATCAGCACATAGAGCACGGCTTCGTGATGGGGTTCCCGGCCGCCTCGGGTACGGAACGACCAACCCCGGTTCAACATATAGGACGCTAAGGTGGCCACGGTCACCGCGATCACCTTCGCGGTGACCGGTTTCGGCTCAAGCACGGTGCTCTTCAGCACCAGGAAAATAGCCGTGTCGATGACCCAGGTGGTGCCGCCGACCAGAGCGAACTTCACTAGCTCTCGGTGACGGATGGCGACGGTGCGGTAAGGCTCGGGGATCCAGGCGAGCACTGTTTCGACCACCGTCACGCCGACGAGTCTAGGAGACCGGGTCCGGGCGGCCGCGGTTAGGCTCTATCGTTCGTGGACCCTCGCACCCGCGCTCCGGTTGTCGGCATGATCGGCGGTGGGCAGCTCGCGCGCATGACCCACCAGGCCGCGATCGCGCTTGGCCAGTCGCTGCGGGTGCTGGCCAGCGGGCGCGACGATCCGGCGGCGCTGGTCTGTTCGGATGTGGTGTTGGGTGAGCCGGACGACCCGGCGGCGCTGGTCGAGTTCGTGCGTGGTTGCGACGCGGTGACCTACGACCACGAGAACGTACCCGCCGCGCGGCTGGCCGCGCTGGCCAGCCGCGCGGGGGTGCCGCTGCGTCCGTCACCCGAGGCGCTGGTGCATGCCCAGGACAAACTGGTGATGCGCGAGCGGCTGTCCGCGCTCGGCGTCCCTTGCCCGCCCTTCGCCGCCGTCTCCTGCGCGGCTGATGTTCGCCGGTTCGCCGCCGAACACGGCTGGCCGGTGATGCTCAAAGCCCGCCGAGGTGGTTACGACGGCCGGGGGGTGTGGCAGCTTACGGACGCTGAGCACGCGGCCGTTGTGCTGGGCTCGATCTCGGGCATGGAACTGCTGGTGGAACGGCGGGTGGCGATGCGGCGCGAGTTGGCCGCGTTGGTGGCGCGGTCGCCGTTCGGGCAGGGCGCGGCGTGGCCGGTGGTGCAAACCGTGCAGGACAACGGCATTTGCGTGCAGGTGATCGCCCCGGCCCCGGATCTGGCGGGTGGGCGAGCTGAGGCCGCCCAGCGGCTCGCGCTGCGGCTCGCCGTTGAGCTGGATGTGGTCGGGTTGCTCGCGGTGGAGCTGTTTGAGGTCGCTGAGGGCGGCGGGGCTCCAGACGGGTTGTTGGTCAACGAGCTGGCCATGCGTCCGCACAACTCCGGGCACTGGACCATCGAGGGGGCGCGTACCTCGCAGTTCGAGCAGCACCTTCGCGCCGTGCTGGACTATCCGCTTGGCGACACCACACCGACGGCTCCGGTGACCGTGATGGCCAACGTGCTCGGTGCGGATCCGCTGCCGGTGATGGGGGTGGACGAGCGGCTGCACCACCTGTTCGCCCGGTACTCGGACGCGAAGGCGCACCTGTACGGCAAGGCGGAGCGCCCCGGCCGCAAGATCGGGCACGTCACGGTGCTCGGAACGGAGTTGGACCGGACTCGGGGACGGGCCGTGCTGGCGGCCCAATGGTTGTCCACGGCGCGCTGGGCGGATGGTTGGGAGGCGTAACTGATGGCCGAGGCGACGGACCCGGTAGTCGGTGTGATCATGGGCAGTGACTCGGACTGGCCGGTGATGTCAGCGGCTGCGGATGCGCTAGCCGAATTCGGCGTGCCGCACGAGGTGGCCGTGGTTTCCGCGCACCGGATGCCGTACCGAATGCTGGACTATGCCTCGCGGGCCGCGTCACGCGGCCTGAAGGTGATCATTGCCGGCGCGGGTGGAGCGGCTCACCTGCCCGGCATGGTTGCCTCGGCGACTGTGCTGCCGGTGATCGGGGTACCGGTGCCACTGGCCAAGCTGGACGGCTTGGATTCGCTGTTGTCGATCGTGCAGATGCCGGCCGGTGTGCCGGTGGCGTGTGTGTCGATCGGCGGCGCGCGCAACGCCGGGCTGCTGGCCGCGCGCATGCTCGCGATCTACGATGACAGCCTGCGCGCCCGGCTCAGTGAGTTCCAGTCTGAGCTGGAGCGCTCAGTCCTGGCCAAGGACGCCGCTCTGCGAGCTTCCGTGCACGGCTAGCCGCTCCGCGAGTCAATTGGGCACGCCGGGTATTGGTTGTCGGCGTCGAAGTGGGAATGGTGGGAAGCGCCAGAATTTCACCTGATCGTGGCAAGAAAAACCCATGGCTTCTTAAGTTCCGATAGCTTAACGGGAGCTTGCTCCCCAGCGTGTGGTCGTTATCCGTGAGGTAAGTGGGCCGATGTCCCTGCGGCATTGGCCCATGAGCCGCTAGTCCGGGAGGTTTGCGGTCATGGCGCTTACTTCTGGGCCTGGTGACAGCGATCACGCGAGTGAAGAGCTTCGTCCGAACCGGTCTAAAAGAACGACCATCAGTGTAGCCGAGCTGCTCGGCCGCCCGCCCAGGCTGGTCGCGCGCTCCGACCAGCCAGTTCTGGTGAGCACGTCGCCTAGCCACGGTCACCGCAGGGCTCGCGGTGACCGTGGGCAGCGCCATCCGGCGCTTTTGGGGGGCTTGGTCGTGTTGATCGTCGCCGGGCTCAGCGGGCTGGGAATGCTGTCGGCGCGTCTGGAAGAACGCAGCATCGCCGGTGATGCCAACGCCGTGGCTATCCCCGCGCGCCAGTGGCTGGACGCCTACGCCCGGGGCCTGGTGCTCACCGATGACGGATTCCGGGCGCGGCTAGTGCAGGCGGGATGGGATTCGGGCCGGGTGGCCACCCCGGCTTCGTGCCCCCGAGCCGCCTGCTCATTCAACTGGCTGGTCGCCACCCCAGCTATGCGTGTGGACCTACCCGACAAGGGACCCATCGACGCGGCGCTCAACGGGTCCACCCCGATAGCGGTGTTCGGCTCCGGCGGCGATTGGGTGGAGATCCGACATCCCGGAGTACGTACCAGCGAGCAGATCGCGACCGAACTGCGGGCGCGCACGACGGTCGGGCAGGCCTTGTCCCGCTTGCCGCGCATCGCCGCCGATCCAGAGGTACGGGCACTGCTTGACAGCGGCCAGGTCGATCCCCGGGTGTTGGCGATGTTGGCGATGTTGGCTCAGCGCGGCACGATACGGGTACTGGAGCTGCCCGCCGTCCGCGGTGAGGATGCGGCGGGACAACCACGCCGGCAGATGCTGCTGGCGATTCCCCCGGACGGAGCGGGATCGCTCACGCAATTTTTCGCGGCGCAGAGCGGCCCTTATCGCCCGGTGTCCGTATCCCAGATTCCGACCGGTCTGCTGGTGGGCTACCCGCCGGTGGCGCCGCCCGACCTGCTCGACGCTTTCGATGGACCGTGAAACCTAGGAAGGACAATCCTCATGAAGGTTTTCACCCGTGCCGTCGCCGCGCTGCTCGCCGGGTGGGTCATAGCGCTCATGGCCGGTTGCTCGATCAGAGAGACGCCGCAGGTAGGGACGATTCAGTCGAACGTGGCGGCGCAGGCTGGCCCCGGGGCCGCGCCGAACCCGGCGGTCCCGTCGGACGTGGGCTATGTCCAGCTGGGTCACCTGGCTCCGAACGCACCGTCATTCAACGGTTACTTCGCCCGTTTCGGGGAAGACGGCAAACTTATCGGCAGCGGCGGATACGGCAATTTAAGCTCCTACATGGCATTGCCGCGGGGCAGTTATGTCTGGTCTGTGCGTCCCACTGATTCGCCGCCGGACTCACCGCTCACCCTCACTAAGCTCATTGAAGTCAAGGCGGGTGAGGCGAGCACGATGGTGTTGTTCAACACCGGTCCGCAAGGCTCGCTGCAGGGTGTGGTGACCCCCGCTGATGCGGCCGCGCCACCCAGTGGAATGGGCAAGATACGGGTGGTGCAAGGCGCTTCTGGGGCGCCACTATCGATCAGCTTAGGAGATCAGCCGGCACGCGTAATCACCTACGGCACAGTGACGCCCTACCAGAACGTACCAGCTGGCCCATTGTTGATTCGGTCCGTGGACGGTGACGCTCCGCTGGCTGTCGATGTCGCGCCGGGCTCGCTGAACACGGTGCTGGTTACCCGCACCCCCAAGGGGGTGCAATGCGCTTTGGTTACCGATAGCATCCTCGGCTCGCCGTTGGACGCTCCCACACCGACCGCGGTAAACACGGGCAGCGCTGGGCTGGCGGCGTCGGAAGCGGGGTCGCCAATGCTGGTTGAAGGTCTCGCCGAGGGTGGTGTTCTGCTTATGTTGATCGCCGCCGCCATGCTGGCCGCTGAGCGGCGGCGCGCCATGCCTGATGCGTTGTCTCAGCTTTGAGGCCGTGGCCGACCCGCTTGAGCATGCGTCCCGGGCACCCTTGCGGTGGTCGATGCGCTTTCTGCTGGCCTGGGTGTTAGCCGGGATTGGGTTGGGCATGTTCGCGTCGGCCGGCGTGTTCGGGCTGATTGGATGGGCCGATGACCAGCGCCTGCCGTCGGTGGGTGTGGTACCGCGCGCCGACCCCGCGCGATCTGCCGCGCCGGTCCTGTCGGCGTCGCGGGACGATCTGGCCACCGCGATCCCGGCGCGGCTGAGGTTGCCTTCACTCGGGATTGACGCACCGGTTCGACCGGTGACCGTGTTACCCGGCGGCGGTCTGGAGGTCCCTGAGGACGCCCGCGTGCTGGGCTGGTGGCGCGACGGGGCACACCCAGATAGTTCCGTGGGCACTGTGGTGATAGTCGGGCACGTCGACAGCGTCCGGGATGGCGCCGGAGCACTCTTCTACCTGTCCGAGGCGCTCCCGGGGCAACAGATAATTCTGGACACCGACCGAGGGTCGCGGCGCTATGTGATCACCGCGCTGCGCAGCTACCCTAAAACCGACCTGCCGGCGCAGGTGTTCGCTACCACCGGTCTCGCCCGGCTGGTCGTGATTACCTGCGGAGGAGCGTTCGACGCTCACACACGTCAGTACGCTGACAACGTCGTGGCCTACGCCGTTCCCGATTAGGGCGAGTGCCCACCTCTGGTTTGGAGCTGCTACCCTCCTGCGCTGCCTGGCGGATGCTCTTTCCGCTCGCACCTATGTGAACATCGAGTGAACACGACCATCTTCCGGGAAAGTAGCGAGCTGGACGGATCGGAGTGAGATGGCGGTATTCAGTTCGACGGATTTTCTTCACCCGCTGGACTGGTCGGCGCGACAGCAGCTTGAGAACGTGCCAATGTTGCGCCAGGCGACGCAGCGTTACATGAGTTACTACGGAGACCGGCGGCATCGACAGCTCCTGTTGTCGCACGCGGTCCGCCTCGGGCCTCGGCAGCTACCCAAAATCTATAAGCTGCTTCCTCCGATCTGCGATGCTTTCGGCATTTCTGAGCCCGAGCTTTTCGTGCGAGTGGGTCCGCCCAATACCGAAACGGTGGGTCATTCATGGACCGCGATCGTGATTGGCAATCAGCTCCTCGAAGATCTGGATGAGGACGAGATTCAAGCGATCCTCGCTCATGAATGCGGTCACATCCTCGTTGAACACGTTCTGTATCGGCAGATGGCGATCTCGCTCATGAAAGCGGGTTCGGCGGCGACGCCGTTGAAGGCTATCGCGGCCGCTGAGCTGGCGAAGGTTCGAATCAACGCGGCTTTGCTTGACTGGTATCGCAAAAGTGAGCTGACTGCCGACCGGGCCGCCGCGACCTTCATGGGAACTCCGGAGCCGCTCCAGCGGGGCCTATTGCGCACGCTCGGCTTGTCGAAGTGGATGCGCGGGCAAGTAAGCTTCGAGGAGTTCGCCAACCAGGCTCACGAGTTCGATGAAATCACTACCGATGCGTCGAAGTGGGACCAATGGATCGGGCGTAATTTGGGGTCCGACGTGACCCATCCCGCGCCCGCGATTCGTATGCGAGAGTTGATGAGCTGGTCGTCGTCTGAAAGCTATCAGCAGCTGCTGACCTTGCGGCGGCAAGAATGCCGAGCGGGTGTGGGTGAGTGCTCGGCATGTGGCCATCCCCTTGTGGACGCATGGCGGTTCTGTGACCATTGCGGTGTTTCGATTCCAAGAGCCCGTCACGAGCTGCGGTAACAAATGGGAATTTTTAACTCGGAGAAGCTGATCGGAATATCTGTACCAGACCTGGTGGCCGTAACGAACCGTCTCGTTGAGCACTTTCGTGCTCAGGGCTATGATGTCACCGCGAGTAACGAAGACGGTGACTGGGCTGTCAGTATTACGAAAGGCGGCATGTTCCATGCCGTCGCGGGTCTGAAGACCGCCCTGAACATCGAGATCTCGGCGCGGCCGGATGGGACGTTTGTCAAGGCTGGCATCGGACTGTTTAAACAGCGAGCGATTCCCGCGCTGATCGTGGGATTAGCGTACTGGCCAGCGCTTGTTGGACAGCTGTCTGGCTTGGTTCGTCAAGCCGGCCTGGACGAAGAAGCTGTGAACGTCATCGAAGCGGAGCTTCAGCGTTACGCTCGGGTACGCGAAGCGGCGAGAGAATCGGAAAATCGCTCACGGAAGGTGGCGAGCACGCCAACGAGTAGGTTCACCGCATTCTGTGCCCGCTGCGGTGCGCCACTCGGCGAGGCCGCCCGCTTCTGCCCGATGTGCGGCAGTGGTACCGCGGTCCGTAGGCAACGGCCTCGGCCGTTGCCGCCGTTACCTACGGCGCCCATACCCGGCCAGCTCGATCCTCACCAGGCTGTCCCAGTGATCAAGCGTCGGCCGCGTGAGCTACCCAATTGACTCGGCGCGCGGTTTCGCGTATCGCGCTTTGAGCGCGACGTCCTTGTTTAGCGGGTCGTGCGTCTCGTCCGGCTCGATGTCGCCGGCGATTCCGCGGGAATTGAGAACGACGAACATGGCGATCAGGTGCATGAGGCGGGCGTCGTCACGATCAACCAGATCGCGGGCGCCGGTGGCTAGCTCAAGGAGCCGATTGACCCACGGTATCTCCGCGTCAAGGCCGGCTTGGCGGAGTGCCTCGCCGAAAAGTTTGCGGGTGCGCTCGTAGCGCGGCATATTCGACAGAAACCAGCCGACCGACCGGGCCGGGCCAAGCCGCTCGGCGAGTACCGGCATCAGGCTCGGCGCGAAACCCCATAGTCGTTGTGGAATGACTCGCGGCGCGGCGACGGCGGCGCGGTGTCGCTAGGTGCCTGCCATTATGGTGTCGACGCTGCCCACAGCTCGGCATAGCGCAGCTTGAGGTGGTAGTCCTTGTTGAGCGGGGAGTGGGCTTCGTCCGGCTCGGTGTTATCGGCGTTGCCGACCGAGTTCAATACGCCGAACATGCGCACCAGGTGCGATATGCGCGCGTCGTCGTAATCGGTCGGGCGCTGGTCCTCGGCGGTCGTCAACGTGATGGCGCGCTCCAGCCAACGTAGTTCGTTGTGTAATCCCGCGCGGTGAACCGCTTTGACTATATGGTGGCGGATGACTCCGGGTGCCAAGCCGCACAGCTCGCCAAGGGTACGCTCGCTGAGCGGGAACAGGCGGCCGTGTTCGTGGAGGTAGGCCAGCCCAAGTGCGTAACCATGACCATAGCTGCAGTATCGACAGCCGTTAATTAACGAGATAGTTGTGCACAGTAGATGAGTGCGCACGGCGCCAAAAACGCTGAGGGTGCGCTCGTACTGAGGCATATTGCACACGAACCAGCTGAGCGCCCGGATCGGGCCGAGTTGGGTGACGATGGGCGACATGAGCCGGGGCGGAAAGCCCCAAAGGCGCGTGCCTACATGTTCCAAAAGAACGGTAGCGCCGCGTTCCAGCGCGCCGGAGACCATGACGAAATCTCCCCTGAACTTTCCACGTTCCCCGAGGTCTCCAGAGCTTAGCGCACGATCGCTAGATCGGCTCCTCGCGGTGAGTGATCTGGAACGTGGAGTATCCGCGGCGGGCAGCGGATTCTCCAATGCCGCTAAGTTAAGGATCGTTTCCGCAGGTCAAGAGCGGTTTTCGGTGTCGAAGATGGCATGATCCGCGGCCTCGCGTCACGCGCCGCGCTGGCGCTGCCTAGGGTTTCGTTGATCTTATGCTCCCGAAGGGATCAGCTTGGTCATGCATCACTCCTGGTCAACGCGTCTACATCTGCCCTGACCAGGCCACATGTGTAGCCAAGCGGCAGTGCCGCCGGAGCAAACGATCTTCATTACGCGACGCTAGCTCCACGCACACGTTGTGTACGCCGCACACGTGCTGCAGCGTGTGCGTGGCGTACACACGGTGTGTGCGAGCGTGAGCCGTTCGCCTATGCCCACATCATGTGTTACTCATCCCCGTGCTCCGTTCCCCGATGCCGCGCAATAAGGATCGTTTCCGCGGGTCAGGAGCGGTTTTGGGGGTCGAAGATGGCATGATCCGCAGCCTCACGCCTCGCGCCGCACTAGCGCTACGTGGGGTTTCGTTGATCTTATGCTCCCGAAGGGATCAGCTTGGTCATGCATCCCCCCGGTCAAGGCGTCTACATCTGCCCTGACCAGGCCAAATGCTTAACTAAACGGCATTGAGCGGATTCTCGGCCGCGAGTGTCGGCGGGTGGGTAATCGCTGCGATGGCGCAATCGACATCGTGAGTTCTCGACATCTGGCGAGTCCAGAAGCTGTCGCGTGTTCCCAGTGGGCTTCCCAGTGGGCGCTGTCTCGGCAAGCCAACGCGTAGGCGGGTAGGAGAGCTGCCGGTGGAGGAAAACTCGTTGCTGGCTCCAGCCGGAGGACCTTAGGGTGGCGCTACACAGGAGAGGAGGTGGTCCAGCGTTGAGTAGCAACCGGACTTGTGAGGTGGCTGTCCGCTCGCACCGCGAATCCTGACGGTCGATGGAAGCCGGTCCGGTGCCGGCAAATCCTGACAGTCACCCGGCCCCCGGGCTCCGAGCAATGGTCCAATTCGGCCGCACGAGAGTGCGGAGCGGCTCGGGGGTCGTTTTTTGTCGGTGCTCTCGCCTATGGTCGGTCACGTCACCGCGTTGACCGGGAAGGCGATCATGACCACCAGCAGTAAGCAGAGCGACGTCACCGAGAAGCAGGCACGGCAGGTCGCCGAGCAGGCCAGGGAAACCGACTGGCGCAAGCCCAGTTTCGGCAAGGAGCTCTTCCTCGGTCGTTTCCAGCTGGATCTGGTGCATCCGCATCCCACCGGTGACCCGATGTCGATCGAGCGGGGCGAGGAGTTGCTGAAGAGGCTCCAGGCCTACTGCGAGACGGAGATCGACCCATATGAGATCGAGCGGGAAAGCATGATCCCCGACCGGGTCATCCAGGGCCTGCGCGAGCTCGGCGCGTTCGGCATGAAGATCGATAGGCAGTACGGCGGGCTCGGCCTCACCCAGGTCTACTACAACAAGGCATGCGCGCTGGCCGGCTCGGTGCACCCGACGCTGGCCACGCTGCTGTCCGCGCATCAGTCGATCGGGGTGCCCCAGCCGGTCAAGATGTTCGGCACCGAGGAGCAGAAGGAGAAGTGGCTTCCTCGCTGCACCAGGGAAATCAGCGCGTTCCTGCTCACCGAGGCCGATGTGGGTAGTGACCCGGCTCGGATGCGGGCTGTCGCCACGCCGGACGGCGACGACTACGTGTTGAACGGGGTCAAGCTCTGGACCACCAACGGCGTCGTGGCTGATCTGCTGGTGGTGATGGCTCAGGTGCCCAAGGGTGAAGGGCACCGGGGCGGCATCACCGCGTTCGTAGTGGAGGCCGCCAGCCCAGGCATCGTCGTGGAGAATCGCAACTCGTTCATGGGCCTGCGTGGCATCGAGAACGGGGTAACCCGGTTCACCAACGTCCGCATCCCGGGCGAGAACCGGATCGGCAAGGAAGGCCAGGGCCTCAAGATCGCGCTTTCGACGCTCAACGTCGGGCGGCTGTCGGTGCCCGCGGTGTGCACCGGTACCGCGAAGTGGTGTCTCAAGATCGCCAGGCAGTGGTCGAGGGAGCGGGTGCAGTGGGGTAAGCCGGTTGGTGAGCATGACGCGATCGCCGGCAAGGTCGCGTTCATTGCCGCCACCGCCTACGCCCTGGAGGCGATGACTGACCTGTCCGGCGAGATGGCCGACGAGGACCGCAATGACATTCGGATCGAAGCGGCGCTAGCCAAACTGTACGCCTCCGAGATGGCCTGGTTGGTGGCCGACGAGCTGGTGCAGATCCGGGGCGGTCGGGGCTTCGAGACCGCCGAGTCGCAGGCCGCTCGCGGCGAGCGTGGTGTCCCGGCTGAGCAATTGCTGCGGGATATGCGGATCAACCGGGTGTTCGAGGGCTCGACCGAAATCATGCATTTGCTGATCGCCAGGGAGGCGGTCGATGCGCACCTGTCGGTGGCCGGTGACGTCATCGACCCGGAGGTTGAGCTCAAGCGGAAGGCGCAGGCCGCGAAGAACGCCGGGGTGTTCTACGCGAAGTGGCTGCCTAAGCTCGTTGCGGGCAAGGGAGACGTGCCGACGTCGTTCACCGAGTTCGGCCCGTTGGCCACCCACCTGCGGTTCGTTGAGCGCTCCAGCCGCAAACTCGCCCGCGGCACGTTCTACGGCATGTCCAGGTGGCAGGGCAAGCTCGAGTACCGGCAGCGGTTCCTCGGCCGGATCGTCGATATCGGCGCGGAGCTGTTCGCCATGAGCGCCGTTTGCGTGCGTTCGCGGCGCGACCCCGAGGGTGGCAGCGCGGTTGAGCTGGCCGACGCTTTCTGCAAGCAGGCTCGGGTCCGAGTCGAGAACCTGTTCAGCGGACTGTGGAGCAACTCCGACGACAGCGACCGGCTGTTGACCCGCCGGGTGCTCCAGGACCGTTACATCTGGCTGGAAGATGGCGTGCTCGACCCGTCCATCGAGGGCCCGTGGATCGCTCAGGACACCGGAGGGGAGCCGAAGCGGAACGTGCACCGGCCGATTCCCTGACCGAAGGACCGCCCGCGTATTTCGCTACGCGGGCGGTCCTTCGGCTAGCGTTGCGGTTGCCGCGCGTTGGGTTCCGCCTGTGTCGACCCAGTGCAGGACAACGCGGTCACCAGGGTGGTGGCGTCCGATGACCGAGATCAGGTCGTTGGGTGAGTTGACTGGAGTGTTGTCCAGCGCGACGATCAGGTCGCCCTCGGTCAGCCCGACCGCGTCGGCTGGGGAGTCGGAGGACACATTGGTGACCTGGGCACCGGGCTGTGTTGATGGGGAAATCGTGCCGTCCGGTTGCAGAGCCGGGCCGATGACCGCAATGCCGAGCATTCCGGTCGGCCCGACGTGCGCTTCGTCGGAGGTCACGCCCGACTGGATGGCTCGGACAATCGCCATCGCGTCGTTGATCGGGATGGCGTAGCCGGTACCGGCTTGGGTGCTGTACTTGAAGCCCACCGACGCGGCGGTATTGACCCCCACCACCTCGCCGCGTGCGTTGATCAGAGGACCTCCCGAGTCGCCGGGCCGGATGTCGGCGGCCACTTCGATCAAACCCTTGAGCTGCTCGACGCTGCCGGTCAGCTCGTCGCTGGTGTTGATCGACTCGTTCAGCGCGGTGACCACGCCGGGCGCGCTCGTCGGCTTGCCTCCGCGCCCACCCGCGTTGCCGACCCCCAGGACCGGGTCGCCGATCCCGACGGTGTCGGAGTCGCCGATCCGCGTGGTATCCAGGCGCGAGGCGTCGGTCATCCGCAGCACCGCCACGTCATGGTCACGGTCGTAGCCCACCACGGTGGCCGGGTAGCGCCGATGGTTGCCAAGGTTGACCACCTCGATGGTGGTCGCGCCGTTGATGACATGGTTGTTGGTCAGCACGTCCCCGCTTGAGCTGAGCACGATGCCGGTGCCGGCACCTACCGCACCCAGGTGCTCGATCACGGTCTCCACGTCGACCAGACTCGGAGTGACCTTGTTGGCCAGCGCGTCAACCTCATCGGGGGTGAACGAACCCTTGGTCACCCTGGGCGTTATCACGGCGGTGCCGTGCTGGTCGACCAGCCGCCGTCCGGCCTGCTGGCCGCCGTTGAATAGGGCCACCGCCGCGGCGAGGAACAGAGTGGCCACAATAACCAAGCAGGTCCTGCTGTACCGCCTGCGTCGCCGCCTGGGGGGCGGGTACTGCTCGTCCCCGAGGTGTCGCCCGCTCCAGGCCAACTCGGTCTCGTCCACCCCGAAGCCTCCCTCCCCTGATGGTCACTTGGCCCATCAGGAACATTCTCGCCGCTTGGAGTTGAGCAGCTGATATGAGATTAAATCCAGTTGCGCATCCGAAGAACCCATTAAGTCGGCGGTACCAGGTATTTTTTGCCTCGACGATGGAGATAAGGAGGTTTGTGGGGCTCGGTGGCATCTATGCGCTCACCGGGTATAAAGACACATCAGTCCAGGCGGTGGGTAACCCGTTCAGTATCCGCGCGGCGATCCAAGACGGCCGGGTCGACGTTCCGGCATTGCACGAGCGACGCGCCGGCGCGCAGTACCGCCAGCGGCACCTCAACCAACCCGCCGGTTAACCCGTTGGCGATCGACCAGTCGCGCGTGGTCAGCGCTCGATCCCCGGTACCCAGTCCAGCTTTGGCGGCCGCGCTCCGGGCCAGTGTCAGCACCGTGACGGCGTCAGCGCCGTCCAGGACAGTGGCCGCGGCGGCCGTATCCGCCGCCGGCTCGTCCGGCACGAAAGTGTCGCCGTGTAGCCGCACCTCGGTCGCGTAGTCGATCACACCGGGTGGCAGGCCTGGCAGCCCGACGCCGAACGCGTTCAACGACAGCGCCACCACCACCGGCGCCTTCACATCCAGCGCGACATTCAGCCGAGCGGCGTCACAGCACGCCACGTCCACTCCGGTGGGGTCGGAGCACACCTGCGCTCCGCACCACCACACGCCCAGCATCACGGCGAGAGTCTGCCAATGCGCTGGCAGCAGCACCGCCACCCGATCACCTTGGGCCAGATCGCACTCGTCGCGTAGCAGGTTGGCGGTCTTGGCCGCCCAGTTCGCCAGTGTCGTGCCCGACAGCTCAATGCGTTCGCCGGTCGCGTCGTCGTAGTAGGTGACCAGCGGTGCGGCTGGGTCTCGGGCCAGTATCGGCCCGAGCAGCTCGTCGGTGAAGTTCGAGCTCAGTCCACGCACGGGGGGCCGTCGGCGGTGATCGGAGGGCTGGGTGGCGTCGAAGGACGGGAGGACGTACTTGCTCGACTGCCGACCCGCGCCAATGGCGAGCCAGACGGGGAGCTAGCGGCGGCGATGTTGGCGAGTGAGAAGTCAGCGCCGAGGTAAACCCGGACCCGCCCCTGGGTGATCTTGTAGTTCAGCTCAGTGTCCATTCCACCGAGCACCCTAGCCAATTGCTCGGCCGCCGCGAGCTGTCCCGCCGCGTAGTACACGCGTGAGTGGGATCGCTCCGTACCGGTGTCCACTCCGCCCGTGCGGTAGCCTCGCTCGCTCAGCTTGTCGGACACCTGGCGGGCGAGCCCGCCGCGGCCGGTGCCGTTGCGGACGTCGACGGTGAGCTCGCTTGGCGGGGTCGCGGCCGTTGCCGTGTCCGGCGCTGTGCTTGCCCCCTCGGCGCTGGTTTTCTCCTGGATGAACCGGCTCACTTCGATGGGATCGACCAGAACCACGTCGCCTCGCTCGTTGGTCGCCTGCCCATCGGTCGGGATGATCATGAACTGGATCTTGCCGCCGGCGAGGTCGGCTGCTTGCCGAGCGAAGGCCAGCACATCCCACCCGCTGTCCAGAACCACGGATTCAGTAATGGCGTTGATCAGCGACCGCAGCTTCGTCGGGTTGGTCAGGGTGCCAGCGGAGAGAATCTTGTGCGCCACCGAGGCGAGGAAGACCTGCTGGCGCCGTATCCGACTGAAATCGGATTGGGGCAGGTCATAGCGCTGCCGGACGAAGGCCAACGCGGCCCCACCCGAGATGGTTTGGCGTCCCGCTGGGAACCTCGCTCCCGAGCGGAACTCGTTGACCGGCGCCTTCAGACATACCTCGACCCCGCCGATCGCATTGGTCAGGTTGTAGAAACCCAGCAGATTCAATTCCGCGTAGTGATCCACCGCGACGCCGGTGAGCCGCTCGACGGCCTTGATTAGCGTGGTACGGCCGGCGGTCGCGCTCTCGGCTTCCACCGCGGTCGCGTCCAGACCCTGTTCGGTGAGGGCGGTGGCGGCTTCTGACTTAGCCGACGAATACGCGGAGTTAATCTTGTTTTTGCCGAAGCCGGGGATCTCGACATAACTGTCGCGGGGTATGGAGAATCCGATGGCGCGGCTGCCGTCCGCGGGCACGTGCAACAGGATGATGGTATCCGAGTTGAGCACCCCGTTATCGGCGCCACTGCGTAGCTGGGCCAGCATCTTTTTCGACAGCGGCCGGCCTTTCGCGTCGGTCCGGCTGTCGATACCCACGAGCAGGATGTTTTGGTCAGTTCCCGGATTGTGGGCGTTGAATCCACCGACAATCACGTCCGTGATGCTGATTCCGCCGACGAGATCGCGGTAGATATTCCAGGCGATTCCGGTGGCCAGCAGGACCGCGGTGGACAGGGTGGCCACCACCACTCGCAGGCCGATGCGTCGAGCCGACGGGGCCTGCCATGCCAGACTTGCTGGCATGGGCGTTCTGGGTACCGGCCGCGCTCGCTCGGGCGCGTGTTTCATGGGTTCGCATTATGATCGTCATGTATGCGCGGCAGCGTATCCGGCTTCTCGTCGGGCTGGGGCCGACAGCGGGTTGACCCGATGACCGATTCGGTGCGCTGGTTGGTCACCGGGGCGCGCGGGCAGCTGGGCAGCGAGCTGGTCGCGGCGTTGAGTGGCCGTGATGTCACCGCCGTCGGGCGTGCCGAGCTGGACATCAGCTCAGACGGAGTGTGGGACACGCTGCGGGCCTGGGCCGGCGCCGGGGCGCCGGGGAGCCAGCTCGTGGTGCTTAACGCGGCGGCCTGGACCGACGTGGACGGTGCGGAATCCGATCCGGCTGGCGCGGCGGCGGCGAACACCCATGGGCCGGCTCGGTTGGCGAGCGCCTGCGCCCAGCTGGACGCCACGCTGGTGCACCTGTCCACCGATTATGTGTTCTCGGGCAACTTCGCCGACGCCGCGCCCCGGCCATACGACGTGGACGACCCGGTGGCGCCGATCGGTGTCTACGGGGTGACTAAGGAGGCCGGCGAGCGTGCCGTTCGGGCACGGCTGGCACGGCATTACATCGTGCGCACCGCGTGGGTTTACGGGGCTACCGGACGCAACTTCGTCAAGACCATCGCCGGGCTGCGCCACCAGCGCGCCACCATCGACGTGGTCGATGACCAACGCGGCTGCCCGACCTGGGCGGCCGAGCTGGCTGATCGGCTGATCGAGTTGGTCGGCGTCCACCCGCCGTACGGCACGTACCACTGCGCGGGTGGCGGTGAGGCGAGCCGGTTCGAGCTGGCTCGCGCGGTGTTCAGCGAGCTGGGGGAGGACCCCGAACGGGTACGTCCCTGTGACACGGCGCGGTTCCCCACACCGGCTCCGCGCCCCGCCTACACCGTGCTGTCCGATCGGTCGTGGACGGCGGCTGGGCTGAAGCCACAGCCGCACTGGCGGGACGCGCTCCGCTCAGCTTTTCGAAGAGACCGCTCGTCGTTCGACACGCCAAGCTTGATCGAGCGTCGGGAACCGCGCATCGACCGCTAGTCCGGCAGAGTGAACCGTTCTCATATTTGCGCGTGAGCCACACCTCTTCGAAGCAACGTGTCGTTGCGTGAAGTATGCGAGTCGAATGGTTCCTGCTCGCCCTGCTGTTAGCGGCCGCGCTGTGGTTGGGCGTGGGCGCCTGTCAGGAGAGCAAACGACTGCACGCCCGCCTGTCCAGGTTGGAGATCGGCCGGTCCGGTTTTCACCTGCGCGAGTCACCCCCGGATCGCTACTACGGTGTGCGGCCACCCGCCGCTGGCCGCCCCGTTGTCGGCCGGGCGCCGTCGGCCGCTGATCCGGGTGTCGTAGCGGATTTCGGGTGATCAGCGCCGAGGCCGGGAAGCCACCGGTCTGCTCCAGGAGCTCGACACCAGAGACCGGTATGACGACTGAGGCCATCGGTACCATCGGCCCGGTGTATGGCGAACGGCTGGCGGTAGTGACCGTTACCTACTCCCCGGGTGATGCCCTAACCGCGTTTCTCGACTCGTTGGAGAAGGCCACCGCCCGCCCGTACACGGTCATCCTGGCCGACAACGGTTCGTTGGATGGGTCCCCGGAACGCGCCGCGCAGCGCGATGGCGTGCGGCTGTTGCGGATCGGGGAGAACGTCGGTTACGGCGCCGCGGCGAACCGTGCGATCGTCGGGCTGGATGCCCGGTTCGGCTGGGTGGTGGTGGCCAACCCCGACGTGATCTGGCGGCCGGGTTCGCTGGACGAGCTGATCGCCGCCGGTGAGCGCACGCCCCGAGCCGGCGCGCTGGGGCCGCTGATCCGCAACCGCGACGGAACGGTGTACCCATCGGCGCGGCTGGTGCCCTCACTGCGCCAAGGGGCCGGGCACGCGGTGTTCGGCGCGGTGTGGCCCGGCAACCCATGGACCCGGGCTTACCGACAGTCCGATCTCGGCGCGCTCGGCGGCGCCCCCGCCGAGCGCGACGCGGGTTGGTTATCCGGCTCGTGCCTGTTGCTGCGGCGCGCCGCGTTCGACTCGGTAGACGGGTTCGACCCTCGGTACTTCATGTACTTCGAGGATGTCGACCTCGGCGAGCGGCTCACCTTAGCCGGTTGGCGTAACCGGTACGTGCCCAGCGCGGAGGTGGTCCACACCGGCGGGCATGCCACTGAGGTGAACGCCGGCGTGTCGGCCCGGATGCTGGCCGAGCACCACCGCAGCGCGTACCGGTTCCTCGCCGACCGCCACGCCGGCCCGGCCTGGGCCCCCGTGCGGTTGGCGCTGTGGGTTGGGCTCGGCGTGCGGGCCGCGTTGGCGACCCGGCACCAGCCAGGGACATCGGTCCGGCCGGTAGCCCGGTAGCCCGGTAGCGTAGCGCCGCATGATCCTTCACGACGTGGACGCGGTGGTACTGGTCGGCGGCCAAGGTACCCGGCTGCGGCCGTTGACGTTGTCCTGCGCGAAGCCGTTGCTGCCGACCGCCGGGGTGCCGTTCCTGGTCCACCTCCTGTCCCGGCTCCGGGAAGCCGGGGTCCGGCACGTGGTGCTCGGTACGTCCTACCTCGCCGAGACGTTCGTCGAGCGGTTCGGTGACGGTGCCAGCCTCGGGCTGGAACTGGAGTACGTCAGCGAGCCTGAGCCGCTGGGCACCGGCGGCGGAATCCGTAACGTGGCGCGGCGGCTGCGCACCCCTGACGTGCTGGTGTTCAACGGTGACGTGCTCGCCGGGACCGATCTGGTTTCCGTGGTCGGCGCGCACCGAGCCGCCAAGGCGGACGTGACGCTGCATCTGGTGCGCGTGCCGGATCCTCGGGCGTACGGATGTGTACCCACCGACGAGGTCGGTCGGGTCCTGGCGTTTCTGGAGAAGACTGAAGACCCGCCTTCGGATCAGATCAACGCCGGCTGCTACGTCTTCCGCCGGGAGGTGATCGAAGCTATTCCGGCCGACCGGCCGGTCTCGGTGGAGCGGGAAACCTTCCCGAGCTTGCTCGCCGCCGGCGCGTCGATCCGAGGCCATGTGGATGGGTCCTACTGGCGGGACTTCGGCACCCCGTTCGACCTGGTCCAAGGCTCGGCGGATCTCGTGCGCGGCCTGGCGCCCTCGGCCGCGCTGCCTGGACCAGCGGGCGAGGCGCTGGTGCTGGCTGGCGCCGCGGTCGCGCCGAACGCGGTGGTGATCGGTGGTACGACGATCGGCGCCGGCTGTGTGGTCAGCGAGGGCGCCCGGCTGGACGGTGCGCTGCTGTTCGACCAGGCGTCGGTCGGTGCTGGTGCGGTGGTGGAGCGTTCGGTGCTTGGTGTCGGTGCGCGGGTGCATGCTGGCGCCGTGGTGCGCGACTCAGTGATTGGGGACCGGGCTGTGGTCGGCGAGCGGTGCGAGCTGGGCTCCGGTATCCGAATCTGGCCGGATGTGGTGCTGCCGGCCTGCGGGGTGCGATTCTCAGCGGGGGTGTGAGACGAAAGAGCTGACCCGCCGGTGGCGACCGGGCTATCGGCTGGACCTGTTCGGGCTGCTGAGCCCGCTGCGCCGGGGCCGGGGTGACCCGACGCTGCGTCTTGACCCCGAGCAAGGGACGGCGTGGCGGACCAGTACCACCGCCGCGGGGCCAGCCACCCTGGCCCTGCGGGGTGACCCGGATGGTGTCGTCACCGCTCGGGCCTGGGGGCCGGGGGCGGCGCATGTGCTCGACGCGGTGCCCGCGCTGCTGGGCGCGCATGACGACGACTCGGGTTTCGTCGCCCACCACCCGCTGGTGGCCGATGCCCGGCGGCGCTCGCCATGGCTGCGCCTCGGCGCCACCGGCCGGGTGTGGGACGTCCTAGTTCCGGCGGTGCTGGAGCAGAAGGTCACCGGGATAGAAGCCCGGCGGTCCTGGAGTGAGCTGTGCCGACGCTTCGGCACGCCCGCGCCGGGACCGGCCGGTGCCCAGGGGCTGCTGGTGGTGCCTACCTCGACGGCCGTGCGGACGATCCCGGACTGGGAGTGGCATCGAGCCGGGGTCGACTCGGCGCGTCGGCGCGCGCTGCTGGCCGCCGCCGTGGTCGCGCATCGGCTGGAGGAAGCGGTTACCCTGCGCGGTAGCACGGGGCGAGCTCTGCTGTGCGAAGTACCGGGGATCGGGGTGTGGACCGCCGCCGAAGTGGCCCAGCGGGCCTGGGGTGATCCAGACGCGGTGAGCGTCGGCGACTTTCACCTGCCGAGCGTTGTCGGCTGGGCGCTGGTGGGGCGGCCACTGGACGATGCCGGCATGCTGGCGGTGCTGGAGCCCTATGCCCCGCAGCGCCAGCGCGCGGTGCGCTACGTCGAGGCGTCCGGGCTCCGCCGTCCCCGTTTCGGACCTCGCTACTCCCCGCGTGATTACCGGGCGATCTGAGACGTAAGGTGACTCCGGTGAAGGTTGCGGTGCTCGTGGGCGGGGTTGGCGGTGCCCGATTCCTGGTGGGTCTCAAGGCCGCGTTGGGGGTGCCGGACAGCGCCGCGCATGAGATCACCGCGCTGGTCAACGTTGGGGACGACATCTGGCTGCACGGGCTGCGGATCTGCCCTGATCTGGATACCTGCATGTACACCTTGGGCGGCGGAATCGACCCTGAGCGAGGGTGGGGCCGGGCCGGCGAGTCGTGGGTGGTCGGCGAGGAACTGGCGGCCTACGGCGCGGAAGCGAGCTGGTTCGGCCTGGGTGACCGGGATGTGGCGACTCACCTGGTACGCAGTCGCATGCTGCGTGAAGGCTATCCGCTCTCGGCGGTAACCGAGGCCTTGTGCGCGCGCTGGCGACCTGGTGTGCGGTTGCTGCCGGCCAGCGATGACCCAGTGGAGACGCACGTCACGGTGGATGTCGAAGATCAAGCGCAGCGGACCATGCACTTTCAAGAGTGGTGGATCCGTCACCAGAGCCGGTTGCCGGCGCGCCGGTTCATTTTCCTGGGTGCTGGGCGGGCTCGTCCGGCGCCCGGCGTGCTGGACGCGATCGCGACCGCCGATGTGGTGTTGCTGGCCCCGTCCAACCCGGTGGTCAGCATCGGGACCATCCTTGCCGTGCCCGGCGTCGCCGATGCGCTGCGCGGCGGACCGGCCTCGGTGGTCGGGTTGTCCCCGATCATCGGGGGGCGCCCGCTGCGCGGGATGGCGGATGTGTGCCTGGCGGCGATCGGGGTGGACACCACGGCGGCCGCGGTAGGGCAGCACTATGGTGCCCGCAACGCCGGTGGCCTGCTGGACGGTTGGCTCGTGCACGAATCGGACCGGGCCAGCATCGAAGGAGTCACGGTGCGCGCGGTTCCCTTGCTCATGACCGATGTCGCGGCGACCGCGAAAATGGCTCGCCACGCGCTGGAGGTAGCTGGTGTCTGAACTCCGCTCGCCGCTGGTGGACCAGCCACCGCACCCGGGTGACCACGCGGTCGATCGGCTGGAGCTTCTCCCCATCGCCGGGCTGCCCGAGTTCCGTCCCGGCGATGACCTGGCCGCCGCGATCGTGGCCGCCAGCCCGTCCCTGGTCGACGGAGATGTGCTGGTAGTCACCAGCAAGGTGGTGTCCAAGGTGGAAGGGCGGCTGGTTGCGGCGCCGGCCGACCCGCACCTGCGCGATGCGCTGCGCCGCGAGCTGGTGGCCGCCGAGACCGAGCGGGTCGTGGCCCGCAAAGACCGGATGATGATCGTTTCCAACAAGATCGGTCTGGTGCAGGCGGCGGCCGGGGTGGACGCCTCGAACGTCGCGGTCGACGAGCTGGCCCTGCTCCCGGTCGACCCGGACGCTTCCGCCGCCCGATTGCGGGCCGGCTTGCGCGCGCTGACCGGTCGAGATGTCGCGGTGGTCATCACCGACACGATGGGCCGCCCGTGGCGGATCGGCCAGACCGACGTGGCCATCGGATCAGCCGGGCTGCCGGTCCTGCATCGCTACTCCGGAGCGCGCGACGCCCAGGGCAACGAGCTGCATGTCACCTCGATGGCGCTGGCCGACGAGGTGGCCGCGGCGGCGGATCTGGTGAAGGGCAAGCTGGGTGGGATTCCCGTCGCGGTGTTGCGTGGGCTGGCTAGTTGGGTTGACGACGGGTCGAGGGCCGCCGATCTGGTTCGACCGCTGGAGGAGGACCTGTTCCGGCTGGGCACCGAGGAGGCGCTGGCCCAGGGCCGGCGGGAGGCGGTCCCGGCCCGCCGCTCGGTGCGTGAGTTCACCGATGACCCAGTGGAGCCGGACGCTGTCCGCCGAGCGGTCGCCGCCGCGTTGACCGCGCCCGCGCCGCACCACAGCGCGCCGTTCCGGTTCGGTTGGCTGCGCGATCCGGCCCGCCGGACGCGGCTGCTGGACGCGATGGCGCGGCGCTGGCGGGCCGATCTCGCTGGCGACGGGCGCTCCAGCGCGGAGATCGAGCGCCGGCTCGCGCGCGGGGACATCCTGCGCCGGGCCCCGGAACTGCTGTTGCCGTTCCTGGTCCCGGACGCCGCGCACCACTACCCCGACGATGCCCGTAACGCCGCGGAAGCCACGATGTTCACTGTGGCCGGCGGCGCCGCGGTGCAGTCGCTGCTGGTGGCGCTGGCCGCCGAGGGGCTCGGCTCGTGTTGGGTGGGCTCAACGATCTTCGCGGCCGACACCGCCCGAGCCGTGCTCGACTTGCCGTCGAGCTGGTTGCCGCTGGGCGCGGTCGCGGTCGGATATCCGGCGGGGCCGGCTTCCCCGCGTGCGCCGGTCGGCCTCGAAGACAGGCTCCTGGAATGGTGAGCTCGGCGGTCGCCTCGGCGGCGTTGCGGGACTGGTCGCCACCCGATCCCGGCCAGTCCGCGTTGCGCGAAGCCTTCCTCGGGTTTCTGGCGGCTCGCCCCGACGACGCTTGCCGGCGTTCCTGCGTGCCCGGCCACCTGACCGCGTCAGCGTTGCTGCTCGATCACACTGGCCGGTATGTGCTGCTCACCCTGCACCCGAGGGTCGGGCGCTGGATCCAGCTCGGCGGGCACAGTGAGCCGGCTGATCAGACACTGCGCGACACCGCCCTGCGGGAGACGGTGGAGGAATCCGGCATCGAAGGGCTGGAACTGGACCCGGACCCGCTGCACCTGGACGTTCACCCCATAACCTGTTCGCTGGGCGTTCCGACCCGGCACTTCGATGTCCGTTACCTGGCGCGCGCGCCGGCCGGGGCGGTGGCCACGATCAGCGACGAGTCGGATGACCTGCGGTGGTGGCCGGTTGACGACCTACCTACGAACTGCGACACCATCCCCCAGCTGGTCCGGCTCGCCAGCCTCCGCTAACTACGCTTACGCCTCCAGCGCCGATTCGCTCCGATAATGAGTCATGGGCTTCGATCGGGCCTTCGCGCGGCGGTTGCTGTTGTACGCCGTGGTGATAGGGCTGCTGGCCGGGAGTGTGGTGTGGCTGTACTGGGTCAGCCCGGTCGGTCGGCCACCGCCGGGATGCACCGTGACCCTTGTCGGCGACTCGCCGGGCGGTGAGGTCACGGCCTATCCGATGACGGTTGAGCAGGCCGACAACGCGGCGACGATCGCCGCGGTGGGACATCGGCTCGGCATGCCGGACCACGCGGTCAGTGTCGCCGTCGCGACCGCGCTGCAGGAATCGGGGCTGCGCAACCTGGACTACGGCGACCTCGACTCGGTGGGTCTGTTCCAGCAGCGGCCCAGCCAGGGCTGGGGCCGTCCCGATCAGCTCACCGACCCGGTGTACGCGGCGACGGTGTTTTACCAGCGGCTGCGCCAGCAGCCTAATTGGCAGGTGGTCGAGGTTGCCCAGGCCGCTCAGCTGGTGCAGCGTTCCGCCGCTCCCGATGCCTACGCCCAGTGGGAGCCGCAGGCCAGGGCGACCGCGGCGGCCCTCACAGGTGCGGCCGGGGCGTCACTGACCTGCCACAACGTAGTGATCGGCGCGCCGGCGTCGGACTTGGTGGCCACCGCGAACCGAGAGCTGGGGACAGCGGCGCTGAGCGGGCCGCAGCCGGCGGGTCGGGGGCGTGCGTTGGCGAACTGGTTGGTGGCGCACGCGGTGCGCTTGGCTATCGACAGGGTCAGCTACGACGGGCGGACCTGGACTCCGCGAGCGGGTGGCTGGGAGAACACCGGGCCATCGGACGGCCGGTTGAGCCTGCACCAGGCCACGCTGCCGACATGAGGCCGTACAGCTGGGTCAGGTAGCCGATGAACACCAGGAGCCCACCCAGGGTGACGACGATCCCGGTCCGGTGATCAACAGCACAGGACAGTGGTCGCAGCATGATCAAACCACTGTGCTGTACTGTTGATCACCGGCTGCGGTCGAGGTCGAGTGTGCGCGTGCGGCGCACCTCCGACCCCGGCCGAGGCCAGGCTCAACCAAAACTTGCCGCGAGGAACCGCGTGCCGCGGAACGCCACGTGATTCCCACGCTGGTGACCGGCCACCAGCTCATCAGCGCTCATCCGGTGAGCCACCATGGTCCGCGCGTCCACCACATCGACACCCGAGCACCGCCGCACTGGGATCACGGACGGGGCCGATGCCCGGCGCCAACGACGACGCTTATCTACGGCTCGGTGCCTGCCCACAGCGCCCTGCTCGCCCAGCAACCGCGGGAGCCAGCTCAGGGATCGGTCAGAAGATGTGGTGGTCTCGCACATGGTCGGCAACTACTACCGAGCGGCATGACCGAGTGTTCCCGAGAAGGAACGGTCGGAAGACGGGGCTAGATCGGCAGGTCAGCACGCCTGGCCATCATTCGCAACTCCCGCGCGACCGGTGAGTCACGACCAGAGTGGGCGAGCAATTCACCGACGACATCTCGTGCCAGTGGATCACGCTGTACCTGATGAGGCGAGATCAGCTCGGCGCGGCGTAACGCCAACACCGCATCGTCACGGCGACCCCGCAGCCGGGACAGCGCACGTCCGTAATGCACCCAGTAGAGAGCTTGGCTGCCACGATGCGGGTGGCGTTCCGGGTGCAGTTGTTCGGCATTCGCCACCGCGTTTTCGTGGTCTCCGAATTCCAACGCCACGGCCATGCGCCAGCAACCCACGTTGGTAGGACCGAAGCCCATCCAGTAAGCGTTGCATTCTCCAGTGCGCTCCGCAAGCTCGGCGGCCATCTCCAGCGGCGCCGTCACATCGGCGGGCCGGTTGGCCGCGGCCGCCACCAGTGACCGCGACAGCGCCAGCATGCCGGCCAACTGCATCGACTCTGGACTATTCGTCGGCACGGTCGTGGCGTCCAGTTCCGCCAGGGCGAGGTCAGTCGCGCCATCGATCAGCATCACATGCAGACCACCCCAGGTGGCGAGCGCCAGCGCGGTCGGTGTGTCTCGGCCCAGCGCCGCCTGCCTGCCCAGAAGTACGGCTTGCTCCCGCAGGCCAAGCTCGGCACCCGCCACCCGAAGCCAACCGGTGGTGGCTCCGACGTGCAAGAACACCGCAAGATCAAGCAGTTCTGCCACGTCACGGCCAGCGTCGATGGAGGTGTGCAGATCGGCGATCAAGGCCGGGAGCGCGGATCCGACCTCATACTCCCGATCACAGTGGGTGTGAGCGCTCACCACCGCCATGACCCGCGCCCGCAGCGTTTCCACAGCCACGACCTGACCACCGGGCTGACCGTGGCTCACAGCCCTCAGCGCACGCCGCACCGCCTTGATGGCGGAATCGGTGTTGCCGTTAGCGGGTGCCGGGACCGGTAGCTTTATCAGCTCTGATGGGGCGATCTGAAGCGCGTCGGCCAGGGCTCCGATCTCGGAAAGATCTAAAGCACGCTCCCCCAGTTCAATTCGCCACAGATGACTGGTACTCATCCCGGCCAGCCCCGCTATCACCCGCAGCGATTTGCCCCGAGCCTGGCGAATCCGGCGAAGCCGCCGACCAATCGTCCGCGCATCGTCAAGATCCACAAGCACCACTCCATCACCGAAGTGATCTCCCTCGCCGATTTGCTCCGGGACCGTTGCCCCGGGGCGGTCTAGCTCGGAGCGGGGGTACCGGATCAGGCTACGCCGTGTTTCTCGCCGCCTGGACGGACCGTTGCCAGCAGATTGGCGTGCGCGGTGGTGACCAGTTGCCAGTTGCCGGTCAGGTAATCCACCGCTGAGGCGTCGCGGTCCGGCGCCCGGACGCGAGACGGGCGGGTAGGAAAGAAGACGGCGCACCGCTCGATCGCACCCAACGGCCGGCTCATCGACGCGCTGTGCCACCAGTCCGTGACCCAGCCGGAGCGGTCGTCCATGATAATCGTCACGCGCGTAGTGCTCATCATCCACACGATAACGGGGCTTCGCGCCAGCCCGACGAGGTCCACCGACCGACTCCTACCAGCGGTGTTGCTCCGTGGGCACCAAGGATAGGCATTCACACTCTCGTGAGCCTGGGATGGCAACCCTGTGACCAGCGATAATGCTCCACCTTGCACCTGGCCGGGGCTTTGGGAGTCCTGGGCCGAAACGGACTGATCGCAAGACCAGCACCGCGCCTCGGGTCGACCTTACCTCGCCGTTCGGGGTGAGGTTTTGCACTCGTTAGGCTAGGGGCTACCGTTGCGCGCTGTGATACAGCAGCAGCTCGATGCCGATGGCTTGCCGCCGCTGGCACCGCCCGACGCCAGCGATGATGAGCGTGCGAGTGCGATCGTCGCGCGGATGGTGGCCCGTTATGGGGCTCCGTCTATCGAGGACTATCACCGGGTTTATGAGCAGTCTGGCGTTTCCTGGCCTGGAGATGAGGAGATCCGCCGTCGGCACCCTGTTGCCCCGGCAGCGTGATCGGCGGTAAGGTAGTTGATGCCTCAGCGCTAGCCGCGTTAGCACGGGGTCGCCTATCAGCGGTGGCGTGGTTTGCTACTGCTAAGGTTACCGGCTTGACCCTGTACCTGCCGGCGCTCGCGCTCGCTGAGGTGCGTGCGGTCCGGCCCGATGCCGGGGTGGTACTCGCGGAAGCTGTTGGCCACCCGTCCGTGGTGGTCGGTGAGCTGGACGCTGTGGGCGCCCGCGGGGTCGACCAGCTGCTTGTCACCGCTGATGTCTTTGACGGGTGCGCCGGCCACGTCGTGTACGTTGCCCGGCAACGCGGGGGTTGGCCAGCGTTGAGCGCTGATCCTGGCCGCTTGCGCCGTATCGACCCGGGTATCGAGATCGACCTACTCTGACGCGGGCGCTGGACGGCTAGTTGGCCAACCAACCGCTCAGGCGGTTCCTACACCGGATCAGCACGCCGGGTCAGGACTAGACCCCGCCCACCAGAGCCCACACCTGAACTAACCACCAGCATGCCTTCGGGCATGGGGCGAAGCCCGCCTAGTTAGTTGAGGTCCTCACCCATACCCTGACGGGAGATCACGACATGAGTCACACTCTGACTCAACCGAGGTTTCTAACCATCGTCGAGCCGGTCCTGCGCGACATGCCAGCCGGCGTCCTGCATGACGCGCTACACGAAGCATACTTCGAATGCGCGCCTGAACTGTCCAGCATCGAGGAGTCGTTCGATCTTCTCACCGCGAAGAAGCACGACCAGGAAGTGCTGCGCAGGTTCTTCCACAGCTGGCAGCAGACCAACAACTCCGCGTCCAGCGTCGCGGGACAAACCTGCCGGTTCACCCTCAAAGCCAACAAGAGCGCGCTCTCAATCGAAGATGTCCAGGCCTGCTACAACGTCGTGAACGATCTGCAACGCATCGTTGACGAGGATTTCGGCGCGCACGGCGAGCTGATGCACGCCGACCTGTACTACCGGATGGCCACCGCAATCTGCGGCGACGACTCGTGGCTGAGTAAGACCTACCAGAGCGAAGCGGCGAAGACGTTCCGCGGTTGGATGCTCAAGCAACGCCTCCGGGACCGCAGCCTACTCAACGGCCTGCTGTTCACGCTCATCCACGAAACCTATACGCACGGCGAGATGGAACTGATCCGCCCGATGTTCGCTGACTGGCTCGTCGAGAGGCTCGGGTTCGGTAAGAGCGAGGCGAACAAGACCATGGCCTGGATCATCGTGCACACCGGCGGGCTGGAGGCCGAGCATTCCCGCCATGCCCTCAACGCGGTTCGCGGATACTGCAAGCTCGCCGGCGAGGAGGTCGAGCAACCCATCGCTCAGCCGCTGTTCACCACCTACCTCAGATACAAGGCGGCGGTGATGAGTGACCTGATTCCCAGCCTTCAATAGGTCATCGGCTGGCGCGCCGCCGCACGTGGCTCCTTACGCGGGGCGGGTTAGAAAGGAATGTCGAGCCCATGGCACCGCCTGACGGGTCGAGGAGACACGTTCGGGACCAGCACAGCGCCAGCGGGACTTACCGCTGGGCGGTGCTGGTTGCGGCCACCGTGGCCCAGGCCAGCTCCTCGCTACCCATGCAAGGGCTGGGCGTGCTCGCCGAGCAGTTCCGCGCCGACCTCGGCCTCAACGACGCTCAAATCGGGCTCATGGTGACTGTGGCTGGCGCCGCCCCGATCCTGGCGCTCTTCGCGGTGGGCCACTTACTCGACAGATACGACGAACGCTTCATCGTTGGCGCCGGCTCATTGATCTCGGCCGCCGGAGTCGCGCTAGCGGCGGCTTTTCGGCTCTACCTTCTGGTTCTAGTTGGCCTGTTCATTTTTGGATTGGGTTACAGCACCGCCCAACCCGGCGGCAGCAAGCTCGTGGCCGAATGGTTCCCGCGTCGTCAACGCGGCACCGCCATGGGCATTCGCCAAGCGGGCCTGCCCATCGGCGGGGCCCTCGCGGCGCTCGCCCTGCCCGCGGCCGCACGCCACGGGGAATGGCAGCTAGGACTATGGATCGCCGCGATCGTCGTACTCGCCGGCGGGCTCGTGTTTGTCGTGTTCTACCGGCGAGCCCCACACATGCCACCCGCCTCGCCACGCCAACCGCTGCTACCGCGTATCGCCGGGCAGCTCCGCCAACCAGCAATGCCGCCGATCATCTTGACCGGATTCACTCTGGTCGGCACACAATACGCCGTCACCACCTACTTTGTGTTGTTCACCCGAGACCGCTGGCACACCCCCATAGCCACCGCGGCGAGCATGTACTTCGCCGCCCAGCTCGCCGGCGCTATCGGCCGCATCGCCCTCGCCGCGGCCAGCGACCGGCCCGGTCTGACCCGCCTAAGCTGGGTGCGGCTGTGCATGCTGGCAACTGCGGTACTCGCCGCGACATTGCCGTTCCTGCCTGCCCGGGCCGACGCCATCGAGTTCACCGCCGCGGCTCTGCTCGGCTTCGTCAGCTACGGCTGGTACGGCCCCTGGGTCGCCCATGTCACCGAGACCGGAGCCGCCGACAGCACCGGGCTCCGACTCGGATCGGCCATGGCGGTCAACCAGATCGCCATCGTCGGCGCCCCACCCCTACTCGGCCTGCTCGCCGACGTCGCCGGCTACCCAACCATGTGGTGGGCGATAACCCTCGTGCTGATTACCTTCTCGTTGCTCGCACGTCCCCGTGCTGTTCGACCATCGGGAGATCTACTGTCCGACCATCCGGAAGGGTACTGACCGCGGATCCGGAGAACTCAGGTCCGACGCCGCCCTCACCGCCTCAGTGCTAACGGGGTTTCACCCCAGCCCGACGAGACGTGATGTGGTTTGGCTGGGTGCGGAGGCTACCGATCGCCTCTACCGCTCCGCTGGGGAAGATCACAGCGGTTCCCTGGGTGGACTTCGTCAAGGGCCAGCGCAAGGACGACATCATGCAGCAGCACCTCGCCCGGTTCAGCGGCGCGGAAGGGGTGTTGTTCATCGGCCGGGCGCAGGAGAAGACCGCGCTGTTTCACACTGAGCGCCGCCGCGATGCCAACGGCGAGTCCTATCCGTGGGTCGTCAAGACCACCGGAGTGGTCAACCACTTTTACGTTTATGCCGTGGATGCTGACTTCGGCCCGTTCTTCCTCAAGTTTTGCTCCTGTTTTCCTACAATGCCAAGCTGTGCCTTAATGGCCACGAGTGGGCCAAGCGGCAGGCCGCTAAGGCCGGGGTCGGGTACAGCCTCTTGCGCACCGCAGCGCGCAACTACCAACACGCCCTCGGCCAGCTCACTCAGGAGGCCGGATTCGCCGCATGAACCCAGACTTGACTCGATCAAGCCGACTTCGTCGGCCCTAGTTAATCAAACTTTGATCTTTCGCGGCGACGTGAGTTTCGCCGACCGGACATCCTCGTGAGTGCGCGCACTCCAAGCGGCAGGCAGACAGTACTGAACTGATGCCCCAAGCTCCGCCCCTACGACACAATCGGCACGTCCGTCCGAGAAAGACGCGCGTGGGCCGGAAACTGACCCCAAACTCGCGGAATGCGGTGCCACAGTTGGTGACGCTGGCGGTTACCTGCCATGAGCAGCGAAATCAGCCGCGCAGCGACCTCGCTGCCTGTCGTTGGAACTGGTCATCCGAGGTAGTTCTGTATCCCAAAGTTGTCCCAGCGTGGGCGCTGACGTGATCATCGGGAGGACGACGGACCGCTGCTGTCAGGCGGGCCCGATGACCCGACTACGATATTCCCGGTGCCGGTCGACGTCCCTCGTGATGCGATCGTCATCCGCTTCCGGCCCGTTGAACCCGAGCGCGTACTCCAGCGTGCGGAGCGTGATCAGCTTTACGTTCGTAAAGGATGGCGACGACGACGAGCCTGCGGAACACTGCACTGTAGACCTGGGGCCAGCACCGACCGTCGAAGAGGCCAAGAGATTCCTGCGGGTGTTCGATCAAGTCCGGAGGCGATCAATGTGATACGTGTCGAGATCGATTTGAACGTTCGCGTACGGGGCAACTGGACGTTCGTGGGCCTTGAGGATGCGGATGGACAGGTGACCGTTGGCGATCTTGTGCAGGTGTTCGAGCCCGAGTCCGAACTGGAGGGCCCAGGGCGCATCGAAGAAGTCGACTTTGAGCGACGTTTGATCTTCCTCTCCGTCGACTGGGCATCGTTGGAGCCACCCGGCTCGTCCCCGTTGAGAGTCGATGAGGTTGCGGCCTACGGGATCATTGCATCGCTTAGCAGCAGGCCCGCGATGGCCGTGGCCACAAGCTCACCGCAGTCGACGCTGGTTCAGGTTGTTGATGCTCCCGCTGTAGCCTGCGCTGCGTGAGTAACGTCTCCGACTCGGCCGTCGTCCGCATATTCGTTGCGCAGTACATCGCGGCTGACGCTGCAAGCAAATTGAACATGATCGGCGGAGGACTCCTGCTCATCGGTTTACAACCGCCAAACTTCGGCGCGGGCGAAGGTAACACGGTTCCGTTTGGTATCGGGTTCTCAGTTTCTGTGGGACGAGAACTGTATGGCGAAGAGTGCTCGATCGAGGTCGTTCTGGAAGATCTGCAGGGGCATCCGGTTCAGGTCCCAACTCCGGACGGCAAAGGGCGCCAAGCGCTACGAGTCGCGCAGAACCACACCTTCGAGGAGCCAACGTTCCCTCCAGGTACAGGCGTGCCACGCGGTGTTCTGTTATCGCGGGTCCAGTGGGTCCTGATGTTTCCGGGCGGTCTCGCGCTGCCAACTGGCGCGGCTTACCAATGGCGTGTCAAGATTGACCATGAAAGTCGCGATGAGTGGACTGAACGATTCTATGTTCCCGCGGCGCGCGGGCCAGTGGTCATTGGCTAATCAACGTTAATCGGCCTGGAACAGGCGGTCGCATAGCTAGCCTGTGCGTCTCACCCCGCACCGGCCGGGACGGGGTCGGATTCCCGACGGGAGCGGATCAATAAGGCGGCGGTCATCTCAGCAGCCGCCATGACACGCTACCCCAGGTAAGCGATGGTCTCTGGTGACGGCGGGCAACTCACTGGGAAAGCGCCGTAAACGGGCTACGCCGTCCGAGCAGCTCAACAGTAGGTGGTGTCGGCACTCGTGCAGACCAGGTGGTGTCGGCACTCGTGCAGACCCGGAGGACCCCAGCGCGCACGCCATCGCAACTCTCGCGTTTGAGCTCCGCCTGCTCAGCGGATCCGCTGGTCTGGCTGGCGGCACGTGGGCGTCAGCGACCCGGAATCAGTCGCCGACCACAGGCTGGCGCGGCCGATAAACCGGGGCGGGCATGGACGCGTGGGGTGAGGCGGCGAAGCCTGCCCAACAGGGGCCTAGAACCGGTATCTTCTGATGGATGTCGACGCCGCTGTGGACGACCATGGCTCAAGCGTTCCGCCGCACCGCGCTTGACTGTTCGAGCCGTGTGGCTGTGCGCACCCTCGGTGATGAGATCAGCTGGACCTGGGGCGAGCTGCGTGAACGGGTTGATGACACCGCCGCCGGTCTGCACTCACTGGGCATCGGCCGTGGCGACTGTGTAGCGCTCATGTTGACCAACCGGCCCGAGTTCTACCAGTGTGACCTGGCCGCGATGATGCTCGGCGCCACCACGTTGTCGGTATACCAGACCTACGCTCCCGATCAGATCGCCTACGTGCTGGCTGACTCGGCGGCTCGGGTCGTGATCACCGAGCGGCGGTTCCTCAACACTGTGCTCACCGCGCTGGCCGATATGCCCTCGGTCGAGCATGTCGTGCTCGTTGATGACGTTGACAACGTTGACAACGTTGGCGACGTTGGCCAAGTTGACTTGGACCAGCTGCGCGAGCTCGGGCGCGCCACGAGCTTCGATGTCGAGGCCGCGGTCGCCGCGCTGGCCGCCGACACCGTGCTGACCTTGATCTACACCTCGGGCACGACAGGCCAGCCCAAGGGCGTCGAGCTGACCCACGCGAACATGGTGGCGGCGGTAGCCACTATCACCGGCCGGCACCCGTTGTCGGCGGGGTCCAGAGTGATCAGCTGGTTGCCCACCGCGCACATCGCCGAGCGGTTGGCGCACCTGTATCTACCGATCTCACACGGCCTGGAGGTCACCTGCTGCCCCGACCCCCGCCAGATTGGCGAATACCTGCCGGCCGTGCAGCCGACCTGGTTTTTCGCCGTGCCCCGGGTCTGGGAAAAGCTTAAATCCGGGCTGGAGGCGGCGCTGGCCGCGTTGCCCGAGCGGGAGGGAGAGCTGGCGCGCGCGGCGCTGGCGGCCTCGACCGAGAAGGTGCGCCTGGAACAGGCCGGCCAGCCAGTGCCCGAGCAGCTCGCCGCCGACGTGGCTCGCGCGGACGCGGCGATCTTTGCCGGGCCGCGGCGGCGGATCGGTTTCGGTGAGCTGGCCCAGGCGCACGTCGGCGCGGCTCCGGTGGCGGTAGAGGTGCTGGAATTCTTCCACGCCATCGGGGTTCCGCTAGCCGAGGTCTGGGGGATGTCGGAGACCTGCGGGGTGGGCACCTTCAACCCGCCGGAGCGGATCCGGATCGGCACCGTTGGGCTTCCGGAGACCGGGATGGAGCTGCGGCTGGCGGACGATGGCGAGATCCTGGTGCGCGGGGAGGCGGTGATGCGCGGCTACCGGAACAATCCGAGCCAGACCGCCGAGACGGTCGTCGACGGCTGGCTGCACACCGGGGATATCGGCACCATCGACGGCGACGGCTACGTCCGCATTGTCGACCGCAAGAAAGAGCTCATCATCAACATGGCGGGCAAGAACATGTCGCCCGCGTTCATCGAGGCTCGGCTCAAGGCCGCGTCGCCGCTGATCGGGCAGGCCTGCTGCATCGGTGATGGACGGCCGTACAACACCGCGCTGATCGTGCTGGACGCCGACCTGGCCCCGGTATGGGCGGCCAACCAGGGCATCGCCGGGAGCGACCTGGCCACGTTGGCCGCCGATGAGCGGGTGCGCAAGCAGGTCCAGCTCGGTGTCGACGCGGCCAACAGCCAGCTCTCGCGGCCTGAGCGGATCAAGAAGTTTTACCTGGTGCCGGGTGATTGGCAGCCCGCCGGGGACGAGCTCACCCCGACGATGAAGCTGCGCCGACGGCCGATCGAGGCGAAGTACCGGGCCGAGATCGAGGCAATGTACAGCCACTAAAGGAGGCTTGACGATGACAGTGACGGCGGACGAGCGGGACCGGTTGACCCACGAGCGCGACCGGATTAAGGGTGAGTTCCTCAAACCAGCCGACCAACGCCCGGCGAGCCGCGCGCGCGGTGTGCACCATACCGCCTTGATCTGCTCCGATGTACGCCGGACCTGCGCGTTCTACCAGGATCTGCTGGGTTTCCCGCTGGTTGAGATGTTCGAGAACCGGGATCTGCCCGGCTCGACGCACTTTTTCTTCGACCTTGGGCACGGCAACACCATCGCCTTTTTCGACCTCCCCGGGGTCAATCCCGGACCGTACGCCGAGGTGCTCGGCGGGCTGCACCACCTGGCGATCTCGATCAGCAAGGAGAACTGGGACGCGGCACGGGCGCGGCTGGACGCGGCCGACGTCCCCTATCAGCTAGAGAGTGGCTCGTCGATCTACTTCCGAGACCCGGACGGCGCCAGGCTCGAACTGATCCACGATCCGCTCGGCGAGATGTACGGCCACCGCATCGAACTGCGCTGACCCCTGGTCGGTTCTCGTACGCCCACGCACACGTTTCATACGCCGCGCACATGCTGCGGCGCGTGCGCGGCACACGAAACGTGTGCGGGCGCCCGAACGGTGCGCGGGAGGTGGGTCCACACGGTCCCAGTGGTGGGGTTTTCCCCAGCTGGAGGACTCGGGTTCGAGGATGGGTTCGTAGGGGCGACTCGATGGTTCCGGACGCCCGCCAACGGCAATCTTGTGCCTGTCAGGCAAAACGCCCCGATACCCACTACCACCGAGAAGAGGCCCGACATGTTCCAGAGCCACTACAGCAGCGACCACGGCAGCCACGACTACGGCCACGAATACCACCACAGCGGCCACGACTACTACGACTACGGCCACGAATACCACCACGGCGACCACGACTACTACGACGGTTGCGACTACGACTTCGGCCACCACCACGGCGATGACCGCGACTACGACTTCGACCACCACTACCACGACCACGGACACGTGCACTTCCACTGATCTACCCACTGTTGTCGCGTGGGCAACCCGCATGAGGGCCCGGCGCCTGGACAGCCGCTAACCCGGTTTGGCTAACCCGGTTTGACTAAGGAGCTCGGAAATGAACGCTATTCAGGACGTCGGCCCCTCCGCCCAGGTCGCCGCGGCCCACAAGCTGCTTGCCGAGGTGCTGCAAGGCGCCGAGGCGAACGACCGCCCCGACCTCATCGCTCGTTTGCGCGCCGCCCAAGCGGCGCTGGTCGACCCAATGATCCTGCGCCGCCATGCCGCGACCGCCCCCGGGCACACCGGCAACACCGGTGTCGCCGGGAACTCCGACGTGGTCCGTGCCGCCGCCGCGCAGGTACTACGTGCGGCGGACTCATTGGCCGCTGACCTGAAAGTCCGGCGCGCGACGCTGACCGACCCGGTGCGGGCCGCTCGCCTGAGCGCCGAGCTCGCCGACGTCAAGGCGCGCCACGACCGCTTCACCGCCGCGTCCCGGGAATGGCAGTACGTGCTCAGCGACGGGTTCGCCGGCGTCAACTCCGACCTCGAGTTCTACCTGCGGGCCCGGATCCGGGAAATCCGGACCGAAGCCGAGCTTGCCATCGCGGGCGGCAAGCTTTCGTCCGATGGTGCTCCATCGCCGGCTTGGCTGAACCAGCGGCTGGCCACCGAGGCTGACCTGGTTTACCGGCGCCTGCGCGACGGCGCCGGTCGGGTGGCCGTTCAAGTCGCTACCCACCTGCGGCTGCCGGCGGTTCACCGGCTGCCGGCGGCCGCCGCCACCCGGCCCGACCGTCTGGTGGCCGCGTTGCCCACCCGCCTCTCGGTTCCGCGAGGGCGGGCCCCGCTCCCGGCTCGGCTGCTCACGGTGTTCATGCCCTCCTACGGCGGGGTCATGATGACCTTGATCTTGTCCCGCTTCCTGGGGCTGGCGCTGCCCGGATGGCTCATCGCGGTCTGCGCGGCCACCGGCGCGCTGCTGCTCGGCGGCGCGGCCTTCACCGGGGACCGAAGCCGCCAGCAGGAACTGCTGCGCGCCGAAGCCACCACCCACCTGCGGACCACGCTCGAAGAGTTCCAGCTCGCCCTCGGCAAGCAGGCGCGCGACGCGGCTCGGGTGCTGCAACAGGACCTGCGCCGGGCCACCGCCGATGTCGTTACCGGCATGGGAAACGGACTCACCGCGGAGCTTGCCACCGCTCGCGCCGCGGCCGATACCACCCGCCGGGTCAGCACCGAGCTAGCGCACATCACAAGCGACCTTGAGGCGCTGGCCGGCTTGCGCAAGCGGGCATCGGCCCTGCTCAAGCCGGCGTCCGCCGGGTCGGCTGGCTCCTCGACCGGACCGGCTGGCTCCTCGGCCGGACCAGCTAGCTCCTCGGCCGGACCGGCTGGCTCCTCGGCCGCACCGGCTGGGCCGGGGGCGCGGACGCGGCCCACCAAGCTCGCTCTGGTCACCGGCTAGAGCCGACCCAGCGCTGACTTACCGCCAAGACGGCAGCCACATCAGCGCGTCCCAGTGCGCCGGGGTGATCGGGTCCCCCACCATGATCGGCCATAGCCAGGCGAAGTTGGCCACCGCCGCTCCCAGATACAGCGAGACGGCCGCCAGCCCGGCGGCGCGGCGCCGGGCACTGCTGGTCGCCCGGCCGAGGATCTCGCCCAGCCCCAGGGTCAGCGCCAGCACCAGAAACGGTGCCAACGGGGTGACGTAGAAGAAATACATCTGCCGGTGCACATCAATGAACCACGGCAGGTAGCCGGCGCCGTAACCGACCAGCACGGCGGCGTACCGCCAGTCAAGTCGGGTGAACAGGCGCCATAGTGACCAGCCGAGTACCACCGGGCTCAGCCACCACAGTGCCGGTGTGCCGATCAGCATGGTGGCCGCCACGCACCGCCGCTCGCCGCACCCGGTGACGTCGCCCGCGTAGTAGTACAGCATAGGGCGCAGCCCCATCGGCCACGACCACGGCTTTGACTCCCACGGATGCGGTGCGGTCGGCGAGGTGTGCAGGTTCTGATGAAACCGCAGCACGCGGTCGCTGTAGTACCACAGCGACCGCAACGCGTCGGGCAGGAAGGAAAACCGACCGCCTACCCCGATCGAGCGGCCCACCTCGTGGCGGTCGATGCCGATCTCACTGCCGAACCAGGCCCACCAGCTAGCCAGGTAGGTCAGCACCGGGATCGCCGCCAACGCCCAGAGCGCCGGAGCGACGTCACGCACCCACACACCGGCCCACGGTCGGGCCACCCCGGCCGCCCGGCGCACGCTGACATCCCAGGCCAGTGCCAGCACACCGAACGCAACCAACCAGTAGACCCCGGACCACTTCACCGCGCAGGCCAACCCGATCAATATTCCGGCGCCGAACCGCCACCATCGCACCCCCCACCGGGGGCCGAACGGCGACTCAAAGATCCGGCCTTCGGCGAGCACCACCGCCATCCGGGCCCGCACGTCGTCTCGGTCCACTAGCAGCGCACCGAACGCGGACAACACGAACAGCGTGAGGAAGATGTCCAGCATCCCCATCCGCGACGACACGAAGCTGACCCCGTCGCTGAGCATCAGCACCCCCGCGACCACACCGAGCAGGGTCGAGCGGGTCATCCGCCGGGCGATCCGCACGGTCAGCAGCACGCACACCGTGCCGGCCACCGCCGCGCTGACCCGCCAGCCCAAGCCGTTGTAGCCGAAGGCAATCTCGCCCAAGGCCATTAACTGCTTGCCCAGCGGCGGGTGAACTACTAGCTCGAAACCCGGGTTGTCCTCGACCCCGCCGTTACGCACCATCTGCCAGGCCTGCGGAGCGTAATGCTTCTCATCGAACACCGGTGTGCCAGCATCGGTCGGGTATCCCAACCGGTAGAACCGCAGCAGCCCACCGATGATCGCCAGCGCGATCGTCAGCAGCCAGGCGCGCCAGCGGTCGGTGGGCATCGGCCGGTCCAGCGGCACGCGCCGACCCGGCGGGCGACGCGGATATGGAGGTCGACCGATCGGTCGCAGCCCGACCGGCATCGGCTGGCTGACCATCTTGGCCGCTGGCACACCAACCATGAGCCTCGATCGTAGGCTGCGGTGGTGTCCAGCGCCGGCCTACTCCTGCTTGCCGCCACCCCGCTCGGCAACCCCGGGGATGCCTCCGCGCGGCTGGTCGAGGCACTGGGTAGCGCCGAGGTGGTCGCGGCCGAGGACACCAGGCGGCTGCGCGCGCTGGCCGCCTCGCTCGGTGTCTCGATCATCGGGCGGGTGATCAGCCACTACGACGCGGTTGAAACGGCGCGGATGGGCCAACTGCTCGAGGCCGTACGGGAGGGCCAGACCGTGCTCGTGGTGACTGACGCTGGCATGCCATCGGTGTCCGACCCTGGCTACCGGCTGGTTAACGCGTGTGTGACGGCCGGGTTGCCGGTCAGCTGCCTGCCTGGCCCATCGGCGGTCACCACGGCGCTGGTGTTGTCTGGGCTGCCCTGTGACCGGTTCTGCTTCGAGGGCTTCGCGCCGCGCAAACCCGGCGAGCGTCGCCGGTGGTTGGCATCGCTTGCTGGGGAACCCCGGACGGCGGTGTTCTTTGAGTCACCACGCCGGTTGTCCGCGACCTTGGCGGACGCCGTCGCGCAGCTGGGTGGGGAGCGAACGGCGGCGGTGTGCCGGGAGCTGACCAAAACCCACGAGCAGGTCATCCGGGGTTCGCTGGGGATGCTCGTTGAGTGGGCCGCCGCCGAGGAGGTACGCGGCGAGATCACCGTGGTGTTAGCCGGCGCCGCGGCGTCGCCGTTTCCGTTGGACGAACTGGTCGCCCGGGTGCGCTCGCGGGTGGACGGCGGCGAGCGGCTCAAGGACGCCGTGCGCGCGGTGGCAACCGGTTCCGGAGTGTCGAAGCGGGAGCTCTACGCCGCCTCGTTAGCCGAACCGCTCGAACCGCTCGAACCGCCTGAATTGACCGAACCGCCTGGGGAGAGCCCGACCGCCTCAGGCGCGTTTTGCGCCGGAGATCCGGGCGAAACTCGCTAGCGGGGCGGGCTTACTCTGGCTGACATGAGTTCGCGCGTGCTGACCGCTGTAGCCTGGCCCTACGCTAACGGTCCCCGACACATCGGACACGTCTCCGGTTTCGGGGTGCCCTCCGACGTTTTCTCCCGTTACCAGCGGATGGTCGGCAACGAGGTGCTGATGGTCTCCGGCACCGACGAGCACGGCACCCCGATCCTGGTGCAGGCCGACGTGGAGGGCCTGACCGCCAGGCAGCTCGCGGACAAGTACAACCGGGTCATTGTGGAGGACCTGCGAGGCCTCGGGCTGAGCTACGACCTGTTCACCCGCACCACCACGAGCAACCACTACGAGGTGGTGCAGCGGCTGTTCCTGGCGCTGTACCACAACGGCTACGTGGTGCCCCGCACCACCATGGGCGCGATCAGCCCGTCCACCGGGCGCACCCTGCCCGACCGCTACATCGAGGGCACCTGCCCGATTTGCGGCTACGACGGGGCACGCGGCGACCAATGCGACAACTGCGGCAATCAGCTCGACCCAGCCGACCTGATCAATCCGCGCTCGAAGATCAACGGTGAGACGCCGGAGTTCGTTGAGACCGAGCACTTCTTCCTCGACCTGCCGGCGTTCGCCGAGTCGCTGGGCAAGTGGCTATCCACCCGCACTGACTGGCGGCCGAACGTGCTGCGCTTCTCCGCTAATCTGATCGAGGACCTCAAGCCGCGACCGATCACCCGGGATCTGGACTGGGGTGTCCCAGTGCCGCTGGACGGCTGGCGCGAGCTGCCGATGAAGCGGCTGTACGTGTGGTTCGACGCGGTGATCGGCTACCTGTCCGCGTCCGTCGAATGGGCGCGGCGGGGGCCCGATCCCGACGCCTGGCAGCGGTGGTGGTGTGACCCGACCGCCACTGGCTACTACTTCATGGGCAAGGACAACATCGTCTTCCACTCGGTGATCTGGCCGGCGCTGCTGCTCGGCCAGAACGGAGCGGGCGACCGCGGTGGTGAGCCGGGCGCGTTCGGCCTGTTGAACCTGCCTGATGAGATCGTCTCCAGCGAATTTCTCACGATGAGCGGCTCCAAGTTCTCCACCTCGCGCGGCACCGTGATCTATGTCGGGGACTTCCTGCGCGAGTACGGCCCGGACGCGCTGCGCTACTTCATCTCGGTGGCCGGCCCCGAGAACCAGGACACCGACTTCACCTGGGAGGAGTTCGTCCGCCGGGTCAACTTCGAACTGGCCAACGAGTGGGGCAACCTGGTCAACCGGTCCATCTCGATGGCACACCGCGGCGTCGGTGTCATCCCGAAGCCGACCGCGCCGGCCGAGGCGGACGCGGTACTGCTGGCGGCTTCGAAAGCCGGGTTCGACACGGTGGGCGGGCTGCTCGCGCGCAGCCGGTTCAAGCAGGCCATCTCCGAGGCGATGCGGGTGGTGTCGGCGGCGAACAAGTACCTGTCCGACCAGGAGCCGTGGAAACGCAAGGATGACCCGGATCGCCGTGACACCATCCTGCACACCGTGCTGCAGGTCGTACAGGACGCGAACACCCTGCTCACGCCGTTCCTGCCGCACGCGGCGCAGCGGGTGCACGAGGCACTGGGCGGCACCGGGGTGTGGGCCGCGCAGCCGAAGATCCGGGTCGTGCCCGATCTCGGCGAGGGCCCCGACTACTCGGTGCTGATGGGCGACTACGCCGACGAGCAGGCCAGCTGGGTGTCCACCCCGATCGAGGTCGGCCGGCCGCTGGCTAAGCCGACACCGTTGTTCGCCAAGCTCGACCCGAAGTTAGGGGAGACCGGGCCGGAATGGGCGCCGGTGCGGCGGAGCTGCCCGTGAGTGGCGAGTATGACGATCGTCATTCACGGGCAGGTCCAGTGGCTCCGGCATTGCCGGAGCCACTAGGCGCGCCGATCGTGGACGCGCATACCCACCTGGACGCCTGCGCCGGCCGTACGGAACGGGACGTGCGCGCCGCCATGGATCGGGCCGAGGCGGTCGGCGTAGTCGCGGCGGTCACCGTGGCCGATGACCTGGAGTCCGCGCGCTGGGTGCCCAAGGCCGCGGGCTGGGACGCGCGGGTGGTGGCCGCCGTGGCGTTGCACCCCACCCGGGCGGGTGGGCTGGACGACGCGGTCCGCGATGAGCTGGCGCGGCTGGCCGCCGGTGATCGGGTCGTGGCGATCGGGGAGTCCGGGCTGGATTACTACTGGCCTCAGCGCGACCCTGGCTGCGCCGACCCGGCCATTCAGCGGGAAGCGTTCGGCTGGCACATTGAGCTGGCTAAGCGGCTGGGTAAACCGCTGATGATCCACGACCGGGACGCCCACGATGATGTGCTAGCCGTGCTGAAGGCGGAAGGCCCGCCGGAGACCGTGATCATGCACTGTTTCTCCGGCGACGCCGCCCTAGCTGAACGGTGCGCGGATGCAGGTTATCTGATGTCCTTCGCCGGACCAGTGACGTTTCGTAATGCCCGGGAGTTGCGCGAGGCGGCGGCGGTGGCACCGGCCGAGCTGCTGTTGGTCGAGACGGACGCGCCGTTCCTCACCCCGCATCCGCACCGGGGCAAGCCCAACGAGCCATACTGTCTGCCTTGGACGTTGCGCGGTCTCGCGGACATCCGCGGGGTTCATCCCGATCAGCTAGCCGACACGGTTCGCGCGAACGCTGAACGGGTCTTCCGGCTCGATAAGCTACGGTAAGCCGTTACTGTCAGTATCAATACGGACAGTAACCAAGCAGTTCGGCTCTGTTACTAGCTCGTTCACCGCATCTGTGGCCGATGGCTGTGGGCCGCCGGGTCGCCACCGCTTTAGCCTCCGTTTGACCGTTATCGCGCTCCCCTAGGTTCACGCGGAAGCGGTCGCCACAGCCGGGGTGGCGAAACGACCCGGTCCAATGACGACTCGACGGACGACTGGACGCTGGTGTGGACCGTGCGGTAGAGCGGTGCCCCCTGGTCACCGCCTTGGTGATCGCCATGTTCCTCAGCCTGTACATGGGCGGCACGATGGCTATTGCGCTGGACAAGAGGATTGTCCTCACGGTGGACGGAACGGACCGCACCGTCCACACCTTCGGCACCAATGTGCTCGCGGCGGTGCGTTCGGCCGGGCTGTCGGTGAGCGATCGAGATCGGCTGGAGCCCGCCGGAACGATCCGTATCTACGATGGCGACCACATCGTGCTCGACCGGTCTCGCGAGCTGACCCTGATTGACGGTGCCGCCACGCGGCGGGTGTGGACCACCGCGAGCACGGTGGGTGAGGCGCTGCGCCGGCTGGGTATGGCCGCGCAAACCTCGCACCTCTCGGTGGCCCCCGACACCGAGATCCCGCTGGACGGGATGTCGCTGCAGGTGAGCCTATCGCGCACGATCACCCTGGTGGACGGGGCGAAACCGCCACAAATGGCGATCACCAAAGCCGAAAGCGTCCAGGCAATGCTGGCTGAGCAGGGCGTACCGCTGGGACCGGAAGATTTCACCATGCCCGAGCCGGACCAGCCGCTGGCCGACGGTGATCGAGTGCAGGTGGTGCGCAACGGTGGTGGCGAGATCACGCTGGCCCAGCCCGTGGCGCCACCGGTGCGGGAGATCGAAGATCCGCGGATGCCGAAGGGCAAGAAAGTCATCGAGGAACCGGGGGCGCCCGGTGAGCTCACCGCCATTTACCGGGTTCGGGTAAGCGACGGTAAAGAGATCAGCCGCCAGAGGATCCGTGGTGGGCTGACCAGGCTGCCCATCACCCGGGTGGTTCGGGTCGGGACCAACCCGATCATCAGAGCACTGTTCGGCAAAGACGCGGTATGGGATCGGCTGGCTACCTGTGAAGCGGGAGGCAATTGGCAAGCCAACACCGGCAACGGCTACTACGGTGGGATGCAGTTCGACGCTCAGACGTGGCGGGCCAACGGAGGCACCCAATACGCGCCGTACCCCCACCAGGCTAGCCGGGAGGAACAGATCGCCGTTGCCCAGAAGGTGCGGGACTCCCGGGGCGGATACGGGGCATGGCCAGCCTGCTCCCGCAAGCTCAGGCTGTCCGAGGACGGAACCTGACAGCACGGAACCTGACAGCCCCGGCGGGCACCTCGGCCTGCTCGGACCGGCCGAAGTGCGCCAGCTGGCCGAGCGGCTCGGGCTGCGCCCGACCAAGCGACTCGGCCAGAATTTCGTGCACGATGCGAACACCGTGCGCCGGATCGCCCGGCTGGCGCAGCTGTCCCCGGGCGATCTGGCGCTGGAGATCGGCCCCGGGCTCGGCTCGCTGACCTTGGCGCTGTTGTCCACCGGAGCTTCGGTGCTCGCCGTGGAGATTGACCCGACGCTAGCCGAGGCGTTGCCGGCGACGGTGGCGGCCCGCGCGCCGGCGGCCGCGCGGCGGCTCACCGTGCTACCCAGTGATGCGATGACGTTGCGAAGCTCGGACCTCCCGGAAGAGCGAGCCCAGCCCACCGCGCTGGTGGCCAACCTGCCCTACAACGTGGCGGTGCCGGTGTTGCTGTCGGTACTCGCGGAGCTACCGACGCTGCGTCGCGGGTTGGTGATGGTTCAGCTGGAGATCGTTGACCGGTTGGCCGCGCCCCCGGGTAGCCGGGCGTACGGCGCGCCGAGCGTCAAACTCGCCTGGTACGCGGCCGCGCGTCGGGCGGGATTGGTCCCCAGAGCCGTGTTTTGGCCGGTACCGGGGGTGGACTCAGCGCTGCTGGAGTTCCATCGACACGAGCCACCTCCCGGGCCGGCTACCCGAGCGGAAGTGTTTGCACTGGTGGACGCGGCTTTCGCGCAGCGGCGTAAGACACTGCGAGCCGCGTTGGCAAGTTGGGCCGGGTCCGCGCCAGACGCGGAGGACGCGCTGCGCGCCGCCGGAATCGACCCGACGACCAGAGCCGAGCGACTATCCGTTGCGGAGTTTGCCAGGATCGCCGAGCAGCGCCCGCTGACGCACACGTAGGGTAACCCCGTGCTCGCTGTTGTTCCGCCACCGGTCACCGTCCGTGTCCCAGCCAAGGTAAACGTGTACCTGGCGGTCGGGGACACCCGGCCGGATGGGTTCCATGACCTGGTTACCGTCTTTCACGCGGTGAGCCTGTTCGACGAGGTGACGGTCGCGATCACCGACAAACCCGGAGTCGAAGTGCATGGCGAGGGTGGCGCCGGCTCGACGGTGGAGGTACCGGCCGACGGGCAGAACCTGGCCTGGCGAGCCGCTGTCGCGCTGGCCAACCACGTCGGTCGGGAACCGGCCGTCCGGGTCGTGCTGCGCAAAGCCATCCCGGTGGCTGGCGGCATGGCCGGCGGCAGCGCCGACGCGGCCGCCACCCTGGTCGGGCTGTCCGCGCTGTGGAAGCTGGAGCTGCCCCGCGACCAGCTGGCCGCGCTGGCGGCGCGGTTGGGCAGCGACGTCACGTTCGCGCTGCACGGCGGTACCGCGCTGGGCACCGGTCGCGGCGAGCAGCTGGTACCGGTGTTGTCCCGGCACACCATGCACTGGGTGATCGCCCTGTCTCACCGGGGTTTGGCCACCGCGTCGGTATTCGCCGAGCTGGATCGGCTGCGCGCGGCATCCGGATCGTCGGCCGTGCCACCACGGGCCGGCGCGGTCGAACCGGTACTGGAGGCACTCGCCGCCGGCAATCCGCGCCAGCTGGCGCTGCTGTTGAGCAACGATCTGCAGCCGGCGGCGGTCAGCCTGGAGCCCGCGCTGCGGCGCACACTGCGAGCCGGCGTCGAGGCCGGTGCGCTGGCCGGCATTGTCTCCGGTTCCGGGCCGAGCTGCGCGTTCCTGTGCTCTGACGAGTCCTCGGCGGTGCGGGTGGCCGCGGAGCTGGCCGGGGTGGGGGTGTGCCGAACGGTACGGATGGCCCGTGGCCCGGTGCCCGGCGCGCGGGTCGTGGATGAGCCTGAACCGACGCCGACCCCGACCGGCATGCCGCCCGTGCCGCCCCGTCCGCCGCTGGGCTGGGCGTAGCCATGGCCGAGAATCTGATCAATCTGGAGACGGTCACCGCGACCGTGCCGGGCGACGCGTCCCGCGTGCTACTGGATGCGGTGTCTCTCGGGGTGTCCGCTGGGGAGCGGATCGGTGTCGTCGGCCTCAACGGCAGTGGCAAGACCACGCTGCTCGAGGTGCTCACCGGGGTTCGGGTGCCGGACTCGGGGAGGGTCAGCGCGGTGCGTGGGTTACGACTCGCGGTGGTCACTCAGCGCACCGAGCTGCCGGCCGGTGCTCGGGTTCGTGACGTGGTGCTCGCCCCGCTGGGGGTGAGCGTTGACGGAAACGAGCACGAGTGGGCTGCCGACGCCCGGGTCCGCGCGGTGCTGACCGGGCTCGGGATCACCGATCTCGATCGCGGGGTGGATAGCCTGTCCGGAGGTGAACGCCGCCGGGTGGCGCTGGCCGCCGCGCTGGTCGGTGAGCTGGACCTGGTGGTGCTGGACGAACCAACCAACCACCTCGACGTGGAAGGTATCTCCTGGCTGGCCGGGCACCTGATCGACCGGGGTTGCGCGACTGTGGTGGTGACCCACGACCGGTGGTTCCTGGACTCTGTCTGCACCCGTACTTGGGAGGTCGTCCACGGCAAGGTGGAGTCCTACCTCGGTGGTTACGCCGACTGGGTGTTCGCCCGAGCCGAGCGGGCACGCCAGGCCGACGCGGCCGAGGAACGACGGCGCAACCTGGCCCGCAAGGAGTTGGCCTGGCTGCGCCGGGGCGCGCCGGCGCGGACGTCCAAGCCCCGGTTCCGGATCGAAGCGGCCGAGGCGCTGATCTCGGACGTTCCAACCCCCCGCAACGACCCTGAGCTGCTGGCTTTCGCCTCGCAGCGGCTCGGGCGCACGGTGCTGGAGCTGGAGGACGCCGTGGTGTCCGTGGCCGGGCGCGTGCTGTTGAACCGGATCACCTGGCGGCTCGGGCCCGGCGACCGGGTGGGCCTGGTCGGGGTGAACGGCTCGGGCAAGACGACCCTGCTACGGGCGCTGACCGGCGAGCGGGCGCTGGACAGCGGGCGGCTGGTCACCGGCAAGACCGTGCGGTTGGCGCACCTGAGCCAAGAGCTGACCGCGCCGACGCTCGGCCCTGGCCAGCAGGTCTCGGCCTTACCCGAGGACCTGCGAGTGCTGGAGGCCGTGGAGCGGGTCGCCCGATTCGTGCGGGTCGGCAAGCACGAGCTGTCGGCGTCCTCGATGCTGGAGCGGCTGGGTTTCCCCGCCGCTCGCCAGTGGACCCCGGTACGGCAGCTGTCCGGCGGGGAGCGGCGCCGGCTGGAACTGACCCGGCTGATGATGGACGAGCCGAACGTGCTCCTGCTGGACGAGCCGACCAACGACCTGGACATCGACACCCTGCAGCGGCTGGAAGACCTGCTCGATAGCTGGCCCGGCACCCTAGTGGTGGTCAGCCACGACCGGTACCTGATCGAGCGAGCCTGCGACACCGTCGTCGCGCTGCTCGGCGACGGCCGGCTCACCCACCTGCCCGGCGGCATCGACGAGTACCTGTCCCGCCGCGCGGGCTCCGTTCCCCGCACCCCCCGAAGCGAAAGTGCCGTTCGTACGCTCTATGCGCGTGAAAGTGCCGTTCGCTCCCCAGGGCCCCCCGCCGCCGAGCAGCGGGAGGCCCGCAAGGAGCTGCGCCGGGTGGAGCGGCGGTTGGAGATCCTCGGCGTCCGGGAGACCGAGCTGCACGTCGCGCTGGCCGCGGCCGCTACCGACGCGCCCCGATTGCTGGAGCTGGACGCCGAGCTGCGGGCCCTATTAGCTGAACGCGACCAATTAGAGGAACAGTGGCTGGCCGCCGCCGAGGTAGCCGAAGGCTGACGGCCCCAGCGGATGTTTAACCAACACAAGCGTGATGACCTCCGCGTGGGCACGATCAACCCATACAACGCGTCTCTGGCCAGTGGCGCTGGCTGTACCACGTCGCCGAGTTGCCTACACTTGCTGTGTTGGCGCTGACCCGCAGCTCGTCCAGAGTGGATGGTTCGCTGGGCGGGCGGAGATGTGTATCTCGGGCTAGTGCGGGGCGATATTCTCTGTGTGTCTGGGCGCGCTCGGGGGGATCGGAGTCCGGGGTGGTAGGTGGTGGGGGGCCGTCGGGGCGGATTTTCATCAGCTATCGCCGTGGTGATACGCCCCATATCGCCGGTCGGTTGTTTGACCGGTTGGAGGGCCGTTTTGGGGTGGGTAGTGTGTTCATGGATGTGGACACG
>JAFASX010000126.1 GCA_019244295.1 Pseudonocardia sp.
GACATCAACAACAGCCTCCAGATCGGTCAGACACGCCGATCCTTGGCTGGGTATTTTCGACCGCGTCTGGTTCATTAAGTCAGACGCAGGACAAGCATCACGCTGCGAGCCGAGTTTTTCTTCGATGACGAGGCGAAGACCTGGCACCACCGCGTGCCTGCTCTACACATCAACGGCGGCGGGACACCAACTCGCGAGGAAGCCCAGCGCTAATGCATGGACGCGATTGAGTTGCTCTGGAAGGTGACCCGAGCGACACCGTAGACGTAAACCACGGCTGTGTACCGCTAGGCGGAGCGGCTGCCAGCCGAGGCAGTCCGGCGATCGTCTGACATACCATCGAGCGGGTGTCCAATGGCCTGTCCGATAACTCCAGTCCTCTGGGTGCTTCTAGTGGCTCTACGGCTGACCAGTTGGAAATCCAGCAACTTCTCTCCTAGTATGGGCACGTCGTGGATTGGGCGCAATGCCGTTTAGTTAAGCATTTGGCCTGGTCAGGGCAGATGTAGACGCCTTGACCGGGTGATGCATGACCAAGCTGATCCCTTCGGGAGCATAAGATCAACGAAACCCCACGTAGCGCCAGTGCGGCGCGAGGCGTGAGGCCGCGGATCATGCCATCTTCGACCCCCAAACCCGCTCCTGACCCGCGGAAACGATCCTTATTGCGCGGCATCGGGGAACGGAGCACGGGGATGAGTAACACATGATGTGGGCATAGGCGAACGGCTCACGCTCGCACCCACCGTGTGTACGCCACGCACACGCTGCGGCACGTGTGCGGCGTACACAACGTGTGCGTGGAGCTAGTGTCGCGTCATGACGATCGTGTGCTCCGGCGGCACTGCCGCTTGGCTAAACATGTGGCCTAGTCAGGGCAGATGTAGACGCGTTGACCAGAAGTGATGCATGACCAAGCCGATCCCTTCAGAGCATGCGATCAACGAAACCCTAGCTAGCACCAGCGCGGCGCATGACGCAAGGCTGCGGATCACACCATCTCCGACACCCAAAACCGCTCCTGACCCGCCGAAACGATCCTTAACTTAGCGGCATTGGGATTGGGCGGACTGGGACAGACCGCCGGAAGTCTTCACCTCCGACGCGGTCTTCGAAGTCCGTGTTTCCGGCTCAGTCGGAATTTATAAGGGAATCGACGAAATCCGAAGGCGTACGCATCCCCGGCGCGCGCCGACGCCGAAGGGCCGGGGCGCACCATCGCCCGGAGCATCATTCCAGCAACGTCATCATCACCGAGATTGACGGGCACGTACGAGTGCTGAGCAAGTATTTCGGACCCACACACAGCGGAACGATGTTCAACGGCGAGTACGAAGACGAGGTGGTTCAAACACCCAGAACACCCCAAGGGTGGCGAATCAGCAGTCGCGTGGTCATTCCCCGCCGTGACGCGGGACTTTACGCAAAAGAAAACGAGCATTAAGCCGGGTCGCCGCCTACTAAGCAGTTCGCATGTTTCTGGACTCGCGATCGTTAGCGTGCGATGATTCTGTCATGGCCAAGAAGGGCCGCCGGGCGACGTATGATGAGCGCATGATGAGCGTCGGTTAGGCACTTCCTAGCGCTGAAGGAGCACGATAGGTTGTCCAGCGTGGAGCAGGAGGTCGAGACTGTGGTGACCGACGCCACCGACCAGCTCACGAAGGTTCAGCGGCTAAAGCGGCAAGTGACGATCGATGCACTCCTCGACGCCGCCCGGCGCGGCATGATCGAGCACGGTCTCGATGTCACTGTGGATGACATCGCGATGCTAGCCGAGGTGGGCCGTCGGACGGTGTTCCGCTATTTTCCCACCCGGGAGGACCTGCTGCACGCCGCTCTGGCGGCCGCCTCGGCTGACTATGTCCGTTCCCTGCCGCCCTACCGCGGCGGTGACTGGCTGGCTTGGCTGGCGGAGCTGGCCCGCGTGACGCACCACGCGGCGGCTGGCGCGGGACGGCTGGTCTGGGAACTCACGACACGGCGGCTGTCGCCACGTCTGCAGCAGGCTTACACCGAGTATCGCCAGGCGCTTCAACATCTGTTTGCCCGCACCGCCGCCACGCTGTGGCAAGCAGCAGGAGGTGACGGCGTCCCGCCACCACAGTTGCGTCAGGCGGTCGCTGCGCACCTGAGCCCCATATTCACCCAGGCGGTATTACTTGACGCCGAGGGCACTCCCGACCTGGCCGCGGAAATGGCCACCACCGCCATCGCCGCTACCGTGCGCCAGCAACTGAGCCACCGCATGCCAAGCCACATCACGGCACCGCAAAAGGTCACGCCCGCAAGCCCAGAGGTGACACTCGGTTAGCGCGCGACGAACGCGGGCCAGCCTCCGGGTCACAAAGGGTCGTCAGCTGGCCCGTGGCCAAGGTCACGCATCGTCCGCTCTCCCCCAATTGACATCTTTGAGTGCGAAGTAAACACTTAGAGGTGCCCAGATGGCACATTGAAGTGCCATCTGGGCACGGCGAGGTGATGGCTTCGGACCTCGATGCGTTGGTTCGTCATCACCCCCCGGGGACCGGCTGGTCGTTTCCGGTCTCGGGACGCATCTGAGCAGGAGAAGGTGATGACCATGGGGGCAGGTTCGCGGACGAATGATGCCGCGGGTGGCTTGCGCGACGCGCGTGATGCGCGGTTGGAGCGCCGCGTCGCCGAGTTGTACGCCAAGGACCGGCAGTTCGCTGATGCGCGGCCGAGCGAGGCGATCACCGCGGCAATCCATGAGCAGGGGCTGGGGCTGGGGCTGATCGTGCGCACCGTCATGGAGGGCTACGCGGACCGACCGGCGGTCGCCCAGCGGGCGGTCGAGCTGGTGCACGACCCGCAGACCGGCCGTACTCGTCTGGAGTTGCTACCCCGCTTCGAGACAATCAGCTATCGGGAGTTGTGGAACCGCGTGGGCGCGGTGGCGGCCGGCCTGGTCGCCGCGGGGGTGCGGCCCGGCGATCGTGTTTGTCTGCTGGGGTTCACCAGCGTGGACTACACCACCGTGGACATGTCACTGATAAGCCTGGGCGCGGTGGCGGTTCCGTTGCAGACCAGCGTGCCGGTCGTCCAGCTGCGGCCCATCGTGGCCGAGACCCAGCCGACGGTGATCGCCTCGAGTGTCGAGTCTCTCGCCGACGCCGTGGAACTGGTGCTGACCGGGTACGCGCCGGCCCAGCTGATCGTGTTCGACTACCACCCCGAGGTCGACGACCAGTGCGAGGCGGTGCACGCCGCCCAGGCGAAGTTGGCCGAGGCGGGCAGCGGGGTAATCGTGGAAACGCTGGACGAGGTTGTCCAGCGGGGAGAATCAGTGGCGGGCACCCCGTTGCCGGCGCGCGACGAGGACGACCCGCTGATGCTGCTCATCTATACGTCAGGCAGCACCGGGACGCCGAAGGGCGCGATGTACCCCGAACACCTGGTCGCCCGCTTCTGGCGCGGACTCCCGGCAATGGCCGCAGCTGGCCACAACGCTCAGCCGTGGATCACGCTGAACTTCATGCCGATGAGCCACGTGATGGGGCGGTGGACGTTGTACGCGACGCTCGGCAACGGCGGCACCGTCTATTTCGCGGCCAAGAGCGATCTTTCGACCTTCTTGGAGGACCTGGCGTTGGCGCGGCCCACCCAGCTGGACTTCATGCCACGGGTGTGGGAAATGCTGTTTGCCGAATTCCACAGCCGACTGGACGGCAGAGCCCGAAGGGCAGCCGACCAAGTGGCACGGGAAGCGGATGTGACGGACCAGCTGCGCCGGCAGCTGCTCGGGGGCCGGTTCATTGCCGCACACACTGGCTCCGCGCCGATCTCGGCCGAGGTGAAGTCTTGGGTGGAGTCCTTCCTTGACCTGCATCTGGTGGAAAGCTACGGCGCCACCGAGGTGGGAGGCATTTTTGTGGACGGGCAGGTGCAACGCCCGCCGATCACCGATTACAAGCTTGCCGACGTCCCGGATCTGGGCTACTTCCGCACCGACCGCCCACACCCCCGAGGCGAACTGCTGGTCAAATCCGAGGAGATCTTCGCCGGCTACTACCAACGGCCACAACTGACCGCCGAGGTGTTCGACCCGGAGGGGTATTACCGCACCGGAGACATCGTCACCGAGGTCGGTCCCGACCAGCTGGAATACCTCGACCGTCGCAACAACGTGCTCAAACTCTCCCAAGGCGAGTTCGTCACCGTGTCGAAATTGGAGGCGGTGTTCGAAATCAGCCCGCTGGTTCGGCAAATCTACCTCTACGGCAACAGCGCTCGCTCCTATCTGGTTGCTGTTATCGTGCCCACCGAGGCAGCGCTGTCCCGCCATGACACCGCCTCGCTCAAGGCGCTGATCAGCGAGTCGTTGCAAGACGTCGCCAAAGCCGCCGGGCTGCAGTCCTATGAAATCCCGCAGGACTTCATCATCGAAACCACCCCGTTCACCCTGGCAAACGGGCTACTCACCGGCATCCGTAAGCTGGCCCGCCCGAAGCTGAAGCAACGCTACGGCGCTCGGCTTGAACAGCTTTACACCGAGCTGGCTAAAAGGCAGGAAAACCAGCTGCGCAGCCTGCGCCAAAGCGGCGCCGATCGGCCCGCGCTGGAGACCATCAGCCGCGCCGCGGCTGCACTGCTGGGCACCGCGGCCGCCGACGTGCGGCCGAACGCGCATTTCACCGACCTGGGTGGCGATTCGTTGTCGGCGTTGACCTTCGCCAACCTGCTGCGGCAGATCTTCGACCTCGACGTGCCGGTCGGGGTAATCATCAGCCCAGCCACCGACGTGCAGGCATTGGCCACCTATATCCAGGCACAGCGGCGACCCGACAGCAAGCGGCCGACCTTCGCCGCGGTGCATGGCCGCCACGCCAGCCAGGTGCACGCCCGTGATCTCACGCCGGACAAGTTCCTCGACAGCCAGACGCTGGCGGCCGCCCCGTCGCTACCGCACCCGAGTGCGCAGCCGCGAACGGTGTTGTTGACTGGCGCGACCGGTTTCCTCGGTCGCTACCTGGCCCTGGACTGGCTCGAACGGTTGTCGCTCGTCGACGGCAAGCTGATCTGCCTGGTCCGGGCCAAAAACGACGCCGCGGCCCGCCAACGCCTCGACAACGTCTTCGACAGCGGCGACCCGCGGCTGCTCGCGCATTACCGTCACCTTGCCGCCGAGCATCTGGAGGTCATCACCGGCGACAAGGGCGAGCCGAACCTGGGCCTGGATCAGCACACCTGGCAGCGGCTGGCCCACACCGTTGATCTGATCGTCGATCCGGCGGCACTGGTCAACCACGTCCTGCCCTACCGCGAGCTGTTCGAGCCCAACGTGCTGGGCACCGCCGAGCTGACCCGCCTGGCGCTGACCACCAAGCTCAAGCCATTTACCTATGTGTCCACTCTTGGCGTCGGCGACCAAATTGCCCCGTCGGCATTCACCGAAAACGCCGACATCCGGATCATTAGCCCGACCCGCGCACTCGACGACAGCTATGCCAACGGCTATGCCACCAGCAAATGGGCCAGCGAAGTCCTGCTGCGCCAGGCCCACGAGCTGTATGGCCTGCCGGTGGCGGTCTTTCGCTGTGACATGATCCTCACCGACACCCGGTATGTGGGTCAGCTCAACCTGCCCGACATGTTCACGCGGTTGATGTTCAGCCTAGTCGCCACCGGTGTCGCCCCCGGCTCGTTTTATGAACTCGGCGCGGACGGCAACCGGCGGCGGGCCCACTACGACGGGCTGCCGGTCGATTTCATCGCCGAGGCGATCGCGACTTTTGGCCAGCGGGTCGTCGACGGGTTCCAGACCTACCACGTCGCAAACCCCCACGACGACGGTGTCGGGCTCGACGAGTTCGTCGACTGGCTAATTGACGCCGGTTATCCGATTGCGCGGATTGCCAACTATGACACCTGGCTTCGACGGTTCGAGACCGCCATGCGGGCCCTGCCCGAAAAACAGCGCCAGCATTCATTCCTGCCGCTGCTGCACAGCCGTCACAAGCCCCAAGAAGCGATCCGCGGGCCAGCCGTCTCAACCGAACGGTTCCGCGCAGCGGTGCAGGAAGCCAAAATCGGCCCCGACAAAGACATCCCCCACATCGAACGGCCGATGATCATCAAATACATCACCAATCTCCAATTACTCGGACTACTATGACGCCCCCTCCGCAGGCACCGCAGGCGACCACTAACTGCCGCCGGCTAGCCATCCACCGTTTCACCGCAAACCGCAAAGCCCAGGCCGTGCCGGCCGTGGAGCTACCGCCCCACGGCCGGCAGGCCGGGCAGTCGCTAGCCGACGGGCCACCGCTCCCTCAGACGGGGCGGTTGCGTGCGGCGCGGTAGCGGCGGATCAGTTCGTTGGTCGAGCTGTCGTGGGCCAGGGTGGGCGGGTTGTCGGCGGTCAGCTCGGCGATGATGGTGGTGGCGAGGATCTTGCCGAGTTCGACGCCCCACTGGTCGAACGAGTCGATGTCCCAGATGATGCCCTGGGTGAACACCTTGTGTTCGTACAGCGCGATCAGGCTGCCCAGGCGGCGGGGGGATAATTGGTCCAGCAGCACCGTCGTGGTGGGTCGGTTGCCTTCGCACACGCGGTGCGGGATTTGCTCTTCGGGTACGTCGGCCTGACGCAGCTGGTCTTCTGTGCGGCCGAAGGCTAGGGCTTCGGCTTGGGCGAACATGTTGGCCAGCAGCAGATCGTGCTGGTCGGTGAGCGTGCTCAGCGGTTGCGCCACGCCGATCAGGTCGGCGGGAACCAGTTTGGTGCCCTGGTGCAGTAACTGGTAGAAGGCGTGTTGCCCGTTGGTGCCCGGCTGGCCCCAGATGATCTGCCCGGTCTGGTGGTCCACGTGTTGCCCGGCCAGGGTGACGTGTTTGCCGTTGCTTTCCATTTCCAGCTGTTGCAAATAGGCCGGTAGGTGCTCCAGGTACTGACTGTAGGGCAGCACGGCCTGGGTTTGGGCGCCGAGGAAGTTGTTGTACCAGACCTCGAGCAAACCCATGAGCAGCGGAATGTTGCGCTCCGCTGGAGTGGTGCGGAAGTGTTCGTCGACGTCATGGAAGCCAGCCAGCAGGTCGGTGAACTGGTCGGGTCCGATGGCCAGCATCAGCGACAGGCCCACCGCGGAGTCCATGGAATACCGGCCGCCAACCCAGTCCCAGAAGCCGAACATGTTGCGGGGGTCGATGCCGAAGTCGGCCACTCCTTGGGCGTTGGTGGATACGGCGACGAAGTGGCGGGCCACCGCGGCGGTGTCGCCGCCGAAGGCGTCCAGGATCCAGGCTCGGGCGGCGCGCGCGTTGGTCAGCGTCTCCAGGGTGTGCCAGCTTTTCGACGACACAATGAACAACGTCTCGGCTGGGTCCAGGTCCGCCGTGGCGGTGACGAAATCCGCGCCGTCCACGTTGGACACGAAGCGGGCTGATAGCCGCGGGTCCGTGTAGGGCAGCAGCGCCCGGTAGGCCATGCGCGGGCCGAGGTCCGATCCGCCGATGCCGATGTTGATCACGGTGCGGATGCGCTGCCCGGTGTGCCCGGTCCACTCACCGGAGCGGACCCGGTGGGTGAAGTCGGCCATCCGGTCGCGCACCTGATGCACCTCGGGCACCACGTTGTGGCCATCCACAGTGATCACGGCGTCTTGGGGAGCGCGCAGTGCTACGTGCAGCACCGCCCGGTGTTCGGAGACGTTGATTTTCTCGCCGGCGAACATGGCATCGCGGCGCTGGGTCACCGCGCACTGCTGGGCCAGGTCCAGTAGCAGGCCAAGGGTGGCGCGGGTGATCCGGTGTTTGGACAAGTCCACGTACAGGCCGCATGTTTCGAACGCCAGATCGCGGGCGCGCCCAGGATCCTGGTCAAATAGCGTACGCAAGGTCACGCCATGGAGCTCATCGACGTGACGTTGCAGTGCCTGCCAGGCGGGCAGCTCCCGGCGGCTGGTCGCCGTCCGCTGGTCGCCCAGCGATTGCGCGCTGGTCATCGAGTGTCTCTCAGCCGGCTGATGGCGCGTTCCAAGGCGGCCAGCAGGCTGTCCCAGGACGCGTCGGTGGCCAGCCGCGATTGGCGTGTTGGTTTCATTCTGGTTCCTTGCCTTGGGTCATAAGCCGGGGAAAGGCTCGGTCAGGGATTTCACAACGTGGTCGGCCTTCGCGGCATGCAGGTCCTCGGCGGTGTAATGGCCGCTGGCGACGCCGACGGTGGTGGCGTGAGCGGCGTGGCCGGCCGCGATATCCAGAGGGGTGTCGCCGACCACATAGACCTGCCGCGGGGACAGGTCTTGACCGTGGATCTTCGCGGCCTTGGCAATGCCCAGGCGGGTCAATTCGATTCGGTCCGGCGAGTCCGAGCCGTAGGAGCCGAACACGAAATACCGGTTCAGCTTGCCCGGTTCCAGCTTGGTCCGTGCCGCTCCTTCCATGGCACCAGAGGTCACTCCGAGGATCACTCCCGCCTCGGTGAGCCGGGTCAGCAACTCCGGCGCGCCGTCGAGCACCCGGTAGGCGGCCGACGACCAGATCTCCTCGGAGAGATGCCACAGATATTTGGCATACAGCCGGGCCAGCTCATCGTGGCTGGGCTCCCGGCCCAGCACCGCGCGGAACGTCTGTCGGCCGACTTGCGGATCGGTCTCTCCCGCCGAGGTATGCGCACCAATATCCGCGGCCACCCCGTACAACTGGTCAAACGCCCACGCCCAGCTCCGTGCCCCAGCACCCCCGGTATGCACCAACGTCTCGTCGATATCAAACAACACGGCAATCAGTCCGGTCATCGACGCAGCCTCCCGCTGGCTCATGAAAGAGGTTTTTCTTGGTGGCCGCCGAATTCTTGGCGCATTGCCGATAGCGCCTTGTTAGCGAATTCGTCCAGATGGCGAGACGCGAAGCGGGAGTACAACGCTGTGGTCAGCACGGGCGCGGGCACGCCTTCCTCGATTGCCGCTTGGCAGGTCCAGCGACCTTCGCCGGAATCAGATACCTGTCCGGTGAATTCATGCAGCCCCGGGGATTTCCGCAGGGCCGCCGCGGTCAGGTCCAGCAGCCAAGAACCGACCACACTGCCCCGTCGCCATACCTCGGCCACCTCGGCGAGATCGAAGTCATAGTAGTAGTACTCAGGGTTTTCTATCGGGGCGGTTTCAGCGTCGGCGTCCTGAGTGCGGCTGCCGATGTTGGCGTTGCGCAGGATGTTAAGTCCCTCGGCCAGCGAGGCCATCATGCCGTACTCAATTCCGTTGTGAATCATCTTGACGAAATGGCCCGCGCCGACGGGTCCGCAGTGCAGATAACCCTGCTCCGAGGGGGCGACCTCGCCTGTACGGCCCGGAGTGCGGGGTGCGGTGTCCACTCCCGGAGCCAGCGACGCGAAAATCGGCTCGGCCCCAGCCACTACGTCAGGGTCGCCCCCGATCATGAGGCAGTACCCGCGGTGCAGGCCCCACACGCCGCCACTGGTGCCGCAGTCCAACAGGTGGATGCCCCGCTCGCCTAGCCGTTGGGCGTGGCGGATGTCGTCGCGATAGTAGGTGTTGCCCCCATCGATGACGGTGTCACCGGGCTGCAGAGTTTGGGTCAACTCCTCGACGACCGAGGTGGTGACCGCTCCGGCCGGCACCATCACCCACACCACCCTCGGGGGGCTCAGTTCCTTAGCCAGATCAGCCACTGACTCCACCCCAGTCGCGCCCTCGTTAGCCAGCGTCGCGACGACCTGGGGATCACGGTCGTAAACTACGCACTCGTGGCCTTGGCGCATTACGCGCCGGACAATGTTGGCGCCCATGCGGCCCAGGCCGATCATTCCCAACTGCATCATGTGTCTCCTGGTTTAGTGGTCGTTGGCTAGCCAGGGCTGCCGCCAGCGGTAGGGACCGCAGAACGACTCCGCCGCCGGCGGTCCCCATGATCCGCGCGGGTAGGGCTGAACGTTTGGTGGGTGATCCAGCAGCGGCTGCACGATGCGCCAGGTTTGTTCGATGCTGTCTTGGCGGGCGAAGAGTTGATGGTCGCCGTGCAGCGCGGCGTGCAGGACCCGCTCGTAGGGCTCCCACGGTTCGCCTAGTTCCTGGCGAAACAGCGTGTCCAGGTGCACGGAGCGCCACGAATCACCAGAGCGCGTGATGATCTGCAGCCGCAAACCGGAGTCGGGATCGATGCGCAGCACGATCTGGTTGGGATCGACGTCCGTGGGGTTGGGCAAAAACGCCAACCGAGGCGTGGAAAGCAACAGCAATCGCACCTCGGTGACGTGGTGTGGCAGCTCCTTGCCTGCGCGCAGGAAGATCGGAACACCCGCCCAGCGCCAATTGTCAATCTCCAACTGCAACGCCACAAACGTCTCGGTGGTCGACCCCGGCGCAACCCCGTGCACCTCGAGATAACCCTCGTACTGGCCCCGAACGTAACGGCGCGGATCAGCGGCGGGCATCGCCCGGAACACTTCAGCTTTTTTGTCCTGCAACTCGTCAGTGCTGGCGCTGGCCGGTGGTTCCATCGCGACCAGCGCGAGCACCTGCAGCAGGTGGTTTTGCACGACGTCGCGCAGGGCCCCTACCGGGTCGTAAAACCGGCCGCGGTCTTCCACACCGAAGTCCTCGGCCATGGTGATCTGCACCGCGGAAACGCTCTTGCGATCCCAGATCTCCGCCAGCGCCAGATTGGCGAAACGCAGATATTCCAGCTCCATGACCGGCTCCTTGCCCAGGAAATGATCCACGCGCAGGATCTGATCCTCCTGGAGCACCTGATGCAACCGCGCATCCAGCTCTCGCGCCGAAGCCAGGTCGTACCCAAACGGTTTTTCCACCGCCACCCGCGCGTCGGTGACTAATTGGGCTTTGCCCAGATGTTTGACGATCGGACCGAACAGTGACGGCGGTGTCTCCAGGTAGTACAACGGCCGGTGATGTGCCCTTACCCGCTCCGCGAGCTGGGCATACACCGAATCGTTGGTGACATTGCCGGAAACGTATGACAACCGGCTGGCGAACCGATTAAAGACGTCCTCGTCAATCTCTTCTCCACTACCGCCGATCGCCCGCCGAGCAAACGCAACCAACTCGTCATCCGACCGCTCCCTACTTGCCACCCCCACGATCGGGCAGTCCAGCAGCTTGCGGCACTCCAACCGGTATAGCGCGCGCAACGTCATCTTCCGGGCTAGATCCCCAGTAATACCGAAGATCACTAACACGTCCGCCGCATCCTGAGCCTGTGCCACTATCTGTCCCGTCTAGGATGATCGTCGTCGGATGGTGAGCGCACCTGTTCGGCGAACAGGGCATGCAGCGCATCGGCCATGCTGAGGTAGATATCGCTATTTGCCGCTGATTAGCTGGCGGGCGGCGGTGGCGATGTGGTCGGCGTCAATGCCGGCCCACGCTAAGAGTTCAGGGCCGGATCCGGAGCCCGGCATACCTCGCACAGCGAGGTGAGCAATGGACAGGCTTGACTGCCCGGCAGCAAGCAGGGCGTCGACGACGGCGGAGCCGAGCCCGCCTTCGGGATGATGGTCTTCGGCGATCACAAAGCGCCCGTAGGTGGCCTTGGCCGCCGCGATGAGAATGTCGGTATCGACCGGCTTGATCGAATAGCAATCGATGACGCGGGCGTGGACGTCGTCCTCGTTCAGGATGTCAGCGGCGCGCAGGCAAGTGTGCAGGGTGACACCCGCACCGACCAAGGTGACGACGTCCCGGTCGGTTGAGCGCAGCAGCTTGGCGCCGCCGACGGGGAAGGTCTCCTCGGCGAAGTAGAGGACGGGGTAGGCGCCGCGGGTGGTGCGCAGGTAGCTAATACCGCGCGTGGTAGCCATCATCTCGACCAGCGCGGCGGTGCTGGTCGCGTCGCTGGGATACAGCACGGTCGAGCCGTGCACCGCGCGCATCATGGCCAGGTCTTCTAGACCCATCTGGGACGGGCCGTCAGCGCCGATTTCAACTCCGGCGTGCGAGCCGACCAAGCACAGGTCCACGCCGGAGATGGCGCCCATCCGGATGAAGTCATACGCCCGAGTTAAAAACGAGGCAAACGTCGAGGCAAATGGGCGGTAGCCGCGCACAGCCAGCCCGGTGGCGGCGGCCACCATTTGCTGTTCCGCGATGAACATCTCGAAATACCGCCGCGGATAAGCGTGCGCGAACTCGCGCGCGTAGGTGGAGTTGCTGACCTCCCCGTCCAGCGCGACGACCCGCGGGTCCCGGGCGCCCAAAGCGACTAGCGCGTCGCCGTAGGCCTTGCGGGTAGCCACCTTGTCCCCGATGGTGTAGCGAGGTGGTGACGCGTCGGCTTTGCTCGGCCGGTCCGTTTGTTTCTGTTGTTTCTGGGCCGCGTTGTCCTGGGCGGGAACAGGGGCCGGGCATGGGCCGCGCAACACCAAGTTACGCACGCCCCCGAGCTCGCTGATCGCCCGCTGGGCCATCTCCACGGGCAAGGGCTTGCCATGCCAGTCGGGGCTGTCTTCGATCTCGGAAAACCCGCGACCCTTGATGGTTTTGGCCACAATCACTGTGGGCTGCTCACTCGCGGTGTTGTCTTCGGCGGTGACCAAGGCGGTGTTGATGGCGGTCAGGTCGTGGCCGTCGATCACCAGCGCACGGGCCCCAAAGGCCTCGGCCCGGCGGGCGTAGGCGTCCACGTTCCAGCCTAGATCGGTCTCGCCGCGCTGGCCCAGCCGGTTGACATCCACGAGGGCAATCAGATTGGACAGCTGATAGTAGGAGGCCTTGTCCAGCGCCTCCCACATCGAGCCTTCAGCCAATTCGCTGTCGCCACACAGCACCCACACCCGGTAGGGCGCACGCTCCAGGTACTTGCCGGCCAGCGCCACGCCCACACCGTCGGGCAGCCCCTGACCCAGCGAGCCGGTGGCCACATCCACCCAGGGAAGAATCGGCGTGGGGTGGCCTTCCAAGCGCTGCCCGAAGCGGCGATAGCCACTCATCAGCTCGTCCTCGGACACTACGCCGACGGCCTTGAAGACCGCATACAGCAGCGGGGATGCGTGCCCCTTGGAAAAGATCAAATGGTCATTGACCGGCGAGCGCGGGTCGTCCCAGTCATAGCGCAAATATCGAGCGACCAGCACCGCCAGCAGATCAGCGGCTGACATGCTCGAGGTCGGATGCCCCGAGCCGGCGCTGGTCGACGAGCGGATCGAATCCACCCGCAGCTGCGCCGCCAACTCAGCCACCGTGTCCAGGCCGGCCTCAGAAGTCAGTTCGGTTGTGGTCATGGTGAGCCTCCCGCCCAAGGCTACCGCCGGTATCGCCGCGGCACATCACAGCCAGCCCATCGTGGCTCGGGATCACGATCAACCCACACAACGCGCCTCAGGCGACCACGCCCCGGTCAACCAGGTCAGCGAGTTCCCGCCGCGACAGCCCGAGGCGCTCGCTCAACACCTCACAGGTGTGCTCGCCCAGCACCGGTGCCCTGGCCACCGAGGCCCGGGCGCCAGAGCCGAGCACCACCGGGAGACCCGGCGCGAGGTGGCGTCCCACCCCGGGCTGGTCAATCACCGCCATCATTGGGTTGGCCGCGATCACATCGTCGGCCACCAGGTCACTGAAGGTGTGGTAGGTCGACCACAGCAGTGAGGTGCCGGCCAGCTTGGCCCGCACGTCGGCGAGATCATGTCGGGCGAACCAGCGCGAAAACAGCCCGGCCAGCACCTCGCGATACTCGAAGCGGTCGTCCTCGCTGGTGAAGTCGGCCCCCAGGCTCTGTTCCAGCCCAGCGACAACCTCGCGCAGCTCGGTGGCCGAAAGCAGATCCGCCCAGTGCCGCTTGGTCAAGGCGCAGACCATCACCCGGCCGTCGTCGCGGGTCGCGAAGTCGCGGGCGAACCCGCCGTAGAGGTAGTTGCCCAGCCGCCTGCGAACCACCTTGTTCACCTGAGCCTCGGCCAGAAACCCCAGGTTGCCGGCCATCGCCAACGCGACGTCGTACAGCGCGACGCTCATCCGCTGGCCCTTGCCGGTGATCCGACGGCGGCGGTCGGCGGACAGGATGCCGAGCGCGGCGTAGAGCCCAGTAGAGGCTGGTGCCCGACGGCGCCAGCGGCCAGCGCGAGTTGTCCGGCGCCCCACCGATCGGGTCGACCCGCACCACCTCGGCACCGAGCTGAGCCAAGGTCATCCCACCCAGTGGGGCGGCCACGAACGAAGACACCTCAATAACCCGCATGCCGGCCAGCGGTAACTCCTCCGCCGCCGGCCGCGGTCCCGCCTGTGTGCTCATTCCCAGAGCATGGCCCGCCCGGCGTCGATCGCACAGCTGTCTGTTGCCAATCAGCCGGTTGAAGGCTCAGCTCATGCGAACAGTCCGCAGATGGGTCCAGAGGAAATTGGTCGCGTCCAGCGGTACGAACGACTCGCGCAGCACCCTACGCACCGGGTCGAACACGCGTGAGCCCGGCCAATCGTGGCCAACCCCGTCGATCACGGCAACGGTCACCCCGGCGCCGGACAGACAGTCATAGGTGCTGACGTGCACCGCGGCCCGATCGTTGCGCCGGGGCGTCGGAGCGCACCGATCCGCGGCGAGGAACGGCGCCAGCGTGGTGGCCAGCGGCGGATACTTGAAGCGGGTGACGCTCTTCGGACCGATACCTCCGGTGACGGGCACGCTGTGGTCAGCGCCGCCATGCACGGCGACCACGTTGAGCACCGGCGGCTGCGGGCAATCCGTCACCAGCGCACCAGCCACCGGGCCGATACCCGCTAGGTCATGCGGGCGGCCACAAGCCCACGCATAGGCCATCATCGCGCCGTTGGACATGCCGACCGCGTACACTCGGTACCGGTCCACTCCATCCTGCACCACCAGCTGCTCGACCAACCGATGCAGGAAAGCCACATCATCGATCTTGGCGTTGTGCGCTGGGCCACAGCAGTGCCCGGCGTTCCAGGTGCGACCGACACCGTTGGGATAGGCAACCAGCACGCCCTCGCGGTCGGCCAGCGCGTCCCACCCAAAGGTGTTCCGGGCCTGTTCACCGCTGCCGTAAGCGCCGTGCAGCACCACCACCATGGGTGCGCCGCGGTGCAGCCCGGCCGGATGGTGCACGACCGCCGTACGCGGCCCGGCCTCGGTGTCCACCGTGACCGTGCGGTTGATCGCGATCGGAGAGGCCGGAGCCTCCGACAGATCCGGCGTGACCGACGAGCCAGGGAGCCCCGGCGTGGCCGACGCCAACGGGACCCGCGGGGTTGCTGATGCTGAGCCGGGGACGACCGGAGTCGGCGCCGCGTGCGCCGGCTCCGGCTGGGCGACCGGAGCGCTCGGCGACGCACCCCGAGCAGACGAGCATGCGGCCATTACGATGGCAACAACAGCCACCGCTGCCACGCGAACGACCGCCGAGATGCTCATGACGTGTTGATACCAGGCAAATGATCCTCAAAACGAGGTTATTTCGCTTAACGACAGCATGAACGTTACTCGCTCCCCCGACCGGGTCCGGCCGGCGGTCCGACCAGTCGGGCCAGTCCAAACCAGTTCGACCGCCAGCCAGGTTCGCCTAGGTCAGACCGGGATCCTCGAGGCCGACGCGAAGGGAGGCCGGCCCTCACCGGCGATGCGGAACCGGCCCCACACATCCGGATCGAACAGTCGCGCGGCACGCTCCCCGTCAGGGGTCCGCAGCACCACGTGGGCCTGGTTGTTTCCCTGGTTGTTTCCGACCAGCCGGTCCAGCTCGGGATCGGCGGCAACCCGTCCGTACCAGTGATAGCGACCGTCGATCGGCTGGAAACCACCCTGCAGGTCGACCAGAACGTCCAGCACCACGCCATCGATCACCAGGGCGGCCGGTCCGGTGTACCCCGGATCGTCGTGCTCATCACGCTTATCGTGCCCAACCATCACGACACCCCCGACACCCCAAGATCGCCGTTGCCGGCGCGGGCATCCCTGGCGATGTTGGTCCGGATCCCGCCGGGTGCGTCACCGATCCCGCCTCTTCCGCCACGATGCACCAGTCCTGTTGCAACAGTCCTGTTTCATAGTTGCATTAAGCGCAATGGTCTCGGTCGTGTGTGAGCCGTAGGTCACGGGGTCGCGTACCCTCAGACGCGTCGGGTATAACTCCTACATGACCAATAAAGATCTCAACGGCATCCGCAGTGCGATGGAGAAGGTCGGTATCGTCACTACAGCCATCGCCGCGCTTCTCGCGCTGGGTGCCATAGTTTTGGCCGTGCAGTCCCTCGAGGATGCCCGCCGCTACATGAGTATCCGCGACATGTGACCAAGGAAGACCGGGTCAGGTTTTCCCGGTCTTCGGGTCGAACAAGTGGATCCGAGACGGGTCCAACCACAGCGAGACACGGTCACCGCCACGTACCTGGCTCAACGGGTCGAGCTCCACGTTGAGCTGGGTGCGTAGGTTGCGTGATACCCAGCTCGCTCAGTCGGGCGTGATAGCGAGCGACACCGCGCAGCTTGACCTCTTCGTAGCCACACACCAGCTCAGCCGCCTCAGCGGCGGCCACCGCTGTGTCGTAGCGCTCGGCTGTCAGCGACGCGGTGAGCCGACCGACCATCGCCGTGTACGAGTCGCGCAGGTCACGTTCGAGCCGGCGGATCTCGGTGTGCCCGAACGGGTCTGCCCATATGCCGCGCAGTCGCTTGCCGTGCGCCAAGGCACGCAGCACGGGTCGCAGCCACGGCCCGAACGCGATCTTGTGCTCGCGCCCCATCACCCGCAGCAGCGGCGGATGCAGCCAGTAGCGCGGCTTCGTGCCACCCGGGAACTCGGCGGCCAGCTGTCGCTCGAACTCTCGGTCAGTAAGCAGCCGAGCCACTTCGTACTCGTCCTTGTACGCGGTGAGCTTGTGCAGCCCCCGGGCTACCGCTTCGCTGTAGTCCGTGCGGTCACCCACTACACGCTCGGCCCGCCACGCTGCCCGGACCACGTCCAGGTAGCTCCGAGCGGTGCGGACGTCCTGGTAGTCGACCAGCGCGGCGGCCCGGACGGCGGCCAGCCGCCGGGTCTCCCCGGCCAGTTCTCCCAGGTCCAGCCCAGTGACGGGCGGCGGCTCGATCGAAACAGCGGCGTCGGTCCCGAGCCCGGTCGCGGCCGCGAAAGCCGCTGGGTCGGCCACCGCCGCCCGGCCCCAGCCGAACGCGGCGGTGTTGGCGGCTACCGCCACCCCGTTCAGCTCGATGGCCCATTCGATGGCCGCCGCCGACAACGGCAGCACCCCGGCCTGGTAAGCCGCCCCGACCAGCAGAAACGTAGCCGGCATCGTGTCGCCGAACAGCGCTTGCGCGGCGGCCGCCGCATCCAGCGTCACGACCTTCCCGACGGCGCCGGCGATCCGGGTCACCAGCGCGTCGGCGCTCGCGGCCGCCGTATACGACTCAGGATCGCGCACCATCGCGCCGGTGGGTGCCCCGCTGGTGGACACCACCGCCGTCGTGCCGTCCCCGGCGTACGCCAGGTTCTTGGCGTCCGCGCCGACCAACGCGTCGAAAGCCAGGTAGCAGTCAGCCTGCGCCGGCCCGACCCGGTTCGCCGGGGCCAGGTCGTCAGGGTGAGCCGCCACCCGCAGGTGCGACACCACCGGGCCGGCCTTCTGGGACAACCCGGTCTGGTCCACGCCATGCACCGCCAGCCCATCGCGCACCGCCGCGCTGCCCAGGACTTGGTTGACCGTCACAATCCCGGTGCCACCGATGCCGGCCAGGAACACGTCCACCGTGCCAGTCGGCGGCTGCCAAGCCACGTCCGGCACGGAAGGCGGCTTCGGCCGCCCCCTCGGGCGCGAAGTACCAGCCCGGCCGCCGCTAACGGGCACCCGCACGGTGACGAACGACGGACAGTTACCGGCCAGGCAGGTGTAATCAGTATTGCACGAGGTCTGGTCGATGCGGGTCTTACGGCCGTACTCAGTGTCCACCGGCTGCACAGACAGGCAGTTACTCTTGGCTCCGCAGTCCCCGCAGCCCTCGCAAACCGCTTCGTTGATCACCACCCGCATCGACCGGACCGGGATCTCACCGCGCTTGCGCAGCCGCCGGGCCTCCGCGGCGCAACGCTGGTCATAGATCAACACGGTGACGCCGGGCACCGACGCCAGCGTCCGCTGGGCCTCGTCGAGCCGATCCCGATGCCACAGCTGAGTACCTGGGGCAAGCCTCTCCATCGACCGGTAGCGCTCCGGTTCGTCGGCGCACACGATGATCTTGGCGACGCCTTCGGCGGTGAGTTTGTGCGTCAGCGCCGGGACCTCCAGGCCGCCCTCGGCGTCCTGTCCGCCGGTCATCGCCACGGCCTTGTTGTAAAGCAGTTTGTAGGTGATCGACACCCCGGCCGCCACGCAGGCCTGCACGGCCAACTGCCCCGAGTGCGCGAACGTCCCGTCACCCATGTTCTGGAACATGTGCGGCGGGCCATCGGCGCTGTCCAGCAGCGGAGCCTGCCCAATCCACTGCGCGCCTTCGCCGCCCATCTGGGTAAGCGACGAGACCATGGAGCCCTCCCGCCCGGTCAGAGCCACCATGGCGTGACAGCCGATGCCGCCGCCGGCGATCGAGCCCTCCGGCACCAGCGTCGAGCGGTTGTGCGGGCAACCGGAGCAGAAGTAGGGGGTGCGCGCCACCGGCAGCAGCTCGAGCGTCTGGCGAGGTGCGGGCGCTGGTGGGGCCAGCCGCGCGGCCACCTCCGGGCGGGTAGCCAGCACCCGGCGAAGCGGGCCGGCCAGCGCGCCAGCGGTGAGCTCGCCGACCACCGGTACTAGCGGCGCACCGGTAGCGTCACATGAACCAATCACTTCTGGCGCGTCCGGTAGTCGGTACAGCGCGTCCCGAACCGCCGCCTCGACGAACTCCATCTTCTCCTCGACCACCAGCACGGTGTCCAGTCCGGTGGCGAAACGCCGCGGCAGATCACGTTCGATCGGATGGATCGCGCCAAGGCGCAGCAACCGGATACCGGCACCGCGCAGTGCGTCGTCGCTGTCCAGGCCAAGGTCGGCCAGCGCCTGCCGGACGTCGGAAAACGCCTTGCCGCCAGCCACGACCCCGCACCAGGCGCCGGGGGTGTCCAGCTCAATCGCATTGATCGGATTGGCCGCCAGGAACGCCCGCAGCATCGCCCAGCGCGGGCCGTAGAGCTGCTCCTCGGCGGCGAGCGAGGCAGGCGGGATCAGCATCGGGGTCTGGGTGGTGTAGCGCCAGGGCCGGCCCTCCCACTCCAGCTCGGGCACGGTGATCGGCACGTGCGACACCGAGCCGTCGAGGGTCCACACGCCGTCCGCCACGTCGGCGACGATCTTCATGCCGATCCAGATCCCGGACGCCCGGGATGCCGCCACGGCGTAGCGGCCGAGCCGCACGATCTCCTCGGCGCTGCCGGGGAACAACACCGGCAATCCGTAGCCGGCCAGCGTCCGCTCGCTGAAGCACGGGATGGTCGAGGACTTGCACGCCGGGTCGTCCCCGGCCAGCACCAGCACCCCACCGCGCGGGTCGGCGCCGCAGATGTTGCCGTGTCGCATCGGATCGCCGGCCCGGTCCACACCGGGCCCCTTGCCGTACCACACCCCAACGGCGCCATCGACCGCGCGGGTACGCCCTGGCACCTCCACTTGACTACCCCAGATCGCGGTGGCCGCCAACTCCTCGTTGATCGCCGGCACGAGGATGAGCCCAGCCGCCTCCACCAGTTCCGTGGCCCTAGCTAGGGTGCGATCCAGCCCACCGATCGGGCTGCCCTGGTAGCCAGACACGAACGAAGCCGTCCGGTGCCCGGCGCGGGCATCAGCGGCATGCTGCTCAACCAGCAGCCGGCCGATCGCCTGCACGCCGGTGAGCAGCACCGGTCCGGCGCCCGCTTGGTAGCGCTGCGCCAAGGAGAACTCATGCGGCGCTGGCCGCCTGATCACTTCGGACCGCACGCTCACAAGATCACTCCTGGCATCGCGTTCGCGCCGTTTAATATCGCCGACGGCAGCCAGTCAACCAGCCACCTAACGA
>JAFASX010000138.1 GCA_019244295.1 Pseudonocardia sp.
GACTCGACGTCAGGAAAATCAACCCATTGCACATCACCAAGCAGCGGCAAACGCACATCCTGTTCCACCCGCAACGGAAACACCGGCCGACCCAGCGAACGAGCCAGACCTACCTCGAGCATGCACCATCGAGAACCGACCGACGCCTCACTCGCCACGAAGATTACGCCGTCGCTTTTGCGCAGCTGGGTGTACAACTCACGTTCCCACGCACGACCAACGGGAATCCCCACATCAGGATCAAAATCAACAAACAACGCCTCAAAACCCGCCGCTCGTAACCGCCCACAGATCCCATCCACCAGCTGTCGATCACCACTGCTATGACTCACAAATAAGTACGCCACAGCACCCCCTAGAGGCACCACCTAAATGATCGATTCCTTGTCCAGGGCGTGTCCGATCCCCGAAGAAACAGCAGGACGGCGCCCACGATCGCCCGTAACGAACAGCTTAAACACCCCCCCGGCCTACGTAGAGACCGACCGATTGACCATCATGCCGCGCCCCACCAAGGTCGGGACCGCCACCCCCGACTGACTGACCCCGAGTTGGTGTGCCTGGCCGCGACGCGGGTTCCGCCCGAGTTCGACCGCGAGCACCGCTAACAGAAGACCAAAAGGCCGCCACCACCGTCTTGCCTGCTTGATTCCGTACAGCGACGCGCGATCCCCATGAGCAACGCTGGGCGCACTCACCGTCGCAGCGTAGGCAGGTTAGTGATCGTTAGCGGTCACCACGGGCCGCCGCGGCTGGCCGAAGCGACAGTCTCCTGCTGTCATCGGGCGCTACCCTCAGCCTGGCGACAAGGATCCGCTCGGGATTTCTCCAGTCAGGTAGTGCTGGACGACCGGGCCTACCAGTGCAACCAGCTGCTCGGAGTCCAGCGAGGCCAGTGGCTCGACCTTGAGCAGGTAGCGCGCGATGGCCGTGCCGATCAGGTGTGAGCCCGCCAGGTTGGCGCGCAACTGCGCATCCGACGAGCCGAGCGCGGCCGACATCGGCTGGATCACGGCTTCACTGGCGAATTGCACCACCATCTCGGCCGCGCTCGGCGACATCGACACCGCGCCAAGGATCACCCGTAAACGGCCGAAAGTATCCGGGTCCTCCCACATGGACAGGTAACCGCGCACCAGTCTGATCCCGAGATCTGAGAGGGCACCGGAGTCGACCAACGCGGTCAGCCGCCCAGTCGGAACCCCCGCGCACAGCGCGGCAGCGAACAAACCATCCTTGCTACCGAAGTAGTGCAGCACCAATGCCTGGTCGACACCGGCCGCGTCGGCGACCGCGCGGATCGTGGTGGCGAGGTAGCCGTGTTGAAGGAACGCGGCCATCGCGGCCTCGAGAATCCTGTCCTTGGTATCACTGGATCCGGCCGGCCGGCCGGGTGATCGTTTCTGTCGCGGTCCCATGTCCACGAAGGGTATTCACCAGACGCACAGCTTTTCAACGCCGCTGAATTACTTTACACTTCAACTCCACATCGCTGAATTAAGAACGGTGCGGGTCATGCTTGATGCGATCCTGGTCGACAACCTGGTAGTCGAGTTCGGCGCTCGACGAGTGCTGCACGGTTTGTCGTTCACCGTGCCCATCGGACAGGTGACCGGTCTGCTGGGCCCCAGTGGGTGCGGAAAGACCACCCTGCTGCGGTGTGTCGTAGGCGTCCAACAGATCCGCTCGGGAACGGTGCTCGTGCTCGGTGAGCCGGCCGGGTCCGCGTCGTTGCGGCGCCGAGTCGGGTACGTGACCCAGGCCGCCTCGGTCTACGGTGACCTGTCCGCGGTGGACAACGTCCGGTATTTCGCCGCGATCCACGGCGTCTCCCCCACCGCCGCCGATCGGGCACTGGCCGACGTCGCTCTGGCTGACCAGGCGCGCCAACGGGTGAGCACCCTGTCCGGCGGGCAACAGGCGCGGGTGTCGCTGGCCTGTGCGCTGCTGGCCGCGCCCGAACTGCTGGTGCTGGACGAACCGACCGTCGGCCTAGATCCGGTGCTGCGTAACGATCTATGGTCGCGGTTCCACGCCCTCGCCGCCGCCGGGACCACACTATTTGTGTCCAGTCACGTCATGGACGAAGCCTCGCGCTGCGCCGCGCTGCTCCTGATGCGTGACGGGAAGCTCCTCGCCCAGGACACGCCCGACGCGCTGCGCGCCGAGACCGGCGCCGATGACCTGGAAGAGGCATTCCTGCGTCTGATTCGACGCGACAAGTTCGGAGGGTCATGACATGGCCCAACCGATCACCGAAAACTCGGCGCCGGGCGGGCCGTCGGCGCCTCGGCCGGGAACACCGCTGCTGTCCTTGCGGATCGTGACCGCAACCGCGCGGCGGGTACTGACGCAGCTGCGCAATGATCGGCGCACCGTGGCGCTGTTGGTGGTGGTGCCGAGCGTGCTGATGGTGCTGATCAACCAGATGTTGGACTCCCGGCCGGACTTCGACCGGGTCGGGTTGTCCCTGTTGGGGGTCTTCCCGTTCACCATGATGTTCCTGGTCACCAGCGTGGCAATGCTGCGGGAGCGAACCAGTGGCACGCTGGAGCGGCTGCTCACCACGCCAATGTCGAAACTGGACCTGCTAGCCGGCTACGGCCTGGCGTTCACGGTGGCCGCCGCGGCGCAGGCTTTGGTGGCCTGCGCGACCGCGTATTGGCTGCTCGGCCTGTACACCCCGGGCAGCGCATGGCTGGTCGTCACGGTCGCGCTGGTCAGCGCCGCGCTAGGGATGGCGCTGGGCCTGCTCGGCAGCGCGTTTGCCACCAGCGAGTTCCAGGCGGTGCAGTTCATGCCCGCCCTGGTCATGCCGCAGATCCTGCTCGGTGGGTTGTTCGTGCCACGAGAACAGATGGCCAACTGGCTCTACGCGGTGAGCAGCGCCCTGCCGATGACCTATGGCATCGAGGCCCTGGGCGAGGTGGGTAAAACCGCGCTGATCACCGCGAAGCTGGTCCGCGACGTGGGGATCATGCTCGCCGCCACGATCATCACGCTCTGTCTCGCCGCGGCCACGCTGCGGCGGCGCACCGGTCCACCCTCGGCAGCCGCCCGCCGGGCGAGGCGGGTCGCGCCGGTGGCGGTGATGCTGGTCAGCGCCCTGGTCATGGCCGACTACGGATGGGCGAACCGGATGTACGTCTGGACCGACAACGCCCAGATCGACGCGCTGAAGATTCCGCTGGTCGCGCCGGCCACTGGCACGCTGTTCGACTGGCACGCCACCCAGGGCGTCCATCTCCGAGCAAATCAGATCGTCGGCTATGTGAAGGCGCGCAGCGGCGCCATCCAGACCATCATCCGCGCGCCCTCAACCAGCACGGTTGTGCACAACAACGTGGTCTCCGGCATGTTCGTCACCGCCGGTGCTCAGCTCGCCGTCGCCTACGACCTGACCGACGTCTACGTCACCGCCCGGATCGACGAGACCGACATCGGCGGTGTCCGCCCCGGCCAACCCGTGGATATCACCGTCGATGCCTACCCCGGCCGCACGTTCACCGGACTCGTCTGGCAGGTCCAGAACAGCACAGCTGAACTGTTCTCCGCCCGCCGGCACGACACCAGTACCGGGGTCACCCAGAAACTCATCCAACGTATCCCCGTGAAGATCGCCATCGTAACGGCCCCAGACACCCGGCTGATTCCCGGGATGAACGTCACTGTGAAGATCCACAAACGCTAGCGCGCCATAGTCTCGATCTGCTCAAAACCGCCGCCCGGCCGAAAGACCCAAGCACAAAACCTGGGACCTCTCACTGGGTGGATCCGGGACTTTGTGCCCGATCCAACCACCCCTCCGACCGGCATCCTCAGCCCAGCAAGGACGGGAGGCGACCGTGGGTGGAGGAGCGATGAACCTGGATCTGGCGCGCTGGCAGTTCGCCATCACAAGCGTGTACCACTTCCTGTTCGTGCCGTTGACGATCGGGCTGTCGTTCCTGGTCACGGGCATGCAGACGGCCTGGGTACGCACTGGCGATCCACGCTGGCTGCAAGCGACGAAGTTCTGGGGCAAGCTGTTTCTGATCAACTTCGCGATGGGTGTGGTCACCGGGATCGTGCAGGAGTTCCAGTTCGGCATGAACTGGAGCGACTACAGCCGCTTTGTCGGCGACATCTTCGGCGCGCCGCTGGCCATCGAGGGCTTGCTGGCGTTCTTCCTGGAGTCCACGTTCCTCGGCTTGTGGATCTTCGGGTGGGACCGGCTGCCCAAACGGGTGCACTTGGTCTCAAACGACGCCAAACACTTCAGCGACGTGCCCAATAGTTCAGCGCACGGTTCAGCAAGCTGGCCAAGATTTCAGCATACGGGCGCGGATCGCGGTCAGATTCGCGTGCGCGCAGCTCGGCAAGCCATACGTGTGGGGCGGTGACGGTCGCGCCGAAGGCGGGTTTGACTGCTCGGGGTTGACCCATGCCGCCTTTGCGGCCGCTGGGGTGAATCTTCCCCGGACAGCGCAGACGCAGTACCAGGCCGGTCCGCTTCTGCCAGCTGGTAGCGTGCTTGAGCCCGGCGATCTGGTGTTTTTCGGTACACCGGCTAACGTGTATCATGTCGCTATTTCGTTGGGTGGCACGAAAATTGTGCACGCGCCGACGTTTGGGAAGCCCGTTCAGGTGGCCGATTATCGCTCATTCAATGACGTGCTGGGAGCTTCTCGGCCAGCCGTCAGTCGAGGCGCTCAACCGCTTCCAGCCGGCTCTGCTGTTCGGCTATGCCAGCGTAGTGGCCATGCTCGCCGCCGAGCAGGAGGCCGGCCGCCTGCGGATCAACCCCGTGCTGACCGTGCCCACCTCAGAGGGGCTGGCCCCGGAGCGATACGATCGGATCGCGGCCGCGTTCGGCGGCCAGGTCCGAGTCCCTTACGGGGCCAGCGAGTTCGTGGGCATCGCCTACGGCTGCCAATACCACTGGCTGCACGTCACTGCGGACTGGGTGATCCTCGAGCCGGTCGATGCCGACCACCGCCCCACCCCACCCGGCCAGCCGTCACACACCGTGCTGCTGACCAACCTGTCCAATCTGGTCCAGCCGATCCTGCGCTACGACCTCGGCGACGCCATTCTCGCCCGCCCTGACCCCTGCCCGTGCGGCGACCCGTTGCCCGCGATCCGGGTGCAAGGTCGCGTCGCGGACGTGCTCACGTTCCGCGCCGAAGGCGGCACCGAGGTCACGGTGAGGCCGCTGGCGTTCGACGCCCTGCTGGACACCGTCCCCGGCCTCACGCTGTACCAACTTGTCCAGATCGCACCGGACAACCTTCGCCTGCGCTTGCGTGCGGTGGACGGCCACGACCCGGACCACGTCTGGCCGGCCGCGCAGGACAAGATCACCAAGCTGCTGGCCGAGCACGGACTGACCGGTGTCACGATCCAGCGGGCCACCGAGGCGCCCCAGCAGGCCGCCTGCGGCAAATACCGCCGGATCCTCCCCCTCAAGCCATGACACCACGCCACCGCCACGGGCCATGAGCAGATCCTCGCCGGCGCGGGTGAGATCGTCGTTGACCAACCCCACCCAACGCCCCCGCGCCGGCCAGGCGCCCGATCACCCGCAGCCGTCCGCGACCGTGGGCCGATACCGGCTACCCGCCTGTCTCCGGCTCAGCCGGGGATGCGGCAGGTCCACAACACCAACGCCCTGGTCCTGGGCGGATCGGCCCCTCGCGTTCCCGACGAGGAACCTCGGAACTCGCGGGTTATCTCTTACAAGGACTGTTCACGGAGCGCCGGGTGGCCCGGGAGTGAAATCCTCGCGGGCCACCCGGCGCTCAACGGTGTTACCTTACGAGAGTTCTGCTTTCAATTCCAGTATCAGGTCCGCGGCGCGAGCCACACCACCGGCTTCTCGTAAGCGTTGTGCCCAGTGTTCGGCACGCTGCCGGAAAGAGTCTTCGGTGAGAATCCGCATGATCTTGGTGGCCGCTTCATCGCCGGTTACCGTGGCCGGGCGGTCGATAGCCAGTCCTACCCCGCTGTCGATGGCGCGCCGGGCGATGGCGTAGCAGTCCAACCAGGCGGGCATGACCAGTACTGGCTTGCCGTAATAGATCGACTCATGGAACCCGTTGGCGCCACCGTGGGTGACAAACGCTCGTACATGGGGATGGGCGAGGACACCGAGTTGTGAGGGAATCCAGCTCTCGACACGTAGGTTGTCGGGAAGAGACGTCGGCGGAAGCAGTTCCTGTCGCGACTTCGATAGTTTCCACAGAAACTTGTGTTCTGGACCGAGGCGTCGAACCGCCGCCAGCAGGGCGGCTATCTGAGTACGCGACAGGCGCATGAGCGTGCCGAATCCCAGGTAGACCACCGAGGTGTTGTCATCAAGCCACCGCGACAAATCAGGGTCTTCGACCCGATGATTGTCCGGCCCTGGCGGCAGGAATGCCCCGATCAGGCGCACCCGGGGCGACAGGGGGAACTCGTACTCCAGGCCGAAAACAGAGGAGGTGAGCACCATCGCCGCCGCGTCAGTATAGATGCCAGAATTGGCCGACGGATTCTTGATACCTACGGATTTACATTTTTTGACATACGAAATCACGGGAGTGCGCGCGAGGATCGCGGCGCGCAACCGGAACTTAAATAAGACATTTGAAAGATGCTGGTAAAAATTCATCCTCCTGGGTAGATCAGTGATAGGACTAGGATAATCCCACGGCAGTCGGAGTCGGAGAGCGCAACTTGGCAAGGCCGGCACCGTTACGATAAACGGCACACCCCGAGTCATTGCCGCGTCCATCGAGGATGGAGTTAGGATATTTATGATCATAAGACTTGGTTGAATATGGTCGATGACGTCGAGCATATTTCGGTATTCGCTAATTCTCCGTTCAGGAGAATTAGTTATCTTCTTGAGGACCGCCACGGTCCCATCCGTGCTCATCGGACCACGCTGCGTCACCAAATCACTCTCATCCAACGTGGCGCCGGTTGGATTTTGTGGATCGAGGAGGATGAAATTAATCTGAGTACGTGTCGAAGCGGCTTCGATCTTGGAGCGAGCGTCGATATAAGACGCGAACCACAGATCAGAAACGGCGCGACGGGATAATTCCTCGGCGAGGGCAAGTATCGGGTTGAGCTGGCCGGCGCTCGAAGTACAGGAAAAGAGAACAGGGCCAGCCGAAGCACTCATCAACGACATCCTCCCCGGCACGTGGACGTGCACTTCACCAAAGGTTCATATTACCAATCACCACGGCCTGCATGTCTGCCACCGCGTCGGCGAACGCCCGCCACAGCTCGGGGCCCAGGCCGTCGGCGGCGCTCATCGGCCGAACCTGGCGTAGTACTCGGCGAACGCGTCCTCGATGCGTTGCTCGGTGAGCCCGAATCGCTCCAGGGAGTACTCGTGGCGGAAGTGGCCGGGCGGGCGCCGTGCCTCGTACGCGGCGAACGCCTCCGCCGCCTCCGGGGTGACGCCGCGGCCGGCGCGCTCGTAGACATCCGCGATCACGCCCGCGGCGTCGTCGCGGACCCGCTCGTATTGCACGTCGACGATTCGCTCGGGGTCGATCGAGGCCCGGTCGGCGAGGTTGCGGCGCATCTGGGCGGCCCAGCACTCGAGGGTGTCGGTGCCGACCTCGTGCGGGTCGACGTCGTCGCTGCCCATGCGCCGGCCGGCCTCCAGCAGCCGGGCGAACGACGGGATGACGACCTTCGGGTCCCGGTGACAGGCCACGATCGTCGCGCCGGGGAACGTCTCCAGCAGCGCGGGGAACGAGCCGAGGTGCGCGGGTGACTTGAGGATCCACGGCCGGCCGCGGCCACCGCCGTCCTGCCACTGCAGGTACCGCAGCATCGCCGCGGTCCACGCGTAGATGGCGTCGCTGCCCCGGTCCTGGGTGAACGCGCGGAACGAGGGCACCCGGGCGCGCAGCGAGGAGACCATGGACTCGAAGGTCATCTCCATCAGCAGCAGCTCCTCGTCGGGCTCGCGGGCCTCGGTGGCGTGCGCCGCCATGAAGTCCGGGAACTGGGTGGCGAGGACGCGTTCCACGCCGGCCGCAAAGCCGATCCGCGCCGCCGGGTCGCCCGGGCGCTCGGCGGGGAACGGGGCCGGGTTGAGCAGCTTCCAGATCTCTAGCCGCTGCACACCCGGGTCGGCCGACATCATCCGCTGCAGCTTGCTCGTACCGGTCCGGGGCAACCCGGCCACCACGATCGGCGGGGCGATGCGCTCGTCGTCGATCTCGGGGTGCGCGGCCCGGTCACGGACGTAGCGCAGCCGGTTGACCAGCATCCGCACAATGTCCGCGGCGGTCATCAGGTGGCCGATCCGGCTCAGCTTCGCCTCGGTGCGCAGCGCGTCCGCGAACGCCGTGAGGCCGTCCACGAACCGCCGGTCGCCGAAGTCGTCCAGGCCGGTCTCGGCGGTGGCGGCGGCCAGCAGGTCCGCGGTGTAGAGCGGCGGCGAGGGCGGCCTCGGCCCGAAGTTCGGCACCGCGTTGATCGACATGCCGCCGTCCATGTCTTGCTTGCTGTCGGCGATGCGGTCGTAGTCGAGGCGGGTGAGGAGCTGGCTGGCGATGGCGGGCAGGGTCCCTAGGCTGAGGATCTCCATTGCGGAGATTTCGGATTCGAAGATTTGCCGGATCGCGGCGGCGAATTCCACGGTCAGCAGGGAGTCCGCGCCGAGTTGGTCCAGGCGGCGAGATCGGTCGATGTGTTCTGGGGTGGTCTGCAGAACCCTCGCGAGCAGGCCGGTCAGTGTGTCCTGCGTGATGGTCGCGGCTTCCTCGGCGGTCGCGGTCGCCAGGGTGTCCCGGAGGCGGGCGCGGGTGTCGTCCTCACGCTGTGTCGAGGAGGTGAGCATCGTGGCGGTGCGCGGCGCGTCCAGGCGCGGCAGCACCCGGCGCAGCAGATCGCCGTCGATGTGGCCGACCGCGACGATGTCGGCTTCGGGGTCGCCGAGTAGGTGGTTCAGCGCGGCCAGGGCGTCGTGCGCGGTCAGCTGGCCAAGGCCGAGGCGGCGCATTTCGTCGGCCCGGCCGGCGCGGTGCACGTATCCGGCGTCACCGATGGCGCCCCACTGCACGGCGAGTCCGGGCAGCCCGGCGCGGCGGCGGTCGCGGATGAGCGCTTCGAGCTCCAGGTTGGCCGCGACGTAGGCGGCTTGGGTGATGTTCCCGGCCAGTGCCGCGAGTGAGCTGTAGACGACGAAGAAGTCCAGTCGGCGCTTCCTGGTCAGGTGGTCCAGTAGATGGGCGGCGGTCGTCTTGGGCGCCAGGACGGTCCGGATGCGTTCGTCGGTCAGCTCGGTGAGTGGAGCGTCGTCGAGGACCATGGCCGAATGCACGACTCCGGCCAGGCGGCGGCCGCACGAGTCGATCTGCTCGAAGACCTCCCGCATGGCCCGTGGGTCGGTGGCGTCGGCGGCGAGGGCCAGCACTGTCGTGTCGAGCCCGCGCAGTTCCTCGAGTAGGGTGCGCGCCTCGTGGGTGCTTGGGCCGCGGCGGCTGATCAGGGTCAGGTGGCGAGCCCCGTGGGCGGCCAGGTGTCGGGCGGTCGCCGCGCCGAAACCACCCAGGCCGCCCACGATCAGGTAGGTGGCCTCGGGGTCCAGGGGCGGATCCGTGGGGCGGGGCAGGGGGACGGGTTCACCGAAAGTGACGATGATCTTGCCGATGTGGCGGGAGTGCTGCAGGCAGTCGAACGCTTGTTTGATCTGGTGCGCGGGAAAGGTCCGGTAGGGCAGTGACCGGTACCGGCCGGTGCGTATCGCCTCGGTGATTGCCGTCAGGTGGGTAGCCCTCAGCGGTGAGGGGGCGGTGAAGAGTGTGGAGACGTCCACGCTGAAGAATGCCAGGTTCGCGGCGAAGGCCCCGAGCGGCAGGGACCGGTCGGCGAGTATGTCCTGCTTGCCCAGCTCGATGAACCTGCCGTGGGGCTTGACCAGTTCCAGGCCCGGGTTAGGGCCTCGCCGGCCAGCGAGTTCAGTACGACGTCGACGCCGTGGCCGCCGGTGAGGTCCTTGACCTGTTCGAGGAAGTCCAGGCTCCGCGAGTCCAGTACGTCTTCGACGCCGAGCAGGTGCAGCAGGTCGCGTTTGGCCGGGGTGCCGGCGGTGGTGATGACGTGGGCGCCGATGTGGCGGGCGTATTGCAGGGCCGCCAGTCCCACGCCGCCGGCCGCCCCATGGATCAGCAGCGTCTCACCGGGGGTGAGCCGGGCCAGGTGGCCGAGGCTGTGGTGCACGGTGAGGAAGACCGTCGGCATGGTGGCCGCTTCGGCGAAGCCCAGGCCGGCGGGGATCGGGATCACCTGGGTGGCCCGGATGGTCACGTGGGAGGCGAGACATCCGGCCGCCAGGACCGCTACCCGATCGCCGGGGGCCAGGGTGGGCACGCCCGCGCCGACGGTGGTGACCACGCCGGCGCATTCCAGCCCCAGCGGCCGGGCCGGATCGGCGGCCGGGACGAGACCGGTGGCGACCAGAACATCGCGGTAGTTCAGCCCGGCCGCCTCGACGCGGACCGTGACCTCGCCCTCGCCCGGCTCGCGCACGCCGGTCTGCTGCCAGCCCAGCTGGTGGCGCGGGCCGGTGCTGTGCAGGGTCAGCGTGTAGGGCAGGTCTGAGGACTGGGTGGATGGTCCGGAGCGCGGACGCACCCGTGTCACGAAGCGGCCCTCGCGGGTGAGCAGCACCTCGTCCTCGTCCGTCCCCGACGTCAGCTCTCGCGTCAGCCGCTCGGCCAGGCCGCGCGGGTCGGGTCCCGCGAGAGCGGCCCTGCGGACCTTCAGCTGGGGGTGTTCGTTGCCCAGCGTGCGCGCGGCGCCCCAGAGCCCGGTCCCGGACGCGGCCAGTGGCAGGTTTGGCGTGCCCTCGGTGACGATCCACAGCGTCAGGCCCGTGGCCGCCTCGGCTGCTGTGGCGAGCGCACGCAGCACCGCGAGGTGCCCTACCGCCTGCTCGGTGGCCTGTTCGCCGCCCGACCCGGCAGCGCCGGCCACCAGGACGACGCCGAGCGGCCCTTCGGACAGGTGCGCCGCCCAGCGGGCGGGATCCTCGTGGGCGGGTACGGCCTCGGCCCCCAGTAGGTGGCTCAGCTCGGCCGCCAGGGGACCGCCGTTGTCCAGGTCGGCGACCAGCCACCGTCCCGTGATCTCGACGTCCGGGGCGGAAGGAGGTTCCACCGGCCGAGGCTGGCGTGCGGTGAGGATGACCGAGTGGGCGCCGCGTGCGGGTTCGGCGTCGTCGCCGGTCTGCACCGTTGCGGTGAAGCCGCACTCGTGCAGCAGCGGCGCCCACTTCTCGCGGTCCAGCAGCGGGCGGGAACCGAGCACCTCGAACAGCGGCGCCACCAGCGGCGCGTGGAACTCCAGGGCGAGCAGATGCCCGTGATCGGCCAGCAGGTCCGCCACCCGGCGCAGGGCGGCGGCCGGGTCACGGCGGGAGCTCAGCGTGTGAGCGGCGATGACCAGGTCGTAGGAGCCGGCGGTGAAGCCCTGCTCGGCGGGGTCGGCGTCCAGATCCAGGGTGCGGTAGTCGATGAAGTCATGGGCGGCGAAGCGGCTTTGCGCCTGAGGGAAGCTGGCCGTGGTGACGTCGGTGAAGGTGTAGCGGGTGAGCCGGGGCGGCAGGTGCGCGAGCAGCGAGGCGGTGGTCGTGCCGGTGCCCGCCCCCGTCTCCAGCACCCGCAGCGGCCGGTCGGCGGGCCAGCCGGCGAGCATCGCGCGCAGCAGCCGCCCGGCCAGCCGCCTGTGCGAGCGCAGCAGTGGGAAGCTCTCGGAGAACCGCGCGGCCAGCTGGTCGGGCATGGCGCACAGCAGTTCCCGCGCATCGTGTTCACCGCGCAGCACCGCGGCCAGGTTACGGCCGCTGACACCCCAGATGTGCAGGGCCGTGCTCTGCTCCGGCAGGTCTTGCAGCGCCTCCCGGAACAGTTCCCCGGGCCGTGGCTCGGTGGCCACGCGCCAGCGCCCGGCCGTTTGGACAGCCAGGACGTCACGCTCGACCGCCGTACGGATCAGGGTCTGCAGCAGCACCGTGCGCTGCGCGGAGACCCCGGCGGTGAACAGGTCGTCGAGGCTGAACACGTCTCGCCCCGCCAGCAGGCCGGTGATCGCCTCCGCGGTGAAGTGCGCGGTCAGATCCAGCAGCCGTTCGTGCACCCGGGCATGGTGGTGGTCCGCCGTCGGCTCGGGCGTGCAGGCGGCGAGCACGTCGCCGGGAGCGGGCAGCGGGCTCGCGGCCATTGATGGGAGCACCCCGGGCAGGGGCGCGGCCCGCAGGGCCTCGGTCAGCTGGCTGGGTTCGCCAGGGCGGGCGGCGTCGTAGCGGCGTGCCCGGCAGCCGAGCAGTTCCAGGACGACCTCCCCCTGCTGGCTGGTGACCGAAACGTCCCACACCACCTCCAAAGGGTCGGCCCGTCTGGCGCGTGCGTGCAGGAATCCAGTCCGGGGCATGGGCTGCCAGCAACGGATCACCTCGATTGAGACCGGCAGGTACAGCTTCTGCTCCCGCGCCAGCTCGGGCCACAAGGCGTAGTACAGCTGTATCGCCGTGTCCAGGACCGCGGGATGAGCCACGTGGGCCTCGCCGTAGTCGATCTGGGCGCTGTAAGCGGCCACAACCGCGCCGGGGGTGGCCCGCAGCGACGTCAAGGCTTGGAAGGCGGGGCCGTGTCGCAGGCCGGTGCTGGCGACGGCCGGGTAGAACCGTTCGACCGCCCGCAGGCACAGTGACCCCCACGGTTGGACGTCCAACGCCGGAGGGGTGTCGCGCAGCAGGCGCCGGACCCGCCCGCGGGCGTGTTCGACCCAGTCGCCGACGTCGCCGTCCTTACTGGCCATGGTGATCGTGCCGTCATGCGACAGCGTGGTGTGCAGGTGAACGCGTGCCTGCGCATCGTCGGGACGCAGGACCAGGGCACGGTCGATGGACAGCCCGAGGATCTCGACCGGCCCGTCGAACACCTGGCGCCCGGCCGACAGCCCCATGTCCGCGAATGCCGCGGCCGGTAGCACGGGGTTCTGTCCGATGTGGTGATCGGCCGGCCATCCCAGCCGGCCGGCGTCGAGTTCCTGGCTCCAGGAGGGGGTGGGAGCGACCAGGCGCCTGCCCAGCAACTGATGCCCGGTCGGGTGGTCCCGCGGTGGCTCGCTCCACCAGTCCGGGGTGCCGATCCAGTGGCGTTCGCGCTGCCAGGGATAGGCCGGGAGCGAAACGGTCCGGCCCCGCCTGGGAAAGACCGGGTCCCAGGCGATCTGGGCGCCGGCCGCCAGCATCCGCGCGTGGGCGGTGTCCACGGCCTCCACGCCGCTGTCCTCGCGCCTCATGGTCGAGACGATCGCCACGGGATCCGGCCGGCGCGAGCAGATGCGGCGCAGGTAGGTGGCGAGCACCGGATGTGGGCCGATCTCCACGAGCACGTCGCACTCCCGCGCGCCGAGCAGTGTGTGGACGGCGTCGGCGAAACGGACCGGCTCACGGATGTTGCGCCACCAATAGTCGGCGTCCAGCGCCGCGCCCTCGATCACCTGCCCGGTGACGGTGGACACCAGGGGGATCAGGCAGGCGGCGGGGGCCAAGCCGCGCAATGACGTACTGAGCGGCTCGCGCAATGCATCCATCGCTGGACTGTGGAAGGCGTAGTCCAGGCCCAGGTCGCGGAAGAACAGACCACGCTCCTGCAGCGTCTCGCCGAAGGCTGCTAGCGCCTGTGGATGCCCGGTCAGCGTCACATCCCGCGCGGCATTGATCCCCGCGATCCAGATCTGGTCACGGTGCCCCTGCTCAGTGATCCACCGCTGGGCTTGTTCTGGGCTCAGCCCCGCCGCCGCCATGCGGCCCATGCCCGCTGTGGGCGCCTGCGCCCTACTACGCTCGGCGATCACCCGGCACGCCGCCTCAAGCTCCAGCGCTCCCGCGCAGTAGGCGGCGGCCACCTCGCCGACGCTGTGCCCGGCGACGGCCGAGGGCCGCACCCCTCGTGCCGCCAGAGCCGCCACCAGCCCCGCCTGCACCACGAACAGCAGCGGTTGGGCCACCTCCGTCCTGGCCCATCGTCCAGGATCGGCGGGTTTGGCCAGTTCCCCGCACACCGACCAGCCGAGCAGGCCGGACAACACCTTGTCCGCCGCCCGGACCTCGGCTGCGAAGGCCGGGTCGGTGGCCAGGAGCTCACCGCCCATGCCGACCCACTGCGAGGCGTTGCCGCTGAACACGAAGGCCACCCGGCCCCGCGGCACGGCCGCCGCCGATGCGGCGCGCGGGAAGAGTTGCCCCTGGGCCAGTGACCGCAGCCCCGCGGCCGCCTCTTTCGGGCCGTCGGCCAGCACCGCCACGCGGTGCTCGTGCCGGGCGCGGCGGCGGCACGAGGTGTAGGAGATGTCGTAGAACTCTTCCTCGTCCGCCTTCTCCAGCCACGCGGCCCACTGCCGCGCCGCCTCGTCGAGCGCCTGCCGGGTACGAGCCGAGACCAGTACAGGAAGCCGCCTGGGCTCGGCCTCGGGCCATCCCGCCTCCGTTTCCCGCGTCACCGTCTCGGGCGGGGGCGGCGCGGCCATCACGACGTGGACGTTGGCGCCGCCGAAGCCGAAGGAGCTGACGCCGACGACGCGACGGCCGGCCCCGGTCAACGGCCGTAGCGCGGTGACCGGTTCCAGGCCCAGGCCGGTGAAGTCGATCTCCCCGCTGAGAGGCTCGGCGTGCAGGTTCGCCGGAATCCGTCCCGCCCGTAGCACGGCAATCGCCTTGCACAGCCCCGCCATCCCCGAGGCGGGCTCCAGATGTCCCATGTTGGACTTGACCGACCCGATCGGCAGCGGTGTCCCGCCCCGCCGCTGCCCCAGCACCTGTCCCAGTGCCCGACACTCGGCGGGATCTCCGACCGGGGTGCCGGTGCCGTGCGCCTCGACGTAGGCCACCTCCTCCGGCGCCACGCCCGCCTGCGCATACACCCGCTCCAGCAACGCGGCCTGCGTGTGGGCACTGGGCAGGGTCAGGCCCATGGTGCGGCCGTCCGCGTTGGCTTCGCTCGCCAGGATCATGCCCAGCACCCGATCCCCGTCGCGCACCGCCGCCCGCAACGGCTTGAGCAGCACCACCGCGGCTCCCTCCGCGCGCACGTACCCGTCGGCGCGGGCGGAGAACGGGCGGCATCTACCGGTGGGCGAGAGCATGGAAGCCTGGGAGAAACCCAGGTAGGGATACGGGGAAAGCAAGATGTTCACGCCGCCGGCCAGCGCCAACGGGCTACGACCAGACCGTAGCAACGAGCAAGCCTGGTGCACCGCCAGCAGCGACGACGAGCAGGCGGTGTCCACGGTGTGTGAAGGCCCGTGCAGATCAAAGAAATAGGAGATGCGGTTGGCGAGGTTGCACATCGCTGTGCCGCTCATCGAGTAGGGCGTGGGCTCGATTTTGCGTGCCTGGAGAGCTTCGTAGTCATGCAGGGACGCGCCGGCGATGACGGCGACGTCATTGCCCCGCAGGCCGGCGGGGTCGATCCCGGCGTCGTCGAACGCCTCTACCGCGCATTCGAGCAGCAGCCTCTGCTGCGGGTCCACCTGGGCGGCCTCCTTCGGTGAGATCTCGAAGAAGGCGGCGTCGAATGACTGCAGGTCGTCCAGGAAGGCGCCGGCGGCGGTGCATGATCTCCTCGGCGCTTTCCTGCCCCCGCTCACCCATTGAGCGGCGTCGAAGCGATCCGGTGGGACGTCGCTGACCAGATCTCGTTGCCCGGCGAGCGCCACCCAAAGATCGTCGAGCGACTGTATCCCTCCGGGGAAACGGCACCCTGTCCCGACGATGGCGACGGCGGTGTCGGGGGCCGGAGAATTGGACGCCTTGGCGAGGTCAGTGGTCAACTCAGCTCCTTACGCGGAGATCTTGGCCAGAGTCCGGAACAGCGGTCGGTCAGAGGCGTCACGCAGTCGATGAGGCGCCGGCGGGGCGGGGTTCGGGAAAATGTTCGAGCGAGGCGAGATACGGCAGTCCGTCGAGCGGTTGATCGGTGATGAACCGGCGCACAAGGTCGGCGCACTCGTCGATTCGTTCCAGATGTGCCATGTGATCGGCCTGCCGGATGGTCGCGAAGGTCGACTGAGTGAGGGTGGCGGCGAACTCGCGACATGCCTCCGGAGGGGTCAGGGCGTCGAATTCACCAGTGAAGACCAGGGCGGGTCCGTCGTACGTGCCGCCAGGATCGGCGGCCAGAGCGGCAAGCGCCCGCCAGCGCCGAGTGAGACGCGCGAGCTCGGCACGCGTCATCTGGTTGAACATCGCGGTCAGCCGATCTCGGACCGCGTCTCGCCCGAGCACCGGACTGCCGGGTGTGGGATCCACCATCAGCCGCAAGCCAGCATCTACGTCAGCCTCTGTGAGGTCGTCCGCTCCCCCCTCCAACCAAGCCGCGGGTACCGTGCCCGCATGGAGACGGCGCAGTTCCCGCGCCGACGCGACGGTGCCGACCAGGACCAGCCGTCGCACCCGCCGCGGGTACCGCCGAGCGAACTGATAGGCCAGGGGACCCGTGGCTGACCCGCCGACGAGATTGACACGCGGTAGCGGCACCTCGTCCATCACCTGCAGCAGCGCGCGGAGAAAGAAGTCGGGCGGTGGGTCAGCAGGAATATCGTCCGCGTCGCCGGCGCCCGGCAGGCTCACCTGAACGTGGGTGGCGACGTCGCTCAGCGGGATGGAAAGCCCGCGAGAATGCATCCGCGCGAACACGTCGTGCGTGTACAGCACAGGCACCGTCTGGGGATGGTCGTCATTCCACAGGATCCGACAGGTGAAGCGGACGCCGTCGACGACGAAGGCTCGAACCTCGTCAGCAGGGGCGGAAAGAACGTCCATCGAAAGTTCCCATCAAGATCTCGGAGCATCGGCGTTCACCCGCCTGTCAGGGCGGCACACAGGTCGGCGGGAGCAGCTACTTACAGGAATGTCGTTCATGTCATGTCGGCTGCTGTACCTCCAGCACTTAGCACTGCCACTCAAAGCGATCATTGACAACAGCATGTGTGATATCTGGAGGCTTATGCAAAATGGAGTTTGAAGACGTGGAGTGCTCGGACGGTGCGGAAGGCGGTCGGCCTCGTCGTGGTAGCCAAGGAGATCCAGCACGTATGCGATGCCGTGGGACGAGGAGTGTAGCAACCCGCAGATTGAAGTGACAGCATTACAATTCACGTGAGAGTGCGCATTAGTTCCCTCCGAGACAGTGACTCACGTTGGCGTGTCCGGCCCGAGCCGGCAGGAAACAGAGGGCGATCGAGAAATACTCCGAGGAGGGTCCCACGAGTCTTTCTTCGGGGCACGTCCAGCCGTTTTTCCCACCCGTATGACCCTTCCCCCTTTTTAAGTTCGGCCATCCCCTGATAGATAACTCAAGCTAGTTTTTGAGTCTAGTTTTCCCATCCGGTGGCGTCAAGGGTCCATATCACGCGATTATTAGGGTCTCCCCGCGTTTCCGGCCACGACCACCCAGCGACATCGTGTGCAGCTGCACATCACAGCGGCAAATGCGGCAGATATGTCGGACTCTCGCTCCTGACGCATTGACCAGCGCCTCCTCTGCTGAGCCGTTAGTTTTTGTTCCGATGGCCCAAGCACCTGATCAAGACCGTGGGCGCGGATCATGCCGAGGCCGCGGTGGGCTCTCCCCCCCACAGCGGCAGCCGACCAGAAGGGGGTGGCCAGGCCGCCGGCGAATCCGTGCGCAGGATCGCATCGACCAACAGCTTGAACGGACCCGGCTTCGACGCCCGCCGCGGGTACGCCTTGCGAAGCTGCGGCCACGCCGAGCGCAACGCCTGCTGCACGGTGCGCCGGCCCAACCCCGTACTTGCGCTCGAGCGCCCGCACCGACATCCCCGCCCGAGCCTCGCGACGGATCGTGGCGTACTGCTCAACCTTCGAGGTGAACGACACTGGGCACCTCCCGCGAGGCCGCCCATGATCGCGCTACCCCAGCATCCCCCAACAGCGACGTCAACATTATTCGCCAATATCGACCCCGCGCCACACCAGCTCGACGTCAACATCGACGAGCAACTCACGTCGTCGATGGCGGACAGAACGACTCGCTGAAATCTTCCAGCACGGCCGCGGGAACGCCGAGCCAGACCCTTCAACACTTCAACACCAAGCTCACAGCACAACCCTGCTGAAACATTCGGCGACGTTCGACACCCCCCCTTGGCCTGCATCTGGCTGGCCTCGATCGGCACCGCGCTCTCGGCATACTTCATCCTCGCGGCGAACGCCTGGATGCAGCACCCGGTCGGTTCAGTGGTCAACACCACCGCCGGCCGCGCGGAGCTGCGCGACTTCGGCGCGGTGCTGACCAACTCCACCGCGATTGGCGCGTTCACCCACACCATCACCGCCGCGTTCGTCACCGCCGGGGTGTTCGTGGCCGCCATCAGCGCCTGGCACCTGACCCGCGGCCAACACAGCGAGGTGTTCCGCCCGTCGATCCGGTTGGCCCTGGTCACCGTGTTCATCGCCAGCGTCGGCGTGGCAGTCACCGGGGACCTGCAGGCCCGGCTGATGACCCAACAGCAGCCGATGAAGATGGCCGCCGCCGAAGCGCTCTACGACACGGTCGCGCCGGCCTCGTTCTCCCTGTTCACCATCGGCAGCCTGAACGGGTCGAAGGAGGTCTGGAGGACCGCGCTGATCGTCACCCACCATCCTGAGCAGGTCCACGGCCTGCCCCAGGTCCGCCTCACCCGCTCGAACCGGCCGCACTTCGATCCAGCAACGGACGAATCACAGCTCACCACCAGCCACTACCCAGGAGGCTCCTGATGACCAAGCAACCGACCCGCCTCGACGCCCCACCCGAAACCCTCGATGACGACCCTCCGCTATCGAGCCTGATGACCCGCCGCCTGGTCGGCATCACGCCGGATGCCTCACTCGGTGTGGCCCTGCGGCTCATGGCCACCGCCGAGGTACGACACCTACCCGTGATCGACGGCGGCCGCTGCCTCGGCATAGTGACCGAGGCCGACGTGGTCCGCGCTGTCGCCGCCGGCCAGCTCGCCTGCCCAGGCCCGCCGGTGCCAGTGGCCGTGTTGTGCCGTAAGGCCCCCACTCTCGACCCCCACGACGGCCGCGGCATCGCCGCCGGCCACATGCACACCACCGGCATCGACGCCGTGCTCATCACCGACGACACGCGACTGATCGGGATCGTCACCGCCACCGACATCGTCCGCTCACTGGCGCGGGCTGACCCGACGGAGCCGTGATCGCCGGCCCGCGAGTTGTCAGGCGGGTTCAGGTGGGCTGAGGCGGGCTCAGATGATCGAGGACCCGGTCGCCGTTACTGGATCATCGGATTCCGCATGACGCACGACGGTCACCGTGCAATGTGCGTGCAGAACGCAGTGCAACCCGCTGGAGCCGAGCAGAAAACTGGTGAGATCACCAAGACCACGATGACCGACAACCAGATGGTCGGCCCGCCGTGATTCATCGACCAGGACGCTACCAGTCGGCCCCGGACGCACCACGATATCCACCGACGGAGCGGCGGGCAGCGTGTCCAGGACTTCCTTCAGCAGCGCACGGGTCTCGAGCTCGATCTTGTGGGCGATCGTTTCATCCGACACCGGAATCGGGACGCTATAGCGAGCACCGAACACGCCTGCCGACTCGAAAGCCGCCACCACCCGCAGCAGCGCGCCACGCCGGACCGCGTCGGAGGCGGCATACCGCAAAGCGGCGCGGGACGGCTCGCTACCGTCCACACCGACGACGATGACCTCAGGCGACTCCACCACGGCACCCCTTCCGGAGCTGAAGACCTAACCGGTTCGGTGGGCACAACGGGCTCAAGCTTTGGCCACCAATGTCGAGACCGCCATACGGCAACGGACCAACAGTGAGTAAACACCTGAGCGGATTCAGCGCCCACGCCACAGCGACCTCGATAACGCCCAACGGCGGATTCTGTGTAACTTCCGGCCCTGGCGCTTGTCCTGGTCGAAGGCGCACAGTGCAGGGGTGAGCAGAGCAGCATCAACCCCAGCGGCGCCGGTCCCTCATCACACGCTGATGCGAGCGGTGGAGCGGGCGTTGTGGGCGCCCTCGGTGCATAACACCCAGCCCTGGCGATGGTGGGTCGGGGACGACGTGGTGGAGCTTTATGCTGATCGAACCCACCATCTGGTGGGCACCGATCCGGACCAGCGCGATCTGGTGATCAGTTGTGGAACGGCGCTGCACCACCTGCAGGTGGCGCTGCATCAGCTGGGGGTGCCTACCGTGACCGAACGGCTTCCCGATCCGGAGAACCGCGATCTGCTCGCTCGGGTGCAACCCACCTCTGGACCGATCGAAGATCGGAACGCCGGCCTGGCGAACGCGATAGAGCGGCGTCGGACCGACCGGCGGGCATTCGCGGGCCCGCCGCAACCAGCGCAGTTGCGCAGGCTCGCCAGGCACGCCGCCTGGTGCGGTGCCGCCCTGCACCCGGTGTTGGGTGTCACCGCGCAGGCGCGGCTGCTGGCGATTCTGGGCGAGGCGTCTTCCCGACAGCGTGAGGTGCCCGGCTATCCGGCCGAACTGGCGATCTGGACCCGGCGCTACCACGAGGCACACGACGGCATCCCGCCCGAGGCGCGCACCGTCCAGTTCCCAACACACAGCCTGCGCCAGTTCCCGGCGGGCCACCTGCTGGCCGGCCCGCGTCCGCAGACCGCGCTGGAGGACACCGCCACCCTGGTGATACTCACCACCGACGGCGACGAGCCGCTGGATTGGCTGCGAGCCGGTGAGGCCACCAGCGCGGTACTGCTAGTGGCCACTCAACTGGGACTGGCGAGCACTCCGTTGAGCCAGGCTACGGAGGTGGATCACACCCGTCGCCAGCTCGCCCACACGATCCTGGGCGTCAGCGCGCATCCACAGATCATCATCAGGATTGGGCTGCCGATAGACGCCGCTGAGCTGCCCGCCACTCCGCGTCGCCCATTAAGCTCGATCCTGCTCCCGAGGGGGTGATATCGCCTGTGGCGACGGTCTACCCTGGCGGGTCGTCAGGTGCGATGGCTCCGCCGCGCCGCAAAGCATCCGGCCAGGCCCGAGAAGCCCGCGACGCCCGCGACGCATCCGGCCAGGCCCGAAGGGACCTCAGGTGACGATCTCGGTGTTCCTGCTCGACGACCACGAAGTGGTACGACGCGGACTAGCCCAGCTGCTCGAGGCCGATGACGACATCCGCGTGGTCGGCGAGGCCAGCACCGCCGCCCAGGCCATGGCGCGGGTCCCCGCGCTGCGTCCCGACGTGGCCATCCTTGACGTGCGGCTGCCCGACGGCGACGGAGTGACCGTCTGCCGTGACCTGCGCGCCGCGGTCGACCCACCGCCGGCCTGCCTGATGCTCACGTCGTACTCCGACGACGAAGCCCTGTTCGGGGCGATCATGGCGGGAGCGGCCGGCTACTTGCTCAAACAGGTCACCGGCATGGACCTGGTCGGCGCGGTGCGCACCGTCGGCGCCGGTGGCTCACTGCTGGACGCCAAGGTCACGGCCGCGGTGTTGGATCGGTTGCGTCGCGGCCCCGAGCCGGAAGACCCGCGTTATGCCGCCCTCAGCCCGCAGGAGCAGCGGATCCTGGATCTCATCGCCGAAGGCAAGACCAATCGACAGATCGGCGCCGAGCTGCACCTGGCCGAGAAGACGGTGAAAAACTATGTCTCCTCCCTGCTGCGCAAGCTCGGCTTCGAACGACGCACCGAAGCCGCTGTCTACGCGACCCAGCGACGCTCAACCCAGCACCCCGAGCACCGCTGAGATGCATGGGCTCTACCCGCTCCATCCCGAAGCCGCGCACGGTTGAGCGGCGCCCGCCGACGCGGTTCGGGTGAGTGCTCCCCGACGCCGCCGCTGAATACCAGGGCATCGATCCCGCCCAACGCGCTCACCATCGCGGCGATGCCGGCGCGCAGTCGATACCATGCAACCCGGCCGTACTCTCCATGGTGTCAGCCGCCGAGGAAATGGAGGGAACTCTCCCACTCTGTGGGCCACTGACCGAACCAATCGTAAGGCCTACATTGCACAGGGTTGGATCGTGACCACGGGCGTTTCAAGATCGAGTAAGGGTACCCTCACTTTGGGATAAAGGTTGGTGATCTTCGGCGTATCGCGCCGGTAGACGCCTTGACCGGGGGGATGCATGACCAAGCCGATCCCTTCGGGAGCATAAGATCAACAAAACCCTAGCTAGCGCCAGCGCGGCGCGAGGCGTGAGGCTGCGGATCATGCCATCTTCAACACCCAAAACCGCTCCTGACCCGCGGAAACGATCCTTATTGCGCGGCATCGGGGAACGGAGCACGGGGATGAGTAACACATGATGTGGGCATGGGCAAACGGCTCACGCTCGCACACACCGTGTGTACGCCGCACA
>JAFASX010000130.1 GCA_019244295.1 Pseudonocardia sp.
GTAAAGGGTGAATGCCCAGATCAAGTCAAATCGGTCGCCCGGCCACTCTGTGGGCACTGCGTCCCAGTTCGCGGTGGGTATGCTGGCGGCGAGGTCGGGAATGTGTTGGTCCTCCCAGCAGATCAGAACGGTTCCCGATTGGTTGTCGCGTACGGACTGGATGAGTTGCCGCTCTTTGCCTTTGGCGTAGGTGGTGTCGGGTCGCAGCCCAAGTGCGTTCGATGATTCCGAGGATGGTTTGGTAGGTGCGGCGGTCTTCTGTCTTGGCCTCGTCGTGGCCGGCTGGGCACATCAGGTAGTCGGGTTGCGACAGACCGTTCGGGGGTACACCGTTCGCGGGGGCGAATAGCGCGGCGAGCGCCCACTGCGTTGCCAACCACGCGAGATCAGCGAGTGCGGGTTGGGCGCACCGTTGATGTCGATATCAGTGGGCGGACCGTTGTCGGTGTCCTCGGGTGATTTCTCGGCATGGCGGATGATGAGGATTTGGCGTGGCGGGGGCGCGTCAGGCGTGTGGTTCGTGACCGTGCCCCCGCCCGCTCGTCGACGGGTTCGGTGGCCCCGACTGGGTCGTGGCGGCCGGCTTCTGGTCGGGGCGGTGTGCCTGCCAGGCGCGGGTACGTGCGCGGATGTATTGGTCGTAGTCGTCGCTGGTGCGCAGGTCGATGGGGGGTTCGCCGTCGGTGTGTCCTTCGGTGATCAGTCGGGCGGCAAGGTCAGCGTGGACCTTTTGCAAGTGCGACGGGGTCTGTCGCAGGGATTGCGGAAGCTGCGGCGATTCGGGGGCACGGACGGTGGCCAGGGGGTCGTCGGTGCGCGGGGTTTGTCGGGTGAGGACGGTCGCGATGTTGGGGGCGGCGGCGTCACGGGCGGTGAGCGGGTCCAGGCGGAAGCGGTGCTCGATGGTGGCCAGGATGCTGGTGTGGTCTAGCGGCGTGCTGTCCGGTGGTACCCGGAACACGGTGCCGGCTTCGATCAAGGGGCTGACCAGCACGGTGGGCACGCGTAGCCCAAGGCGGGTGAAGTCGAAACCAAATTCGCCGACCGAGTCATCGGGCGGGATGACCCCGGTGGGTGGGGCGACGTGGTCGTAGCAGCCGCCGTGTTCGTCGTAGGTGATGATCAGCAGAGTCTTCGACCACTGCAATCCTTGACGCAGCGCCCGGTAGGTATCGAGAAGCAGCTGTTCGCCGGCGGCGACGTTGTAGTTGGGGTGTTGGCTGTTGCCGGTGGAGTTCCAGCTGGGCTCCAGGAACGCATATCCCGGTAGGGTCCCGTTCGCGGTGTCGCGCTGGAAGTCGGTGAACAGCCCGAAGTGCGCGTCCGATGCTTCAGCGGTGTCGGGGAAGTCCATCCGGGTCAGCGGCGGGTTGGTGTAGCCGTAGATTTTCCAGTCGATGCCCTGGCGGTTGAGCAGCCCGAAGATCGACGGCGTGGTGAAGATCTTTGTGTGGTCGTCGAGATGGCCCTGGCTCGTCGCCGCGCAGGCGAAGGCCCGGTTCGGCATGGTCATCGTCGGTACCGAGCAGAACCATTGATCGCACACCGCGTAACTGCGGGCCAGCGCGCTGAGCACAGGCAGCGCTTCGGGCGCGTAACAACCCATGATCATTTCTGCGGTGGTGCCGGGTACCACGTGCCAGTGTTTGGCCCGGTTCGCCAGGATGGCTTTGGCGTAGTTGGTGACGAACCCCTGGTTGGTCGCGGCTGCGGCGCGCGGTGGGGTTTCAGTGCCAAACAGCTGTGCGTTGGTGGCCGCGAATCCCTCACCGGGGTCGGCGCCCGGCGTCAGATACGCATCCGGGGTTTCCGGAGTGATCTTGTAGACGGTGATCTGCTCGCCCGCGTCGTTGGGGCAGCTCTCCGTACCGGTGAGCCCGTCGTAGGGATGACCGAGTGGTGATCTGTTGTCGCTGTCGTTGTAGAGGAAGCCCAGCATGTGGTCAAACGAGCGATTCTCCAACATCAACACAACGATGTGGTCCACTGCGGACAAACCCGGTGCTGTCATGGCAAACCCCCTTGACGATCACGCTACGACCTCGATGGAATCTTGGTGCGGTTCGTTCGGTACAGCCCGAGGCGGGATCCCTTTCGGCTGTTGCTTTCTTGTTGGCTGTCAGTTGTCCGTTTCCAGGAGACGGGCGAGTTTGGCCTCGGCGACCCGCAGCAGCGGTGGGACCGCTTCTTGCTCGATGCCGAGCGCCGCGGCGATCGCGGCGTTGTCGTGTCCGCCGTTGCGGAGCCGTAGCGCTATGGCGTGAACCTCGGGGAGCTCGTTGAGGGAGACCGGGGTCGGTCGCCGCCGACGTCACTCGGCTGTACCTGGTGTGGCTCTCGACCGGGCGGCTGGTCCGGCCCCAGGTGCTGCACGCGCTGGAAGCATCGGTGCGGATCCCGCCGCTGGCGCGGTTCCTCGCTTGAACTGTTCTCGGCGTGCTGAGGCGTCTACGGCCCGTTCGATTTCGGCGCGGCCGGCACGCTACCTTTCCTGCCCCGCGTGCGGTGCGGCCGGGCGGTGCTGTCTGCGCCCGGTGGCTGCTGGCCGCCAGCGACCTTCCTCGCGGCGGCCGTCTCCCGCGCAGCGGGAGACGGCCCTGGATGCGTGGCGAAGCACAGTGGCGAGGTAGTTGCAACTCCTCCACCCTGGCCATCCCGGGATCAAACCGTACGCTCACCGATTAACTCGGGACTGATACGTCAGCCGGACCGAGGACCGAGATGTCACAAGATCAGCTGTTAGAGGAAATAGAACATCCCGACGGTGCCATCGTTGCGGGCGGTGGCGCTGATCTCTCCGGCAACCTGGGCTGGCGGAGCGTTCACGAAGTCAAGCGCGGCTTGCACGCTAGCGAAGTTCAAAAAGTGCCAGGTCTTTGCCGCGGCTCGACTGTGCAACCGCTGTTTGTAGCTCGCTGCATCCCGTTCTGAGATCGTCTCTGGCATTTTGTCTCCTTTGACTTCGGTCATTCAGTGTCTAGGCCTGAGAGGATTGTCTTAGCCGTACACTGCGATCTTCATCGTCAAAATGGAGTACTCATGCGGACCGGCGGCTCTCCTGGTCGGCACGAGCATTGGGCCGCCGCGAGGCGGACCTGGTGGACCGACACACTGGCGGAGCACGGGGCGGACGCGCGGAACATGTTCGTCGAGACCCTTGCCCGGTGGCCCAGCCGACCCGTCCCACCGGAGCCGGACACGAACTGCATGTCGGTGGTTATCCAGGCTTCCTAGTCCTGGCCGAAGTACGACGCCCAGGAAACGGCTTGGTCTCCTCCACCGCGGTGGTGGGGGCCGCCAAGGCCTGGATCTGGTCCCGATCGTACAGGTAGACCGCGTCGTCGAGTGGTTCGACATACCCGACCTGGCTGACCGCGTCCAGGCTGAGCAGCGTGAACCCGCCGGTGGCCTGGACAGCGTGGACGCCTTCCTCTGGGCGCAACACCTGAATCGTGACCGTGGGCAGCTCGGCGAGCTTTGTGAGGTGCTCAAGCTGGCCGGAGTGCACATCAGACGAACGCGCGATCCGCCAGCCGCTCCAGCCCCACGAACACCGTGAACCATGGCGGGATGGCGCCGGCCCATGGTGTCCACCGGGTGGCCTCGGCGGTCCGTTCGGCCAACGCGGTGAGTCGGATGATGCTGCGTTGCTCGGCGCCGTAAACCTCCAGAAGCCCGGCGATGTCTGCGGCGCTTTGCGTTTGCCGCCCGGTCTCCAGGTTGGCCAGCTTGCCCTTGGTCATCCCGGACAGCTGGCTGTGGTAGCTATCGGCCAGTGTCTTGGCCGGGCACCAGCAGAACGGCCAGCTGACGCTGTGTCGACACCACCCCACCCCCGCGATCGACATCTCCACGAGAGGGTCAGTGTGCCTGCCTACTACCTATGACCGACAGCTGCGATCAAGACATATGGATGGCGGAATATTTGTACTACCGTGACTGGCATGACCGCGACGCCTTCCCCCCGCGGGATTCCCCGAGCGATTCCCCAAGCGCCACTACCCGACCGCGGCGATGGCCGTGCGTGGGACCCGGATCATGATGGTGTTGTCGCCGCTCAAAACCGGTACAGACACCGGAACGCCGCGTCCCGGACGAGCCCGAGCCCAGACGAGGACCAGGAGCCGGGGCTGATCGCGGTCGTGGCGGACTTCCTCGTCCAGTTCGGTCACGAACGTTGGCCTCGGCTACTAGTCGAGCACAACGACGACGGCACCGGACATTGCCGACACTGTCGAGGATCAGTATGGCCATGCTCACTGTACGTAATCGCCGAACACGCCCAGCGCCTTCTCCGCGCGAGTGGTCGAGAGCTCGATGGCTGCTGAGCCCGTTAGGGGCCCGTTAGGGCCTGGCCACCAAGCTGACCACGCGTACCAGCGACGGGGTGGCCGGCGTGGATCCGAAGCCGAACCGTACAGGCGGTGTCACCGGGACGAGAGACCCCTGGTCGGCGCCACGCCAACGGACGCTCGCTACCACAATGCGGTGTAGGTCGAGCGCGGCGTAGAACTCCTCGCGGCCGCCGCCAGCGCTGCCCCGAGTCCGTACTCCTGGCAGCGCTTGCTGGGCTACCGCGTCGGTCAGTTGGATCCAGGCGGGCGCGGTGGCCAGCGCCCGGGGCACCGCCCGCAGCAACCACCCCAGCGCGGGTCGGTGGCCGATCTCCAGTTCCATCCGCAACGGGCCTGCCGTCACCAGCCAGCTGTTGGAGCGGACCTCGGCGCGTACGCCGGTAATCATGACGTCGTCGAACCTGTAGGTGGCCGCGACGTACGTGGCGACGACGTCGCCGGGGGCCAGCAGTATTCGGTGCCCATCCGGCTGTTCCAGCATCACATCGGTGAACCCGCCCAGCGGCGAGCTCGCCCAGCGGCCGACGACCACCCGGAGCCCAGCTTCGGTGCCCAGCCCGGCGATCCACCCGTCGAACCTGTCCACGGTTTCGAGCCGTTTCACCCCTCGGAGTATGATCGACGGCGATCTACACTCGGCGCCGTCACAACTTCATCGTTGCAGATTTTATAGACAGATTATAGACGATGTGCCGTTGGTCGGCCCCTAGGATACTCGCGGGCTGAAGTATTCAGCGCTGGGCAGTATTCAGCGCTGGGTAGTATTCAGTGCTGGGTAGTATTCAGCGCTGGGCGCTCGTCCCGTTCCGGCCCGCTTGCTGGGCACAGCGCCACCACTCCAGCACGTCGTCGACCACCGGCGGCGCGGCGACGAGCATGCCGTCCTTGGGTAGCTGGCTGGGTCGCCCGTGCCGGTCCAGCACGACCGCGCCGGCCTCGACCGCCAGCGCGAGACTGGCCGCGACGTCCCATTCCTGGTAGCTGTCCAGCACCGTGGCCACCGCGTGGCCGAGCGCGACCTGGGCGACGGCCAGCGCGGCCGAGCCGAGCACCCGCACGCCCCTGCGCCCGTGCGCGGCCCTGGCTAGGAATATCGATAGGCCAGGCCACCCGCCGTCCCCGGTCAGCTCCGTGCACACCGGACATCCCGGTACGGCCGCCTGGTCGGACAGCCGTACCGGCACCCCGTTGGCTCGCATCCCCCTTCCCCTGGCCGCCGCGTAGATCTCCGCGCGGCTCGGGTCGGAAAGCACCCCGACCACCGGGCCGGAGGCGTCCAGCAAAGCCAGGCTGAAGGCATACCACGGCAATCCGGCGACGTAGTTGGCGCTGCCGCCCACCGGGTCAACCACCCACCGGTACCGGGCCGGTGGGGTATCGGCGGCACCGCTGTAGGCGCCGCCGACCAGTGGGATGTCCGGGAACTCGGAGGCCAGTACCCGGCGGGTATGCCGTTCCAGGGTGCGGTACGTATCGGTGACCCAGTCGTACGGGTGCGTTCCGATGCCGGCGTCGAGCCGGCCGCCGCGCTGCGCGGTGGCCGCGATGACCTCGGCCGCGTCGTTGGCCAGCCTGCCGCCGACCTCGAGTGCGCGCGAGAGCAACCCGGGGTCCACTGGCTCGGTGGGGGGAGAGAACAGCACGGTCATATCGCCTCAAGCGTGGCTGTGATGGGTGACCCAGGTGCGTCCAGTGGGTGACGTGTCGCCAATTACCAGCGCAACACCGTCCGGTTGGTGGCCCAGGCGCGCCCGAGGGCTTACCGTGACCGCCAACGACAGCTGCGCACAGGTTCGGGGCAAATGGGGTGAGATGTTGGCGGCGAGTTCGGCCCAGGGTCATGCCGAGGCCTTCCAACAGGGGGATTGTGGGGGCATTGTCCAACATGTGCGCGTGGCAATTGTGTCGGAGTGTTTCCTGCCCACCATCAATGGGGTGACCAACTCGGTGTTGAGGGTGATCGAGCACCTGCGCAGGGGTGGGCATAAGGTGCTGGTGATCGCCCCTAGGATCGGGGAGCCGACCAGCTACCAGGGGACCCCGGTGGTCCGGGTACCGGCGCTGAACCTGCCTGTGGTGAACTCCATGCCGGTGGGGCTGCCGACCCGGCGGGTGCTCACCGCGCTGCGAGAGTTCGTGCCAGATGTGGTGCATCTGGCCGCGCCGTTCGTGGTAGGCGCCCGGGGCTTGGCGGCCGCCCGCCGGCTCAAGATCCCTACGGTGGCGGTGTATCAGACTGATGTGGCGGGGTTCGCGGCATCCTACGGGCTCGGGTTGACCGCGCGGGCCGCGTGGCGCTGGACCTGCCGGTTGCACTCGTTGGCCGATCGGACGCTTGCCCCGTCCAGCTGGGCCGCCGACGCGTTGCGCTCGCGGGGTGTGCCCAGGGTGTACCAGTGGGTGCGCGGGGTGGACATCAGCCGGTTCCGTCCGTCTCGCCGATCGGAGAGCCTGCGGCGGCTGCTCGCCCCGCGCGGAGAGCTGGTGGTCGGCTACGTCGGCCGGTTGGCCCCGGAGAAGCAAGTGGAGCGCCTGGCCGCGCTGACCGGGGACCGGCGGAAGAAGCTGGTGGTGGTGGGCGACGGGCCGAGTAAGTCGAAGCTGCGTGAGTCGTTGCCTGGCGCGACCTTCCTCGGTTTCCGCGACGGCGAGGAGCTGGCCGAGATCTACGCCTCGCTTGACGTGTTCGTGCACACCGGCCCTTCGGAAACGTTTTGTCAAGCGGTGCAAGAGGCGCTGGCCAGCGGCGTTCCGGTAGTGGCTCTGGACGCCGGCGGCCCGAGAGATCTGGTCGCCCCGGGACGCACCGGCTACCTCATACCACCGGGTTCCGATCCCTCCGACCCGGCATCCGCCTCGGCGTTGCGCGCCGCGGTCGACGCGCTCGCTGACCCCGAACGGAGACGTGCGTGCGGCCTGGCGGCACGCCGGTCGGTGCTGCGCCGGGACTGGGGGTCCGTCTGCGATCAACTGGTCGCCCACTACGCTGAGCTCGCCGGAAACAACGGTATTTCCCCTCGAGCGGCCTAGAGCGGCCTAAGCCCCGGGAGACAGCTCGGTGCTGATCGTCCAGCTGGCCAATTTCTATGGCCCGCGTTCTGGCGGTTTGCGTACCGCATTGCACCACCTCGGCGCGGGCTACGCCGCGCGCGGTCATCAGGTCGTACTGGTGGTGCCCGGTCCAAGACCCGCCGATGAGACGTTGCCCACAGGGGTGCGTCGATTGACACTGCCGGCTCCTCGGTTGCCAGGCACCGGTGGCTACCGCGCGGTGGACCCGTGGCGGGTACATCGGTTGCTCGACTGGCTGCGTCCGGATGCCATCGAGGTGTCCGACCGGCTGACCCTGCGCGGCCTGGGTACCTGGGCAGCTCGCCGGGGCGTGCCCAGCGTGGTGATCTCGCACGAACGGCTGGACCGGCTGCTTGAGCAGTTTCTGTTGCCCGGACCAGCGGCTCGGCGGGTGGCTGACTACGCCAACGCCCGGATGGCCGCGCACTACGACACCGTGGTGTGCACCACCGGTTTCGCCCGTGCCGAGTTCGACCGGATCGGGGCGACCAACGTGCTGCAGGTCCCGCTCGGGGTTGATCTCGCCGCGTTCTCCCCGGCCAACCGGGATGACGGGCTGCGCGGACAGCTGGTCGGCCAGTCCGGCCGGGACGCGGCGTTGTTGGTGCACTGTGGGCGGCTGTCGGTGGAGAAGCACGTCGAGCGCAGCGTGGACACTGTAGCCGCGCTGCACGAGGCGGGCCGGCGGGTGCGGCTGGTGGTGGCCGGGGACGGACCCCGGCGGGCGGCGCTGCAGCGACGGGCACGTGGGCTGCCGGTCACCTTCTTGGGGTTCGTGCGTGAACGAGCCTTGGTAGCCCGGCTGCTGGCCTCGGCGGATGTTTCGCTCGCGCCGGGCCCGCACGAGACGTTCGGGCTGGCTGCCTTAGAAGCGCTGGCCAGCGGCACCCCGGTGGTGGTTTCGCGGTCCTCCGCGCTGGCGGAGATCATCCGGCCGTCCTGCGGCGCCGCAGTGGCCGACGACCCGGTTAAGTTCGCTGATGCGGTGCGGGTCCTGCTCGCCATTGAGGAAGCGGGGCGAAGGGCGGCGGCCAGGGCGCGCGCCGAGGAGTTCACCTGGCCGTCCGCCGTCAGTGGCATGCTTGCCGCCTTCGGCGGTGGCCTGTGAGTGGTGAGTATGGCTATAGCCATACTCACCACTCACAGGCCACGCGGCGGCAGCGCGCTGGCCTAGACAAGAACCCCCGCGACGTGGCGCGGATGTTCGACGCCGTGGCCCGCCGCTACGACGTGACAAACACGCTGCTCTCCGGTGGGCAGGACCGGTTATGGCGAATCGCCACTCGCCGCGCACTGAACCCGATCGCTGGGGAGCGGGTGCTCGACCTGGCCGCCGGCACCGGGGTATCTACCGTGGGACTAGCGAGAACCGGCGCCTGGTGCCTGGCGGTCGACTTCTCGCTCGGCATGTTGCGCTCCGGTCAACGGCGGGGCCGGCACCGCACCGTCTCGATGGTCGCCGCCGACGCGCTGCACCTGCCGTTCGCTGACGCCAGCTTCGATGCGGCAACTATTTCGTTCGGGTTGCGCAACCTGGCCGATCCGCAAGCGGGGCTGGCCGAACTGGCGAGGGTGACTCGACCTGGCGGGCGGCTGGTGGTCTGTGAGTTTTCCACGCCGACCTGGGCTCCGTTGGCGCATGTCTATCGCAAATACTTGACGCGGGGGTTGCCGAAGATCGCTGAAAAGGTCAGTAGCAACCCCGACGCCTACGTTTACCTGGCCGAGTCCATTCAAGCCTGGCCCGACCAGCGCCTGCTAGCCGAGTGGATTGCCTCAGCCGGTTGGGTGAACATAGCATGGCGCAACCTCACTGGTGGGATAGTGGCACTGCACCGAGCCCGACGTCCGTCAGCCTAGAATTGGAGCCGCGTGTTCCGCCGCGCACGCCGGGCGGCGGGGCCGTACACTCGCGACCGACTTCGTGAATCCGTTCACAAGCGCGCCAGTGGCTTCCACCACGACCGCGCAGCACTGGGAGTCCGATGGCAGACCTTGAATCCCAAGCCGACGTGATCGTGGTCGGCGCCGGTCCGGCCGGCTCCACCGCCGCGGCTTATCTGGCCAGGGGCGGGCTGGACGTGCTCCTGCTGGAGAAGGCCACGTTCCCCCGGCCCAAGGTCTGCGGAGACGGGTTCACCCCGCGCGGGATGAAGCAGATCATCGACCTCGGCGTCGACTGTTCGCAGGCAGGCGGCTGGCTGCACAACCGTGGCCTGCGGGTGCTCGGTGGTGGGGTCAGCCTCGAGCTCGATTGGCCCGAGCTGGGGAGCTTCCCCGACTTCGGCGCGGTGCGACGCCGGCGGGACTTCGACGAGCTGTTGGTGCGGCACGCGCAGAAGTCCGGCGCTCGGCTGCGGGAGGACACCACGGTCACGGCGGCGACGCTGGACGAGCGGACCGGTCGGATCACCGGGGTCCGCGGCCACGTCGGTCGGGGCAAGGACAAACGGCCGGTCAGTTTCCGTGCGCCGCTGACGTTCGCGTGCGACGGGGTGTCGGCCAGGGTGGCGCTGAGCCTGGGCATGGTCAAGCGGGACGACCGCCCCATGGGGGTGGCGGTACGCCGTTACTACACCAGCCCGCGCACGAACGACGATTACCTGGAGTCGCACCTGGAGCTGTGGGACCGGTCCGATCCTGACAATCCCAAGTTGCTGCCAGGGTACGGCTGGATATTCGGGATGGGCGACGGCACGTCGAATGTGGGCCTCGGCATTTTATCCACCAGCCGCGCGTTCGGTTCCACCGACTATCGGGCCCTGTTGTCGTCCTGGTTGAACAGTACGCCGGGCGAGTGGGGTTACCGCGAGGAAAACGCGGTGGGACCGATCGGTGGCGCGGCGCTCCCGATGGGTTTCAACCGCACTCCGCATTACCGGCCGGGTTTGTTGCTGGTTGGTGACTCCGCTGGCACAGTGAATCCGTTCAATGGTGAAGGCATCGCCTATGCGATGGAGTCGTCGTCGATCGCGGCCGGTTGCGCGATTCAGGCGCTAGCCCGGTCTGGACCGGCCGCCGAGCATGCCCTGCGCAACTATCCGCTCGCCATGCGGTCGGCTCTGGGCGGCTACTACCGGTTGGGCAACTTGTTCTCCCGGGCGATCGGAAACCCGACCGTGATGCGATTGGCCACCCGACACGGCCTGCCGCGCAAGACGTTGATGGCGTTCTTACTGAAAGTATTAGCCAACCTCTACGACCCGAGGGGCGGCGATGCCACCGACCGGGTCATCCATGCAATGACCAGGCTTACCCCGAGTTTGAAGTAAGGATCACCTCACTCATTCTCGGGGTGAGTGTGTGATTAGGGTCGACGCGGCCACAGACGGAAGTACCGGAGGACACGATGCTCGAGCCTTACCTCCCGCTGGTGTTGATGTTCGCGCTGGCCGGCGCGTTCGCGGTGTTCTCGGTGGCCGTCGCTCCGTTGATCGGGCCGCGCAGATACAACAGAGCCAAGCTCGACGCCTACGAGTGCGGAATTGAACCGTCACCGCAACCGGTGGTCGGCGCGGGCCGAATGCCGGTCGCCTACTATCTCACCGCGATGTTGTTCATCCTGTTCGACATCGAGATGGTGTTCCTCTACCCCTTCGCGGTGACCGCCGATTCGCTCGGTTTGTTCGGACTCGTCGAGATCGTGCTGTTCATCGCCACCGTAGGTTTCGCCTACGTCTACGTGTGGCGCCGAGGCGGCCTGGACTGGAACTAGGAGCATCCGATGGGACTCGAAGAAAAGCTGCCGAGCGGAGTGCTGCTGGCCAGCGTCGAGAAGCTGGTCAACTGGACTCGTAAGTCGTCACTCTGGCCGGCCACTTTTGGCCTGGCTTGTTGCGCGATCGAGATGATGACCACCGGTGCGCCGCGCTATGACCTGGCCCGCTTCGGGATGGAGGTGTTCCGCGCTTCGCCGAGGCAAGCCGATTTGATGATTGTGGCCGGTCGGGTGAGCAACAAGATGGCCCCGGTTTTGCGTCAGATCTACGACCAAATGCCTGAGCCGCGCTGGGTTCTGGCGATGGGCGTATGCGCGTCATCTGGTGGGATGTTCAATAACTACGCGATTGTGCAGGGCGTGGACCACATCGTTCCGGTGGACATGTACCTGCCTGGTTGCCCTCCACGCCCCGAGATGTTGATGGACGCCATTCTCAAGCTTCACCAGAAGATCATGGATGAGCCCCTGGGTCCGAGGCGGGCCGCGCTGAAAGCGCAGCGTGGTGAGCGCTTGGAGCTGCTGCCCTCGTCGGTGAAGTACGCCAAAAAGAAGTGAGTCGGTGAGCGAGATGACGAAACCCCTATCCGGTGGCGAGGGGTCCTCGGCGGACCGGCCTGGGGACCATGGCCCGAACGGCCTGGCCGCTCGCGAGCCCGGCGGCCGGACTGAGCCGAGCCAGGTAGTCGTCGGCCGGGCAAGGGCCGGCATGTTCGGCGTGCATGACACGGGGGACACCTCAGGCTTTGGCGGGCTGCGGCTGCCGGCCTACGCTCCGGTGCCGGCCGAGCGTCCCTACGGAGGCTGGTTCGACGAGTTCGTTGACCAGCTGCGCGCGGCGATGGCCGATCGCGGTATCCCCGATACCGCGATCCGGCAGGTCACGGTGGAGCGAGGCGAGATCACCCTCTACATCCGCCGAGAGCACATTGTTGACCTGTGTGAGACGCTGCGCAATTCGG